>CAJOLR010000008.1 GCA_905235565.1 uncultured Bacteroidaceae bacterium | reverse complement strand
TCCCATTTCGTGCAATCCTTTTCTAATTCATGACAATAAAGTTATCTATTATCTTATCGTCAACATCCCAATTGTTGCACTTTGAAATAGAATTCAGCGTCCAGACTCCTGCCGGACATAGGTACGAGTTGAGGCGTAGCTGCTCAAAACTCTTGATTAATAATGTTGCATAGTTTGTTGCTTTCATGGTTTTGTGTTTTATGGTTTATTGTTTGAACGGTGTGTCATTGGCGGTTTCGGCACTTTAATAGCAGTAGGAATGCTATGGCCGCCAATAGGATGTATAGGATGAGTTTGAGATTTGGGGAGGCTCTGGGTTGTTTGGGCGTGGTTTCATGATATTGGGAGTTTTGTGTGGTGGTTGTGTCTTGGTGGAATGTTTGGATCGTGGTGGAGGATTGGTCTTCTGCTTGGGTTGTTTCCTCTTCAATAATGAGGGTGCCGCCTCCTTTATATATAAGGTGGTCGGTTAGTTCTTTTGTGGGAGTGTTGGATTGGGGGATGAGGTTTTGCTTTGGAGTAGTTGGAAGCATCGGGATATAGGTGATGGACAGTTTCCTTTTGCGGGTGGTAACGGCGTTACGAGTTGCTATGTCCATCTCCTTTTGGGTGATAGCTGTGGTGGATGATTGGGTGGAAGTGATGTTTCTGGTACTACGACAGGCGGGTACCAGAAGTACGATTGCTATTATGGCAAGCGGGGGTAAATGTGGTACGTTCTTCATGGTGGTGCGTATTTGAATGTGGTACGTTTTATGTGTTTTTCATATCATTCACCACAAAGATACACAATCTTGTTCAACTATGGAAATGGGCCTGGAATATAGTTTGAGTGTGTTTTAGAATATTGGTGATTGAAAAAAGTGGTACAAAAGTGGTACACTTTCTGGGCTGTTGAAAATTGAGTTTGGGTCTGGAGGGGTTCTTGGCGGGATGTGGGGTGTTCTGCTAAGGATCACAAAAAGGAGCGGCCCTTGTGCCGCTCTTTTTTGATCCTTTTTCGACCTCTTTTTATTTCGCTATCGCGAAAGTAGCTCCTTCCAGTCGCAAGGAGCGGCCCTTGTGCCGCTCTTTTTTGATTCTTTTTCGACCTTCTTATCTGAAGATGTATTTATGACCGTCGATGATGTGAGAGATGTATGGTCATGTTCTGTCTGTGTGGCAAACGTGGTTAAAAATGTATAATTAAGACAGTTGTTTAAGCAACAATACTTGACAGACGGAATAATGGGGATGGAAAATGTGTAATTTCGCGGCCGAAAACGAAAAGGTATTAATCAACGGCCGGTAAAGGACTGGCCACAAAGATGTTAACATTATGAATCTCAATGGTTTCCAACCCAAACTGTTCTCTACTTTCAGGAACGGTTATGACAAACAGACATTAGTTCAGGACCTGCTTGCAGGCGTAATCGTTGGTATTGTTGCCATGCCGCTTGCCATCGCATTCGGTATCGCATCGGGTGCAACTCCTGAAGCCGGCATTCTCACGGCAATAGTGGCAGGTTTCATCATCTCTTTCTTTGGCGGCAGCAAGGTCCAGATAGGCGGTCCTACCGGAGCATTCATTGTGATTGTATACGGTATCATACAGGATTACGGCATGAACGGATTGTGCATTGCCACATTCATGGCCGGTGCTTTCCTGATCCTTATGGGTGTCCTTCATCTGGGAACAATCATAAAATACATTCCTTATCCGATAGTTGTAGGCTTTACCAGCGGTATTGCCCTTACCATTTTTGCAACTCAGATAAAGGACCTGTTCGGACTTGAGATTGAAAGCGTTCCGGCAGGTTTCCTGGACAAATGGGTGGTGTACTTCCAGAACTTCAGTACAGTCAGCTGGTGGTCTCTGCTGGTGGGTGTAGGCAGCATACTGATAATAGTTCTTACACCTAAAATTAGCCGTAAGATACCCGGATCTCTGGTGGCACTGATAATCATGACGATTGTCTGCCTTATTCTGCGCGGAATGGGCGTAGAGGGCATTGAGACCATAGGCGACCGTTTCTCAATATCTACGGAACTGCCTCAGGCCGAGGTTCCCAGAATCAACTGGGCCAGCATTCGCCGTCTGGCGCAACCCGCAATGGTGATAGCCATGCTGGGTGCCATAGAGTCACTGCTCTCAGCCGCCGTGGCCGACGGTGTGATAGGAGACCGCCATGACAGTAACCAGGAACTTGTGGCGCAGGGTATAGCCAATATGGTGTCGCCTCTGATAGGTGGCATACCTGCCACAGGCGCAATAGCACGAACCATGACCAACATCAACAATGGCGGACGCACTCCGGTGGCCGGAATTGCGCATGCCATTGTATTGGCTCTCATCTACCTTTTCCTTATGCCGCTGGTCAAGTTCATCCCTATGGCTTGCCTGGCCGGTATACTGGTGGTGGTATCATATAACATGAGCGAGTGGCGCAGTTTCAGGGCCATTTTCAGGAACCCCAAGTCCGATATCATAGTACTGCTGGTGACGTTCTTCCTGACAGTGATCTTTGACCTTACCGTAGCCATCGAGGTGGGCGTACTCATTGCATGCCTGCTCTGCATGAAACGTATGGCCGAAACCACCAACGTATCGGTCCTGAGCGATGAGATAGATCCCAATGCAGACAGCGACGTGATGGGTAACCTGGAACATCTCAATATCCCAGAGGGCGTTAAGGTGTATGAGATAAACGGTCCCTATTTCTTTGGAATAGGAAATAAGTTTGAGGAGATGATGGGCGACATGGGCGGGCGCGCCAAGGTGCGTATCATTCGTATGCGTAAGGTTCCGTTCATTGACTCGACTGGTGTTCACAACCTGCAGAATATGTGCCGCATGTGCTCTCATATGGGGGTAAAGGTGGTTCTGAGCGGTGTCAATCCCAAGGTTATGAAGGTTATTGAGGATGCCGGAATGGATGAGGTGGTGGGCAAGGAGAATATATGCAGCCATATAAATCTTGCGCTCAAACGAGCGCAAGATTTAATTGACAATTGATAATTGACAATTGACAATTAATGCGCAGAACCTGCGTATAGCTCGCGACATGAAAGAGATTTGCGAAAAAACCGCAAGTCTCTTTCTAATTATCCATTGTCCATTATCCATTGTCAATTGTCAATTTTTTCAACACTTAGCCGTCTGCCTCAAACCATCACTTCAGCATACTGGTTCCAATTATTTGATATTGAGCCGTCTGAGTTATCAACAGCTTGTTAAAAACTTTTTTAAATAAAAAGTGGGGCGAAGTGGGTGAAAGTGGGTGGAATTTGCTTAACTTTGAAACCAAATATCGGTAAAAGGCAAGATATGAGTTTCATAGGTCAGTTCCAGGTGCGTCTGGATGCCAAGAACAGGGCGTTCATGCCGGCCGGATTCCGCCGCATCCTGCAGCAGTCCGACTGTCAGACTCTGGTGGTCCGCAAGGATTACTTTGAGAACTGCCTTGTTGTATATCCTGCATACCAATGGCAGGAGGAGATAGCCAAGGTGCGTGCCAGACTGAACCGTTTTGACGGCAATCAGCAGATGGTTTACCGCAAACTGGTATCGGAGGCTCAGGAGTTGCAATTGGACGGCAACGGACGTTTGCTGATCCCGCAGCTGTTGCTTGACAAGGTTGGAATAAAGCAGGATGCGCTGTTTGTGGGCATGGAGCAGACAATAGAGATATGGGCTCCCGGCATAGCTGCAGCAGACGGACAGCAACCGTTCATGTCAGACAATGATTTTGCCGATAATCTGAGAAGATTCATGACAGAGTGATACGCAGTATATACATAACAGGCAAGTGGACACAAACGGGACATATCATGTGCCGGTCCTTCTCAGACAGAGTGTAGAAGGACTCGTGACGGCTCCGGACGGAGTCTATGTGGATGCCACTTTCGGTGGTGGTGGCCACTCACGCGAGATACTGTCCCTGCTCAATCCAAAAGGTCATCTGTACGGTTTTGACCAGGATGCCGATGCCATGAACAACATAATCCGTGATGACAGGTTCACTTTTGTCTATTCCAATTTCCGTTATATGTCCAATTTCATGCGCTGGTACGGCCATGACAAGGTAAACGGCATACTGGCAGACCTGGGGGTGTCATGGCATCATTTTGATGACAGCACACGCGGTTTCTCGTTCCGGTTTGAAGGTCCCATTGATATGCGCATGAACCAGAAGGAGGGGATAAAGGCATCGGATATTCTGAATGATTATCCTGAAGAGAAACTGGCTCAGCTGTTCTGGCTGTATGGTGAACTGCAGAACGGACGTCAGGTGGCGCAGGCTATCGGCCGTGCCCGTAAGAACTCTCGTCTGGAGAGCGTTTCACAACTTCTGGATGCCATACGTCCGGTGATTGGGCGTGAACGCGAAAAAAAAGATACCGCCAAGTTGTTCCAAGCCCTCAGGATGGAGGTGAACCATGAGGTTGATGCTCTGCGTGAGATGCTTTCGGGAGCTGTGGAATTACTTGTTGAAGGCGGTCGTCTGGTGGTCATCACATATCACTCAATAGAGGACCGAATGGTCAAGAACCTGATGAAGAGCGGTAACATTGAGGGTGATATAAGGACTGATTTTTACGGGAACCGTGAGGTGCCGTTGCGCTGCATAGGCAAGCCGATTATGCCTGACGCCGTCGAGCAGGCTGCAAATCCGCGTTCCCGCAGTGCCAAACTAAGAATTGCAGAAAAGGTTTGATATGGAGGAAAACAGCACATACAACACAGTAAAAAGGAAGGGACTGATGAGGTCCATGCCTGATTTCATACAACGTAACATATGGTTGCTGCTGGAGATACTGGGATGTGTGATATTCTACATAGGCAACCGCTATGCTTATCAGCGTGACCAGGCATATGCCGAGAGGTTGAGGCGCGAGTTGGTGGATATGGAGTATCAGACCCTTAACACCACCAGTGACGTATCGGCCAAGAGCAAGCCGTCATATATAGAGAGAATTGCAACCAGAAACGGATCCGGGCTGCAGCCAGCTACGGAACCTCCTTACCGTTTGCCCAAATAAGAGTAGATATGGCAGATAAGAATACAGACCATAATCAGGAAAAGAAGAGGGTGTCACGCAAGTTTGTCTCCCTGTTCCTGATCATGTCTGCATGGGGCGTGTTAATCATCGCCAAGATGGGGTTGGTCATGTTCGGTGAGAGGCAGTATTGGAATGATGTGTCAAAGAACATGACTCCGGTCAACAGGGTTATAGAACCTCGCCGAGGCAATATACTCAGTGATGAGGGGCTGCTGTTGGCAAGCAGTATGAAACAGTACCGGGTATTCCTGGATTTCAAGACTTCCGAGAAGGATCCCGTCCGGGCCAAGAAGGATCAGGAACGCAAGGATACCCTTTACAACAGGCACGTCGTGGAGTTTGCCCGTCAGATGCACGATATTTTTCCGCAATATTCAGTTCAGGAGTTTGCAGACCATTACAAGAAGGGTTTTGAGTCAAAATCACATTCCTGGCTGCTGCTTCCGGGGACATCAAGGAATACATATCCCATTTCATACAACCAGTACAAGTCACTGGTAAAGACTATATGGCTTAAACCCAAGTATGAGTGGTGGTTTTTCAGCGCCGAATCCAAGATTTCACGCCAGAAACCATTCGGCGCACTTGCCGCACGTACGATAGGCAGTATGTATGAGGCCAAGGATTCGGCCAGGAATGGTCTGGAACTCTCTTTTGACTCTCTGCTGCGCGGCGTTCCGGGACGAGGACACCAGGAGAAGGTGCAGAACATAAGCCGTATGGTGGCCGATGTTCCCCAGATTGACGGCTGTGACGTTCACACCACAATAAACGTAGACATGCAGGACATAGCGGAGGTGGCTCTTCGCGGAGTGATGGACAAGTGGAATGCCGCATCGGGAATAGTGGTGCTGATGGAGGTGCCTACCGGTGACATCAAAGCTATTGCCAGTCTTACCAAAACCGGTCCCGGTCAGTTTGATGAGATACAGAATAATGCGGTAAGGGAGATTTATGAGCCCGGATCCACATTCAAGCCGGTGTCAATGATGGTAGCGCTTGACGACGGCAAGATATCAATGACGGACAGCGTGTTCTGTGAGAACGGTGTATATGCCGGGTTTGGAGGAGGCTCCAGGATGACCGATTCGCACAAGTACGGCTGGCTGGACGTACCACATATCATTGCTAACTCCAGCAACATAGGCACCTCAAAACTGATACATGCCGCATACAAGGACAAACCCGAGGAATTCGTAGACGGTATTTACAGGACTGGAATCAACACCCATTTCAGCCTTCAGCTGACCGGTACTGCCGCTCCGGTAATAAAGCGTGACGGTTATTGGGATGTCACACGTCTGCCTTGGATGTCAATTGGCTACAATACGCAGCTGCCTGTAATAAATACTCTTGCTTTCTATAACGGAATAGCCAACGGCGGCTGCATGGTGGCACCCAGACTTGTAACATCTGTGACCCGTGAAGGCGAGGTGGTTCAGGAGTTTCCGGTAGAGATAGTCCGCCGGCATATGTGCAAGGATGAAACTCTGGAGAAGATAAGATATATGCTGGAGCATGTCGTGATTGAGGGAACAGGCAAGAATGCAGCCTCAAAACATTTTGCTGTGGCCGGAAAGACAGGTACCGCCCAGTTGTCACAGGGCGCTGCAGGTTACAGGGATGGCCCCCGCAGGCATATGGTCTCTTTCTGCGGATACTTCCCGGCCGACAATCCCCAGTTCTCATGCATTGTTTCCATCCGTACCGACGGAGGAGCTGCAGGTGGAGCCACCTGGGCGGCTCCGGCCTTCCATGAGATATCCGAGAAGGTTATGGCAAGCCGTAACCTGAGGGATATAAAGGAGGCGTATGATTCCACCAGACAGTTCATACCCAAGGTGTTACCCGGTGACCTGGCAAAGGCCAGCACAGTGCTCAAGGGAATAGGAAAGAAGAATCTGATGAGTCGTGCGGACCGCTTGGTGGCTGACAGCGTATGGGGGTCTGTCAATTCAGATTCCGGCCGTTATGTGATGGACTACGTGGAGTATGCCGAGGGGGTTGTGCCCGATGTACGCGGTATGGGCGCATCGGATGCCATGTATCTGCTGGAGAGAATGGGAATGAAGGTCAGCATATCGGGCGTGGGCCGGGTCAAGAGTCAGGTTCCGGGTGGCAATACCCGTTTCCATAAGGGAGATAAGATTCAGTTGACATTATCAATGTAATAATATGGCTACAATAGGAGAATTGGTTTCGGGACTGAAGACAATCAGAACGGTAGGTGATACCGGGATGGAGGTTACTGATATACAGCTTGATTCGCGCAAGGTGGGCAAGGGATGCCTTTTTGTGGCCATGCGCGGTACTACCGTTGACGGTCATCAGTTCATCCCCAAGGCTATCGGACTGGGAGCAGGAGCCGTGTTGTGCGAGGTGTTGCCGGAACAGCTGGCCGAGGGTGTCACATATGTCCAGGTTCCTGACTGTGAGGATGTGGTGGGTCAGGTTGCAACACGATTCTTTGGAAATCCTACGGACAAGGTTAAGCTGGTAGGCGTTACAGGTACAAACGGCAAGACTACAATAGCAACCTTATTATATAACATGTTCCGAAAGATGGGGTATAAGTCCGGACTGCTTTCGACAGTATGCAATTACATTGACGGAGAGCCAGTCCCAGCCGATCATACAACCCCTGATGCAGTGACCCTGAACCGCCTGCTGGGCCGTATGGCAGATGAGGGATGCAAGTATGTATTTATGGAATGCAGTTCGCATGCCATAGTCCAGAAAAGGATTGGAGGCCTGAAATATGCGGGTGGTATATTCACCAACCTGACCCGTGACCATCTGGATTACCACAAGACTGTTGAGAACTATCTCAAGGCCAAGAAGAAGTTCTTTGACGATCTGCCCAAGGATGCGTTTGCGGTTACCAATCTGGATGACAGGAACGGATTGGTAATGACACAGAATACCAAGGCAAAAGTCACCACTTACTCCCTGCGCAGCATGTGCGATTTCAAGGGCCGTCTACTTGAGTCGGGTTTTGACGGTATGCTGCTGGAGATAAACGGACGTGAGGCTTTCCTGAAGTTCATAGGCAAGTTCAATGCAAGCAATCTGCTGGCAGTTTACGGAACAGCCGTCAACCTGGGACGTGATCCGATGGAGGTGCTTACGGTCATGAGTACGCTGGTTCCTGTAAACGGACGTTTTGACGCGATACGTTCGCCCAGGGGCTTTACCGCGATAGTGGATTATGCACATACTCCCGATGCCTTGACCAATGTGCTGACCACCATAGTTGATGTGTTGGACGGTAAGGGACAGATAATAACCGTTGTGGGTGCCGGCGGCAACCGTGACAAGGGCAAACGCCCGCTCATGGCAAAGGAGAGTGTCAAATATAGCGACAGGGTTATAATCACATCGGACAATCCCCGATTCGAGGAGCCTCAGGATATAATTAATGATATGCTGGCCGGTCTGTCCAAAGAGGATATGCAGAAGGTGATATCAATTGCCGACCGAAGAGAGGCTATCCGTACTGCATGCATGATAGCCCAGGCTGGAGATGTGATCCTTGTGGCCGGTAAGGGACATGAGGATTATCAGGAGATAAAGGGAGTCAAGCATCACTTTGACGACCACGAGGTTATTCGTGAATGTTTTTAATTATCAATCAAGAAACAGATGCTGTACAGTCTTTTTGAATATTTGAAGAATTCCGGAGTGGATATCCCCGGCGGGGGTATGTTCAGTTATGTGACATTCAGGGCAATATTCGCTCTGGTGCTGTCGCTGATAGTCGCTTGCTGGTTCGGCAGTCATTTTATCGACATGCTCAAACTGAAAAATATCTCCGAGACTCAGCGTGACGTAAAACTGGATCCGTTCGGAGTGACCAAGAAGGGCGTTCCAACCATGGGAGGAGTGATAATAATCGTGGCCATCCTGATTCCATGTCTGCTGATAGGTGACCTTAAGAACGTCTATATGTGGCTGATGCTGATAACCACTGTCATTCTGGGCGTTATAGGTTTTGCTGATGACTACATCAAGACATTCCGTAAGAACAAGGAGGGACTGAACGGTTGGGTGAAGGTGGCCGGACAACTGGCATTGGGACTTATCGTCGGCCTTACGCTCCGTTACAGCCCGCAGGTGGTAATAAACGAGAAGGTTGTGACCCGCATAGCAGACAATACCGAGATAGTGATAAAGACTCCCGATGTAAAATCGACCCGCACCACTATACCTTTCTTTAAGAACCATAACCTGAACTATGCCGACATGTTCGGTTGGTTGGGTGAAAAGACCAAATACCAGGCTGGCTGGATTTTCTTTGTACTGCTTACACTCTTCATAGTTACAGCGGTATCCAACGGATCTAACCTGAATGACGGCATGGACGGTATGGCAGCAGGAAATTCCGCTATAATAGGAATCACGCTGGGAATATTGGCTTATGTATCCAGTAATGTGGTCACGGCAAGCCACTTTGCCCTTATGTATATACCAGGAAGCCAGGAGGTTGTGGTGTATTTGAGTGCTTTTGTGGGCGCTCTTGTGGGATTCCTCTGGTTCAACTCTTACCCGGCACAGATCTTTATGGGCGATACTGGAAGCCTTACCATTGGCGGCATCATCGCTGTGGCAGCGCTGTGTATTCACAAAGAGTTGCTGCTACCCATTCTGTGCGGTGTGTTCCTGCTGGAGAGCCTGTCTGTGATATGTCAGCGGTTCTATTACAAGCTGGGTAAGCGCAAGGGAGTACATCAGCGTATCTGGAAACGCACTCCCATTCACGACCATTTCCGCACCAGCATGGCACAGGTGCTGAATGCCGATCCCGGAAGCACGGTCAGGTTCCAGGGAAATGAGCAGAAACTGCTGTATGAGACCAAGATAACGCTAAGGACCTGGATTATAAGCATAGGTCTTGCAGCGCTTACAATATTGACCTTGAAAATCAGATAAACTCTATGTCAAAGAAGATTGTTGTATTAGGAGCAGGTGAGAGCGGAACCGGAGCCGCCATATTGGCTAAGGCCAAGGGCTTTGAGGTGTTCGTGTCGGACCTGTCCGAAATAAAGGAGCATTACCGTAATGAACTGGACCTGCGCGGTATAGAGTGGGAGCAGAAACAGCATACAGAGGAGCGTATCCTGGCGGCCGATGAGGTCATCAAGAGCCCGGGCATTCCAAAGGAGGCTCCTATCATCCGGAAACTGATGGCGCAGGGAACTCCCATCATATCGGAGATTGAGTTTGCAGGGCGTTACACCAATGCCAAGATGATCTGTATTACCGGATCAAACGGCAAGACCACAACCACATCGCTCATATACCATATATTCAAGATGGCAGGCATGAACGTGGGGCTGGCCGGTAACATAGGCAGCAGTCTGGCATGGCAGGTGGCCGAGAAAGATTATGACTACTATGTGATAGAGTTGAGCAGTTTCCAGCTGGACAATATGTATGACTTCAAGGCCGATATAGCCATCCTCATGAACATAACGCCGGATCATCTGGACCGTTATGACTATGAGATGCAGAACTATGTGGATGCCAAGATGCGTGTTATCCGCAACCAGACCAAGGACAATGCCTTTGTTTACTGGAGCGATGACCCCATCATTACACGTGAGCTCAAGAGATACGGTCTTAAGGCAACCCTTTATCCTTTTGCGGAGGCCAAGAGAGAGGAACTGGCCGCTTATGTTGAGGACGGTACGCTCTACTTCAATAAGCCTTACGCATTCAATATGGAGCAGGAATCACTTGCCCTGACAGGCAAGCATAACCTTTACAACTCCATGGCTGCCGGTATATCGGCCAACATAGCTGGTATCAAGAGTGAGACCATACGCAAGGCCCTGCAGACATTCCAGGGTGTGGAGCACCGTCTGGAGCGTGTTACAAGGGTTAACGGCATTGACTTTATAAATGACTCTAAGGCTACCAACGTGAACAGTTGCTGGTATGCGCTTCAGAGCATGCCCGTAAAGTGCGTGCTGATACTGGGCGGAAAGGACAAGGGCAATGACTACAACGAGATAGCCGACCTGGTGCGTGAAAAGTGCTGCGGATTGGTCTATATGGGTCTGCATAATGAGAAACTCCATGATTTCTTTGACGGGTTCGGACTCCCGGTCGCCGATGTGCAGTCTATGAAAGACGCTGTGTATGCGGCTTACCGGATGGCTCACAAGGGCGAGATCGTATTGCTCAGCCCCTGCTGTGCCAGTTTCGACCTCTTTAAGAGCTACGAGGACCGTGGGGATCAGTTCAAGGCTTGTGTAAGGGCACTTTAAACGGATATTGCAATGGAAAATAACGGGGATAAGAAAGAACACAGGCAACTGTTGAAAGGTGACCGTACCATCTGGGCGATGGTATTCATCCTGTGCGGCATCTCACTGATAGAGGTGTTCAGCGCCAGCAGTCGTCTGACGTTCGGAAAAAGCAGTTTCCTTACTCCCATCATATCACACACCGTACATCTGTTCATAGGATTGGTAGGGATGTATCTGGTTCATCTGCTTCATTACAAGTGGTACAAGCTGTTCCCTGTACTGTTGGTGCCGCTGTCAATCCTGCTGCTGGGCTATCTGTCTATGCGCAGTATGGGGTCATCGGGTGCAGAACGCTGGATAAACCTGGGATTTTTCCAGTTGCAGCCTTCGGAGTTAGGAAAGATAGGCGTCGTAATGGCAGTAGCCTATTGGCTTGCCAAACTCAAACCTGATGATGAGTTGAGCCAGAACAATACTTTCTGGAAGATAATAGCGTTGACAGGCCTGGTGTGCCTGCTGATTGTAGGTGAGAACCTTTCTACGGCCATACTTCTGGCTGGGGTGGTATTCGTTATGATGATTCTGGGAGGAATAGCGTGGAAACGTATATTTGCACTGACAGGTGTGGTCCTGTCTGTCGGTATAGTGGCTCTGATTGTCTTCTTGCTGGTGCCGCCGCAGACTCTGCGTGAGACCAGTTTCATTCCCAAACGCGCCACTACATGGCAGGCACGTATCCTTGATTTCTGTGAGGCTGGATCAAACGACAAAATGAGCGCGTATGAATATGCCAAGCTGATTGCTCCCGAAAAGCCTCAGGAGACCCATGCCAACATAGCAATAGCCAGCAGCAACATATTGGGAAAAGGTCCCGGCAATTCCGATGAACGTGATTATCTGCAGGAGGCCAGCTGTGACTTCATCTACGCCATAATAATTGAGGAACTGGGAATGACGGGAGGAATTGCGGTCATGCTGGTGTACATTATCCTGCTGTTCAGGGTTGGACGCATGGCAACCCGTTGCAAGGAAAAGTATCCCGCTTATCTGGCTATGGGACTTGGCATGCTGTTGGGGCTTCAGGCATTCATTAACATGTCCGTTGCGGTGGGACTCTTCCCCGTGACCGGACAGCCGCTTCCGCTCATAAGCAAGGGAGGTACTTCTGTGCTTATGACGAGCGGATGCATAGGCATGCTGCTGGGAATAAGCAATACCTTGGACAGAGAGGCTGACGGAGACTATATCATAGGTAAGGATGCCGATGTACCCAAGCCTGTCGACGGAGATGAATCATTTGAATAGACAAAATATAACAGATGGAGGCTAAACCAAGAATAATTATCAGCGGAGGTGGTACAGGTGGACATATATTCCCGGCTATCTCAATAGCACATGCCATAAAGTCACTGAATCCGGATGCGGAGATACTGTTTGTGGGAGCCGAAGGCCGCATGGAGATGCAGCGGGTTCCCCAGGCCGGATTTGAAATAAAGGGGCTGCCCATTTCGGGCTTTGACCGCAAGAACCCTTTCAAAAATATCGTAGTGCTGTTCAAGATAATGCGAAGCCAGATTATGGCACGCCGCATAATCCGTCAGTTCCAGCCTATGGTGGCAGTGGGTGTAGGCGGTTATGCCAGCGGTCCCACACTCCGTATCGCAGGAAAGATGGGAATACCCACACTGCTTCAGGAACAGAATTCATATGCAGGTGTCACAAACAAGATATTGGCCAGGAAGGCCGCCAGGATATGTGTGGCTTATGACGGTATGGAGCGTTTCTTCCCTGCCGACAAGATAATAAAGACCGGCAATCCGGTTCGCCCCAACCTTACCAAAGGTACATTGTCACGTAAGGAGGCTGCCGTCAGGATGGGTCTGGATGCATCCAAACGCATAGTGCTTATGGTTGGCGGAAGCCTTGGAGCCCGAACTCTGAATGAGAGCGTAATGTCAAATCTGGACCTGATACGTATGTCGGATGATATCCAGTTTGTATGGCAGACGGGAAAGTTCTACTATGAGGAGATGAAAAGACGTCTTTCAGAACAGAAGGAGGTTCCCAACCTGTTGCCTACTGAATTTGTCCAGGATATGGATCTGGCTTATGCAGCTGCAGACCTTGTGATATCACGTGCCGGAGCCGGAACCATCTCGGAACTCTGCCTGTTAGGCAAGCCGGTCATCCTGGTGCCGTCACCCAATGTGGCAGAAGACCACCAGACCAAGAACGCCATGGCTCTGGCCGATGTGGATGCTGCCATACATATACGTGATGTGGATGCCCGAAAGGAGCTTATTCCAGCGGCGATTGACCTGGTCAAGGATGAGACCCGTCTGGCCCGACTGCACGATAACATTCTCAAACTGGCCATGTATGATTCGGCCGATATGATAGCGCATGAAGTGCTGAAGCTGGCTGGCTACGGGAGCGGTATCCTTAAGCTGGATGAGATAAAGTCTGTCTACTTTGTAGGTGCAGGTGGAATAGGTATGAGTGCACTTGTACGTTACTTCCTGTCACGCGGATGCAGGGTGGGAGGTTATGACAGGACTTCCACAGAGCTTACATCGGCTCTTATCAGGGAGGGCGCACAGATAGTTTTTGAGGACGATACGGATAAGATTGACCCGTGTTTCAGGGACCCGTCCTCAACATTGGTGGTGTATACTCCGGCTATACCGGCAGACAACCGTATATTGCGCTGGTTCAACATACGCTGTTTCGATGTCCAGAAACGCGCCCAGGTATTAGGTACGCTAACCCGCTCATTGGACGGGCTTTGCGTGGCCGGAACTCACGGCAAGACCACTACATCATCGATGCTGGCCCATATACTGGACGGTACTCCTGAAGGGTGCAATGCTTTTCTGGGTGGCATACTCAAGAATATCGGGAGTAACCTGATGATATCGGGCAAGAGCCGCCGCGTGGTGATAGAGGCCGATGAGTTTGACCGCTCATTCCACCACCTGACTCCGTTGCGTTCGGTCATTACGGCTGTTGACGCCGATCATCTGGATATATACGGGACATACGAGTCATATATCGAGAGTTTCCGCAAGTATACATCGCTCATCAAGCCCGGCGGTGACCTGATACTGCATGTGGGCCTGACTGAAAAGATTATGCCTCAGCTCCAGAAAGGTGTCAATCTCTATACATACGGCTTGGACGAGGGCTATTTCCATGCTGCAAACATAAGGGTGGGCAATGGCGAACTCACGTTTGACTATGTGTCACCGTTAGGAAGCATTGCTGACGTTGAACTGGGTGTACCCATCCCTATCAATGTTGAGAATGCTGTGGCTGCCATGGCCATGGCTCAGTTAAGCGGTGCCTCGGACAATGTGATACGTGAACGGATAGCCAGTTTCCGCGGATGTGACCGCCGATTTGATTTTCATGTAAAGAATGCCGACAAGGTTTATCTGAGTGATTATGCGCATCATCCTGAAGAGATCAGACAATGTGCCCTGTCACTGCGCAAATTGTATGCTGACCGCAAGATAACATGCATATTCCAGCCGCATCTGTATACCCGTACCCGTGATTTCTACAATGAGTTTGCAGACAGCCTCTCGCTGTTTGACGAGGTATGGCTTCTGGATATATATCCTGCCCGTGAGCAGCCCATACCGGGAGTGAGCAGCCAACTGCTTGCTGACAATATGCGTCCCGGCGTATGCAAGGGCATCATATCCAGGAACCAGGTTCCGGAACTGGTGAATTCCGTCAAGGATGATGTACAGGTACTTGTTACCTTGGGAGCAGGTGATCTGGAGGATTATGTTGAAACCATAACAGAGATACTTAAATAAAGGTGGTTAAGAAGATACTCTCCATATTATCAGTGCTTCTGTTCGCCGGATACCTGGTCTGTTCGGTGGCAGGCATGTCTGACAGGCATGAGGATACCCGTCTGTGTCAGGGCGTCGACCTGCACATAACCGACAGCCTCAATTTTTACCTTATAGATGAGAATATGGTGCTGGAACTGCTTCAGGAGCATATGCTTGATCCGGTTGGTCTGCCATTGGATCAGGTAAGGCTGGAGGATATCGAATCTGTGCTTTTGCTCCATCCTCTTATTGGCAAGGCGGATTGCTATAAGACAGGAGGAGACCGCCTCAGGATAAACATATCAAGCAAGGTGCCATTGGTACGCGTTCTCAATAACCGTGGGCAGGATTTTTATGTGGACAGTCATGGCGAGATACTCCAGCAGCATTCACTTGTGGTACAGTTGCCTGTAGCAACAGGTTACATTGACCGTAAGTTTGCGTCCGATGACCTGCTCAGGCTGGTGCGTGCCATTAATGCGTCAGAGTTCTGGAAAGCACAGGTAGAACAGATTGACGTAACAAAAGACGGTGAGATAAGGCTGGTTCCCAGAGTGGGTGACCACCTGCTTATCCTGGGCAATGCCGATAATGTGGAGCAAAAGCTGGAACGTCTGATGAATTTCTATGAGAAAGGACTGGATAATATCGGGTGGAACAAGTATCGTTCCATCAGTGTAGCTTATGAGAATCAGGTGGTGTGTAGGAAACGATAATTATAATAAATGGAAACGGACAAGACTATTGTTGCTATTGAACTTGGCTCATCCAAGATTTCAGGTGTGGCAGGGCGCATAATGACGGACGGCTCCCTGAAAGTTATGGCTTTTGCCAGCGTGCCGTCATCGTCATGCATCAGACATGGTGCTGTTTACAACCTGGATAAGACAGCCAATGCCATAGCCGAGGTGGTTGAAAGGCTTAACAGCATCCTGGCCACGAAGATTGAAAAGGTTTATGTGGGTTACAATGCCAAAGGACTCAGGTCTGTAATCAGCAAGGTGGAACACAAGTTTGACGATGAGACGGTAGTAAGCCAGGAGGTGATAGATGATATGTTCCAACAGTGCAGTGAGATAGAGTATGACGGTTATGTAAATCTGTTTCAGGAGTCACAGGAATATGTGGTCGACAACAAACGCGGAACGGAAACGGATCCCATAGGTGTAGCCTGCCGCTCACTGGAGGGCAGTTACCTGAACATCCTTCTCAAGAAACAGGTGGCCGATTACATTGCCCAATGTTTCATGACAGCACAGGTGGAGATTGTGGATGGTTATGTGGCTCCGATGGTTCAGGCTGATGCCGTGCTCTCGGATGATGACCGTCAGCAGGGATGCGTGCTGGTGGATTATGGAGCAGATACTACAACGGTTTCTGTCTACAAGAACGGGCTGTTGCGTTTTCTGCGTGTAATACCGCTGGGCAGCGCACTTATCACACGTGACCTCTCTGCTATCCTCAAGATTGAGCCCGATCAGGCTGAACAACTGAAATGTACCTATGGACTCTGCAATCTCATCGGGTCAAGGGATGATGCCGAGACTATCCTGCTGAATGACAAGAAGGTGTCACTCAATGAGATAGGTGAGATAATAGAGGCCAGAAACGAGGAGATTATACGTAATGTCTGTTCGCAGATCAAGGCATCGGGCTACAGTGATGTGCTTTATGCCGGAATTGTGCTGACAGGTGGAGGGTCGCAGTTACGCCAGCTGGATCAGGCATTCAAGGACCTGATGCCCTCAATGCGGCAGCCTCGCATCGTGACAGAACCCTCCTGCGGTGTCAATTGGGTAGAAACCCGCTGGAAGCGGGGTGACGGATCACAGTTGGCTCTGCTTTCCGTGATGGCCAAAGGCGACGAGAACTGCTGTGTCATGCGAAAGATGGATGAGATAGACAACCTGGCACCGGAGGATGAGATGAATGTGGTTCAAGGCATACTGTTTACCGAAGACGGAGAGAGTGCCCAGGAGGAACGAGACCGTAAGGAAGAGCTGGAACGTCAGGAGGCCGCTGCCAGAAAAGAGGAGGAAATAAAGAATGAAGATGCCGAAGGTAAGGAAAAGAAGAAAGGTCCCAGCGTGTTCAAGCGTTGGTATGACAATTTCATGAACATGGGTGAGAACTTCTTTGATGACAAAGAGGATAAAGAACAGAACTAAAGCTATCAAGAAAAGACTATGAACCAGGATATTAAGGATTTTGAGGAGAATAAGATCCTGCCGTTTGACTTTCCTACTGAGTCACGTAAGATAATCAAGGTGATCGGTGTAGGCGGCGGAGGCGGTAATGCCGTCAAGAACATGTACCGTGAGGGTATCCATGATGTAGTGTTTGTCATTGCCAATACAGACCAGCAGGCTTTGGCCGACTCCGAGATTCCCATTAAGCTCCAGCTGGGACGCCAGACAACCAATGGCCTGGGTGCCGGAAATGATCCAGAAGTTGCCCGTAAAGCCGCCGAGGAGAGCATAGAGGATATAAAGGCTCAGTTCAAGGATGACACCCAGATGGTCTTCATAACTGCGGGTATGGGTGGTGGTACAGGTACCGGAGCCGCTCCTGTGATAGCCAAATGTGCCAAAGAGTGCGGAATGCTTACCGTGGGTATAGTTACCATCCCGTTCAAGTTCGAGATGCGCCCCAAAATCAAGCAGGCGCTCAAGGGCGTGCGTGAGATGTCCCAGCATGTGGATGCGCTGCTTGTGATAAGCAACGAGAAACTGCTTGAGATTTATCCTGACAAGAGCGTAGCCACCGGATTCAAGCATGTTGATGAGACCCTGACCACTGCAACAAAGAGTATTGCAGAACTTATAACATGTCACGGTATCATAAATCTGGACTTCCGTGATGTAAAGAAAATATTGAGCAAGGGTGGCGTTGCTATTATGAGTACTGGTGTGGCAAAGGGCGAAAACCGTGTCAATCAGGCTTTTGACGCTGCACTTAAGTCACCGCTTCTGTATAACAACGATATCCATAAGTCAAAGAAGATACTGTTCAATATCTATCAGAGCAACCAGGCTGAGCACCAGCTCATGCTTGACGAGATGAACGAGGTCCGTCACTTTATGGATAAGTTCGAGGATAAGAACATTGAGGTGATATGGGGTCTTGCCAATGATGACACACTTACGGATGAGGTCAAGATAACGGTCCTGGCAACCGGATTCGGCATTGAGAGTATTCCCATGATGGAAGATGAAGATGAGACGGACAGGGTTATCGAGAATATTTACGGAGGCCGAATCAACAAACGACAGCTTTATCTGTACGATCTTTCTGATGACGATCTGGATAATGATGCCCTGATTGATGCAATAGAATCATCACCTTCATATCTGCGGAATTCCGTAGGTCTGGCCGAAATCAAAGCACTTCGCGCCTAATCAAATACAGCCTCAAGAACCTCTATGGACTTTAAGACCGGGAAGGCCGGTACATGTAGTCTGAACCAGTTGTTGAGTGCGTTAAGCAAGAGTACGCGTTCCTGACCGGTCAGGGGCGCGTCCTTTATGTCATCGAACCCCGAGGTCATCAGAAGATATAGCTTATATGACAGCTGTGGGTCAATCCATTCGGGATGCCTGGGCTCCATGTTGCTGAAACAACCTTCTCTAAGGTCCAATACACAACCGGGACTGTAATCATCGGCATTGGGACATACCCCGGTGTACGATGCGGTGCCTAACATGAATGCAATATGAAAATTGGCAAAACTGCCTGGCCCGGCAGCATCCAGCCATTTTACTGATTCTGAGATGTATCGGAACAGTTGCGGGTTATCCTGCTCTCCTTTAAGGGCGTATGTGAGGAATTCTGAAAGGAACAACGCAATGGCGCCTTTAAAAGGATTCCGAGGTATGTCAATGTACGGCGAGCAGTTCTTTATGTCCTTGATATGTTGTAGTGACTCGTTGGAAATATACTCTGCCTGGAAATCCAGTTGGGTAAGCGGTTGCAGAAGTGTGTTGCGTCCGGCATTCTTGCTGCTGGCGGACATGAACCATATAAACGGTACCATTCCGTGCCTTTCCGTGAAAATATGAGCCACGCTTGTCCTGTCATTGTGACGGACAGAACCAATCATTATTCCTCTTTCAGGCTCCCACATTTTAATTTCCGGCTTATCCTTCGGTCAAGCGAAGATATAAAAAAATAATGGAGATTGTTTGCCGTTTGGAAAAATGTAACTACTTTTGCATCCGCTTTATAGGGCAGCCTCTCAAGGCTTACCGGAAGGATGGCGCGTTCGTATATCGGCTAGTACTCAAGATTTTCATTCTTGCAAGATGAGTTCGACTCTCATACGCGCTACTAAGTAATAACAATAAATATTTGATTTATAATGGCAAACCACAAATCAGCCTTGAAGGCTATCAGAAAGAGCGAGAAGAGAAGACTTCACAACCGTTATTATGCAAAGACCATGCGTAATGCAGTCCGTCAGCTTCGCGCCATGACCAACAAGGAGGAGGCAGCAGCTGCCTATCCCAAGGTTCAGAAGCTTCTTGATAAGCTGGCCAAGACCAAGCTCATCCATAAGAACAAGGCCGCTAACCTCAAGTCAAAGCTCTGCGCTCACATCGCTAAGCTCGCATAAGGATTTTCTCCAGTTTTTGAATCATCTACAGGTTGGAAGCAATTCCGACCTTTTTTAATTGAAAATTGATAATTGGGAATTGATACGCAGAACCTGCGTTAACCCGCTACATGAACGAGGCTTGCGATTATTCACAAGCCTCGTTCTAATTCTCAATTCACAATTCTTTAAGCGTCGATGTTCGCGTACGTTGCGTTCCTTTCTATGAATTCCCGGCGGGTGCCTACGTCCTCGCCCATCAGCATGGAGAATATGCGGTCAGCCTCGGCTGCATCCTGAATGTGAACCTGTTTGAGCAGACGGTTCTCAGGATTCATGGTAGTATCCCAAAGCTGCTCGGGGTTCATCTCACCCAGACCTTTATAGCGCTGCGTCACGATGTTCTGCTCCAGGCCGCCTCCATACTGGTCGATGAAACGCTGTCGCTGTACCTCATCATAGCAGTATTCCTTAACCTTGCCTTTTGTACATAGGTATAGCGGCGGTGTGGCTATATAAAGATGACCGTTTTCGATGAGTTCCGGCATATAGCGGAAGAACAGGGTCATGATAAGGGTGTCGATATGCGAACCGTCCACATCGGCATCGGTCATTATGATAACCTTGTAATAACGCAGCTTGTCATAGTTGGCTGCTTTTGAGTCATCGGGATTGAGGCCGAAACGAACGCCAAGGGCCTGGATGATGTTGTTTACCTCCTCATGGTCAAAAGCCTTATGCCACATTACACGCTCCACATTGAATATCTTACCGCGGATGGGCAGGATGGCCTGGGTGTGACGGTCGCGTCCCTGCTTGGCGCTGCCGCCTGCTGAATCACCCTCTACGATGAAGAGCTCACAGTTGGCGGGATCCTTGTCTGAACAGTCTGCGAGTTTGCCTGGCAGTCCGCTGCCGGACAGAGGACTCTTGCGCTGTACGCTCTCACGTGCCTTGCGCGCGGCTACTCGTGCCTGTGCGGCCAGAATAACTTTCTCGACAATCAGTTTGGCCTCCTTGGGGTGTTCCTCAAGGTAGAATGTCAAAGCTTCGCCTACGGCCTGCTGGACGGCTCCGGCAACCTCGCTGTTGCCCAGCTTTGTCTTGGTCTGACCTTCAAACTGTGGCTCTGACACCTTGACTGATATAACGGCAGTAAGACCCTCGCGGAAGTCTTCCCCCTCTATTTCGACCTTGGCTTTCTCAAGGAACTTGTTGTCATCGGCATATTTCTTGAGAGTGCGGGTCAGGGCCGTGCGGAAACCTACCAGGTGGGTGCCGCCTTCTATGGTGTTGATGTTGTTCACGAACGAGCGGATGGTCTCCTTGTATTCCGTATTGTAGAGTATGGCCACTTCAATGGGAACTCCCTGTTTCTCCGTGTTCAGGTATATGGGTTCCTGGATAAGATGAACGCGGTTCTCATCAATGTAGGCTACAAACTCCTTGAGTCCTTCATTTGAGAAGAACACATCCTTTTTGGGCTCTCCCTCTTCAATGACGCGGTAGTCTGTAAGGGATATTTTGAGCCCGGCGTTCAGGAATGCCAGCTCATGAAGGCGTGCGGCCAGGATGTCATATTTATACTCTGTTGTGGTGAATATGGAGCCGTCGGGCCAGAATGTCTGACGTGTTCCGTTGATGTCGGTTGTACCTATGCATTCAACTCCGGTTACCGGCTTGCCGCAGGCGTACTCCTGACGATAGACCTTACCCTCGCGGAACACCTCGGTTACCATCTTGGTGGAGAGGGCGTTCACGCACGATACGCCGACACCGTGAAGACCGCCTGAAACCTTGTATGAGCCCTTGTCGAACTTACCTCCGGCATGGAGAACGGTCATTACAACCTCCAGGGCCGATTTGTGCTCCTTGGGGTGCATATCCACGGGGATACCGCGGCCATTGTCCTGTACGGTTATGGAACCGTCCTGGTTTATGGCAACCTCGATATGGGTGCAATAGCCGGCCATAGACTCATCAATGGAGTTGTCTACCACCTCATAGACCAGATGGTGAAGGCCCTTTTCACTGATATCTCCAATATACATGGCAGGACGCTTGCGTACTGCCTCCAAACCCTCCAGGACCTGTATGTTCTGCGCTGAATAATTGGCCTGACCGTTGAGAATTTCTTCGCTCATTTTCTGTTATTATATGACATACAAAGATAGGTAAAAAATGTGACACCACATTATTTAAAAAGAACATTTTTTATTTGTTTTTCCTAATATAAATCAGTGCGCCGGCGCATATGTTTCGCCTTTTTTGTATTTTTGCGGCATAATGCATGAACAATCTGTATATTAATACAAAAGTTATGAAAAGCAAAGTGCAGGTCGGAAATAAGATCCGCTCCCTGAGAGAATCCAAACAGATGGAAATCGAGGTGTTGGCAGAGCGTGCACAACTACCTTTGGAACAGGTTAAAGCCATTGAGGATGGCGGTCCGCTGCCGGGACTGGCACCCTTGATCAAGATAGCCCGTGTACTGGGTGTCAGGCTTGGTACATTCCTTGATGACCAGCAGAGTGTTGGCGCAGTGGTCTGCCGCCATGAAGAGGAACGTGAAAGCGTACGATTTTCAAACCACGGCTCCGAAGGTCATGAGAATATGATTTACCACTCCCTTTCGGAGGGTAAGGACAACCGTCATCTGGAGCCTTTCGTGATTGACATACTCCCGGCCGGAAATACTCAGTTCGGTCTCTCAACCCACGAGGGTGAGGAGTTTATCTATGTCCTTGACGGATATGTAGAGATAAACTACGGAAAGAATACCTATGTCCTTGAAAAGGGTGACAGTATATATTATGATTCGATCGTAAAGCATCACGTGCACGGCTACAACGGACAGAAGGCACGTATCCTTGCTGTTGTATACACTCCAATCTGACCTTATGCCTGAACTTTCAGAAAAGACACTTGGTGATTATCTTGAACATTGGGCAACGGTATCACCTGACAGAGAGTATATCGTATATTCGGACCGTGACCTGCGTTTTACCTGGAAACAGTTCAACGAGAGGGTCGATGACATGGCCCGCGGTCTTATAGCAATAGGTGTGACAAAAGGTACGCATGTGGGTCTATGGGCCCAGAATGTACCGGACTGGCTGACCTTTCTCTATGCCTGCGCCAAGATAGGTGCCGTGTGCATCACGGTCAACACCAACTATAAGCAGAATGAGCTGGAGTATCTGTGCAAGGATTCCGATATGCACACCCTCTGCCTTACTGACGGTACTTGGGAGAGCAATTATGTGGACATGGCATATGCCATGCTGCCGGAACTGCGCGAATGCCAGCGCGGACATCTGGAGAGCAAGCGCTTCCCCAAACTCAAGAACGTGGTTTATATCGGTCAGGAGAAGTATCGCGGCATGTACAATACTGCCGAGATACTTCTGCTGGGTGAAAATACAGATGATGATGAGTTCCTGCGTCTGCGCAAGTCTGTCTCCTGCCATGACGTGGTGAACATGCAGTATACATCCGGAACCACAGGCTTCCCGAAAGGGGTTATGCTGACGCACTACAATATCGCCAATGACGGTTTCCTGACCGGTGAGCACATGAAGTTCACGCAGGATGACAAGCTCTGCGTCTGTGTGCCACTGTTCCACTGTTTCGGCGTGGTGCTGGCCACAATGAACTGCCTGACGCATGGTTGTACCGAGGTGGTGGTGGAGCGCTTTGACCCGCTGGTGACTCTGGCATCCGTACATAAGGAGCGTTGTACAGCCCTGTACGGTGTGCCCACCATGTTCATAGCCGAACTGAATCACCCCATGTTCGATATGTTTGACCTGACATGCCTGCGTACCGGTATCATGGCAGGATCTCTCTGCCCTATCGAGCTGATGCGCAAGGTTGAAGACAAGATGCATCTGCGCGTAACCAGTGTATACGGACTGACAGAGTCATCGCCAGGAATGAGCCAGACGCGAATTGACGATCCGGATGAGGTCCGTTACACCACCGTGGGCAGTGACTATGAGTTTGTGGATGTGAAGGTGCTTGATCCGGAGACCAACAAGGAGGTTCCTGCAGGCACTCAGGGCGAGATGTGCTGCAAGGGATTCAACGTTATGAAAGGTTATTACAAGAATCCCAAGGCTACCGCTGAAGTGATTGACAGCAACGGCTACCTGCATTCCGGTGACCTGGGTATGATGGATGAGAACGGCAACTACCGGATAACGGGCCGTATCAAGGACATGATCATACGTGGCGGCGAGAACATCTACCCGCGTGAGATAGAGGAGTTCCTTTATCATCTGCCGGGCGTGCGCGATGTCCAGGTGGCAGGCGTACCCTCCAGGAAATACGGTGAAGAGGTGGGTGCATTCATAATAGCGGAGGAGGGCGCCACACTTACAGAAGACGTGGTGCGTGATTACTGTCGCGGCAAGATAGCCCGTTACAAGATACCGAAATACGTATTCTTTGTTAAGGAGTATCCGCTAACCGGAAGTGGCAAGATTCAGAAATTCAAGCTTCGCGAGCTTAGCCTTAAACTATGCGAGGAACAGGGAATAGAAGTGATCTGATATGGAAATAAACGAACAAATCAAACAGATGGCCATGAGGCTTCGCGGACTACGCGAGGATCTTGACATGACTATTGAGGAGGTCTCATCCAAGTGTGGCGTAACGTCCGATGAACTTAAAAGGTACGAGTCCGGCGAATCGGACATTCCGATGAACTTCCTGTGCAATGCGGCGGCTGTGCTGGGTGTGGAGCCGCTTGAACTATTTGCAGGCGATTCGCCTAACATGACCAGCTACTGGCTGGTGCGGAAGGGCAAGGGGCCGGTTATTGAACGCCAGAAGGCCTATAAGTATCAGGCACTTGCTATGGGATTCAAACACGCCAAAGCTTCTCCTTTCATAGTAACCGTAGATCCTAAGATGGAGGAGCATATGCATCTTAACTCACATGAGGGTCAGGAATTCAATCTGGTGCTTAAGGGTACCTTGCTGCTGAGCATCGGCGGAAAGGAACTTGTCCTGAATCCCGGCGACAGTATTTATTTTGATTCCACACAGCCTCATGGCATGAAGGCGCTCAACGGTGAGCCTGCCCGTTTCTTTGCAATTATAGTCTGATTTTTATGCTTGAAAAATACTTACGTAAAGTAGAGTTTGAATCCCTTGAGGATTTTATTAATAACTTTGAGATAATAGTACCTGACAATTTCAACTTCGGATATGACGTCGTCGATGAATGGGCGCGTACGGATCCGGACAAGCTGGCTTTGCTGTGGACTAACGACGAGGGCGAGGAACACCGCTATACTTTTGCCGACATAAAGCTCAAATCCGATCAGGTGGCATCATTCTACCAGTCTTTGGGTATCGGCCGGGGCGACTGCGTGATGATGATGCTCAAACGTCGTGCGGAATTCTGGTTCTCAATAGTAGCCCTGCACAAACTGGGCGCAGTGGCCATACCGGCAACCCACCTGCTAACGCCCAAAGACCTTATTTATAGAGCAAACTCGGCTCAGATCAAGATGATTGTTTCGGCCGACGAGCCTATCATGATACAGCATGTCAATGAATGCCTGAAGGATGCCCCCTCGGTCAAGGTCCTGGTGGCTACCGGGTCATATAATCAGGACGGCTGGCACAGCATGGATGAAGGTATGAGTAATGCTCCTGAGTTTGTACGTCCGGCTCATGTCAATGACAATCACGATATATCGCTACTGTATTTTACATCGGGCTCAAGCGGCAACCCCAAGATGGTGGCGCACAATTTTCTATATCCGCTGGGGCATATAGTGACTGCCAAATACTGGCATAACGTGAATGAGCAGAGCCTGCATCTTACAGTGGCCGATACCGGCTGGGGCAAGGCTGTATGGGGTAAATTATACGGACAATGGCTGTCCGGTGCGGCAGTCTTCGTGTACGATCATGAAAAGTTCACGCCGGCCAATATCCTGGCGGCTATGTCAAAGTACAGGGTGACATCATTCTGCGCTCCCCCGACAATCTACCGTTATCTGATACGTGAGGACCTGAGCCAGTATGACCTCAGCGCCTTGAAATACTGTACTACAGCCGGTGAACCTCTCAATCCCAGCGTGTTTGAATTCTGGAAGGAGCATACGGGGCTTGATATCCATGAGGGATTCGGTCAGACCGAGACGGCTATGACCATCGGAACATTCCCGTGGATGAAACCCAAGCCAGGTTCTCTGGGCGTGCCCAATCCGGCATATGATATGGACCTGCTTACAAACGACGGACGCTCGGCCGAGGACGGTGAGAGCGGCGAGATCATACTGCACACGGACAAGCGCATTCCTTTGGGACTGTTTGAGGAGTACTATCACAACCAGGAACTGACCAAGACCGTTCATAACAACGGAATTTATCATACAGGTGACGTGGCGTGGCGCGACAGCGACGGCTACTACTGGTTTGTGGGCCGTACTGATGACGTAATCAAGAGTTCCGGTTACCGTATCGGTCCGTTTGAGGTTGAGAGCGCCCTGATGACACATCCTGCGGTTGTGGAGTGTGCCGTAACCGGCGTTCCCGATGAGGTTCGCGGCCAGGTTGTCAAGGCTACGATCATTCTTTCCAGGGAGTATCGGAATTATCCCGACAAGGAGGCTCTTGTCAAGGAGATACAGAATCATGTCAAGAAAGTTTCGGCTCCGTACAAGTACCCGCGTGTGGTTGAATTCGTGGATGAGTTGCCCAAAACAATCAGCGGCAAAATCCGACGGGTGGAAATTCGCGACAGGGATGCTCAGAAAAACGCTTGAAAAGGCGTTTTTTTTATTTAAATTTATATATTATCAATAAATTAAATTATCTTTGTGCTTTGAAAGTTGCATTGGCTTAATGCCAGATTGCGATTTCCGACATTGTAACAAATGTTATTACAATATTAAATATTAATCTTAAAGCAATGAAAAAAAGGCTTTTATGTAGTTTTTTAATTGCCATCTCCGTGACGGGTTTGGCACTAGTGAGTTCTTGTAAGGACTATGATGATTACTCTGATCTGAGGACTCAGAGCAAGATTGACCACACTCAGATGTGGAATGCAATCAACGGAAACACCAAATCAATTGACAGTCTGCGCACAAGACTTGACACTCTCAAGATGTGCGAAGTGAACTGCGACTCTCTAAAGAAAGTGATTGACACATTGACTAATGATGTCAGGAATCTGATTGACACCATCGCCGGTGATTCAAATTCAGTTCTCGGAAGGTTCAACCTCATGAACCAGAAAGTTAATGCTGTTAAAGGTACTGCCGATTCGGCAAAACAGTACAATGACTCTATTGACACTGTAATAACCAGGATGAGACATGAACTTGACAGCATCATGAATATCGCTGATTATGACACTGTACCTCTGTTTGATTCAGTCAAGGTGCTCAAGAAGAGTATCCATGAGGTAGATTCAGTCCTGCACGTTTACATTGACTCCATCCGTTACAACTCACGCAGGATCGACACCATTAAGCTTCGTGTTGATACTCTTGAGATGAGAATCGATACACTCAAGCTTCGTATTGACACTCTCGAGTGGCGCGTTGATACTCTCGAGTTGCGCGTTGATACTCTGGAGCAGAGGGTTGATACTCTGGAGCAGAGGGTTGATACTCTCGAGTTGCGCGTTGATACTCTCGAGTTGCGCGTTGATACTCTGGAGCTGAGGGTTGACAGCCTGATGGATGCAGAGAGAAGGCGTATTACCAGCCTCTATGTACAGGGAACTGTCAATCCCACATTCGGTTCATTTGCACTTCCTGTTGGTATCCGCTCAAATATCCTGAGCTGCTACTATGGTGAGGCCCTGAACAATGTTACATTCCCTGCAACAGCCAACGACGCTGACCTGAGCGCAGTGCTCGATCCCGGTATGGAGTTGTCAGCAGCAGAACTTGCAGTTATCGGTACACCTACTCAGACTTCAATTTCACAGGGTAACACCATCATCAGCGATTCTGCCAATAACGCAGGCCGCATATTCCTGACAATCAACCCCAATGAGGTTCAGATTGACCCGACCTACAAGTTCTCTTTCGTAAACAGCCTTGGCGATCAAACACCTGTTGTGTTTGATGCTCTCAAGCCTTCACAGGAGAAACTCACATTCGGATTGAGCAACCGCGCAGCCGCCAATACCGGTTTCTATGAGGCTGGAATCAAGATTGAGGAGAGCGCAGCAAGCCAGCTTGCACCTAACATCTCAGTAACCAAGGAACAGCTCAAGAATATCGCAAAGGATATTATTGATTACAAGGACGGATTCAATCTGTCAGGTATAGCAGGTGCAGTGTTCAAACTTGCCGAGACATCGCTTGATGCCAATGCAGTAAGGGTAGAGTGGACAGACAGCCTGGGCGACCACAGCGTAACATCACAGTATGATGTAGCTGTAACAGCCATCCAGCCCCTGTCATATTCAGCCGGTCAGGGTGTGGGCACTTCACGCAGACTGCCCACCATCAGCCCGCTGACAGACCTTTCTATCAGCTTGCCTACAACCTACCACATGGATCTGGGTACAGTTTCATTCGATGTTTCCGGAGTTACATCAACTATCAGTTTCGACCACATCAATATAGGATATCCGGATCCAAGTGATGTAAGCATAACCGTTGACGTTCCTGTTGGCACTCCGGGCCGCGGCGCAGACGGTAAGAAAACTTATAATGCAGACGGATTGAATAATCTGATAGATGATATCAATGAAGCATTCAATGACCCGACCAATGGCGTGATTGTTAAATGGTCAGGAAATGTAAATGCTACTATCAACCAAATTATCAGCGATATTAAGACAGCAGTAGACAATCTTGTCCAAACCCAGCTTGGCGCTAAACTTGATGTTGAGGTTAACAAGATGTTGACAGATGTTAAGACTTCAATCAACAACTCACTGAGCGGTTATAACAGCTACTTCAACAAGATGAATTCACTCATCAGCCGCATCAACGCAGTGACAAGCCGCATAAACAGCAAGCTTGACCTGGATGTAAATGCAATTCTGCAGCCTGTTATCCTGTATGAGGCCAATGACGGTTCATTACATCCAATGAGTAATGATCCCGCTCATCCTTCAAAATTCACAGCAGCAGGTGGCGGTATAGTTCTCTATCCCACCTCTTATACTGGTGAGCTTCTGGCTCCTGCATATCAGAAGTTCATTGCAGTTGTTGACGGTCCTGGTGTAGCTGTTTCCAACATCAACAGTGGTGAGTACTACAACACTCCTATAGACGGTAAGCGTTATGCTATTCCGTTTGCTCCTACAACAACTGGTACATACACAATCTACTACAGTGCAGTTGACTACTCAGGTGTGGTTACCGCTCAGAGATTCTATGTTACAGTGGAGTGATTTTCAGGAACCTAAAATGATTATTGGACAATGAAAAGATTTAGAATACTAACAACGGCGTTACTGCTTTCAGTATGTGCCGTGTTGCCAGCTCAGGAGAATGAGGAGCAGGAGTATGATTATACATTCAATCCCCACTTCTTTATCCAGGGCAATATTGGCGGACAGTATACTCTTGGTGAGATTCCCTTCTTTGACCTGACTTATTTCAATGCTCAGTTGGGATTCGGCTATGAGTTCACACCTTCTGTTGCCTTACGTCTGTCAGTGAACGGATGGAAGAGTTTTGGTGGTATAGATGAGAACTTTACTCCTGACGGCAACAGATACTCTTGGAGTTGGAATTATGTTTCTCCTTCACTGGATGCAATGTTTGACCTCACCAACATGATTGGCGGCTTTAACCCTGAGCGTAAACTCAGTGCCGGTCTGCTTGCTGGTATCGGTGCAAACATAGTGTTCAGCAATGAGGAGGCAGAGAACGCCAAGCAGGACCTTATCGCTGCTTATAATACAACCGTAGATATCAGCGGTGATGTAATGGAGTACGTTGAAAACAGGCGCACTCTCTACTGGCCGTTCCGTTTCGGTGGTTTTGTGGATTATCATATCAATGACAATTGGGCTGTCGGCTTTGAAATGCAGGCCAATACATTGTCAGACCAGTACAACTCAAAGAAGACATGGAATACTGACTGGTATTTCAATGGTCTGATTGGAATTAAGTACTGCTTCGGTCCTACACACAGCAAGACTCCGAAGGAGAAGATGATTCCTGCATCACAGGCTCCTGAATGTCCGGAGGTTGAGCCCGAGGTTATCAAGGAGATAGTTGAGAAGCCTGTTGAGGTTGTCAAGAATACTATATATGAGGAGATCTACTATGATATCAACAAGGATGAGGTAAGCCGTGCAGAGATGTATAAGGTTCGTCGTATTGTTGAGTTCCTGAAGGAGAATCCTGATGCCAAGATTGAGATTTCTTCACATGCTGATGCTGCTACAGGTACTGCCGAGTACAATCAGAAGATTTCTGAGCGCCGTGCCAACAATGTGGTTAAGCTGTTGAAGGACAACGGTATCGATGAGTCTCGTATCACCTACTCCGCACATGGTTCAAGCCAGAACATGTATAAGGGTGAGGATATGAACCTTAACCGTGTATCTATCTGTACTGTTAAATAACCAAAGCGGATATCAATAATGAACTTGCCTGTTGCCTGTCAGGAAAGGCAGACAACAGGCAAGTTCATTTAAAATTAATAATGTAACCGATGAAAAGACTTATCCTTTCAATATTTACCGGGTTGTTGTCTCTCCACATCTGTTCTCAGATAACAGGTGACGGCTATTATAGGGTTTCGAACTATAAGACGGGCCGTTATGCATATGTAACAGACAATACCGGTTCAGTCAATGTTCAGGCCACCACTGCCGAGATGGGCTCCATACAGCTTTGGACAGACCATTCAAGAACCTACAGTGATCCTGCATCGGTAATATATATTGAAAAGAAAGGTACTAACTCCGGTGGTGATTATTACAACCTTCAGTCACAGGGGACCAGTACATATGATATCATCGGTTATTATGTCTTTGCACATTATTCAGGCGGATACTATCAGGTTTACGCCGAAGGAAAATACCTTTCGGATGATAACTATGGCACAGGCCCACAGGGCTCAATGGGAACCAAACGCACCGGTGACTACAGGAAATGGGTTGTATCCAGGATTGACAATAAGGATGAGTTTTTCGGTATAACCCCGTCAATTGAGGCCGGTGGACGGAAGTTCCACCCGTTCTATGCCGATTTCGGTTTCAGCTGTCTGTCGGATGGCATGAAAGTGTGGTATATATCTGAGGTGGACAGTGACGGAGTAGTAATCAAGGAGTTTACAGGTGATATTGTACCGGCATGTACACCGGTTATAATTGAGTGTTCAGCAAGCGATCCGTCTCTGAACCGTATAGAACTGATCAAGAATTATACTGCCGGTCCGGCTGACAATAAGCTTAAGGGGGTATATTTCAATAATCCGGCAAGAACCAAGTCTAAGGATGCCAGGACGGCTTTTGATCCTGCCACAATGAGAGTCCTTGGTGTAATGTCCAACGGTTCCTTGGGCTATGTGCTGTCCGATGTCAAGCCCGATGCCGATACACACAAGCAGTCACTGCTGGCTAACCAGTCTTATCTGCCTGTGGGTGAAGGTATTCCAAGTTCAGTCCCAATTATTACAGAAGCAGAGTATCAGGCTTTGCTTGCCCGACGTGCCGATTCTATCGCTGCCATCGTTGCCTCGGTCAATGTGGCAGTTCCCTCAAAGTCTCTTAACAAGGTATATCAGATTTCCGGCAGGTTTGTAGGTGAGCTTACAGCCGAGGAGATTGAGATGCTGCCTGCAGGCGTATATATAATTGGAAAACGTAAGGTCGTTATAGACCGTTGATAGGGTAATCTCTACCGGTATAACCTGTACGATACGCTCAGGTTCAGGATTGGGAATACCGTGAACTTTCGTGCAACATCTGTATATCTACCAACCTGACCTATCACATTCTGAAGTCCGTTCACGATTTCAGTTCCGTCATGTGTATATACCTTGGGTGAACCTCCCCAGAACATGATACCGCAGTCTGCGGTAAACTTAAGACGGTCATTATTCTTGTCAATGAATCCGTTGTACCCTGCGCCAAGGAAAGGCTTGAATGAGTTAACTTTCATTTCGGCCTTGACCATGTTGTCCTGATCCGGCTCCATCATGTAGGGAGTTCCGTCAGGGAAGTCGCCTACGTGCATACCCATGCGTCCGGAGTTCAGGATTTTCTCATTGACGGCAGGCGGCAGTTCCAGTCCCAAAAATACTCCCTCCAATTCACACTCATCATTGTATTCTATATCATACACCTTGTCGTAGATGTTGTTGTACATGGCTACAGACATGAGTGTGGTCATATCCTCGGTGCGGTTATAGGCGCGGCCTATTACAGACGGGCCTGCATAGAATCCGGCAGTAAAAAACCAATTTCCGTTCCTGAACGGAAATACGTCTACAAGCAGTTTGAAATTATGGAAGTGCGGTTCTCCTATCATGTCCACCTGCTGGTCTATCTTGAATCCTGTCATCTCTTCAAGATAGCCGGCCATACGGTCAAACCTGGAGCGTCCCTCGGAGTCATATCCCGGGTCTCCGTCTTCGCCGACCTGTATGCTGAAATGCATCGGAAATTCAAAATGGGGCATGAAATCAAATCCGGTCCTAACGGCTACATAGCTGTTTAAGCGTGATCCGAGAGTAATGCCTGTGCCAGTGGTTCCTGCATTAAAGCCCAAATAGAAATCTGGGTTTAAATCAAAAGTTTTGGCAGTCATACTGCCCAGGGACAATACGGCTGCCAATACTGTTGTTGTTAAGCGGTGTCTCATAAGGAGATACTGTAAATGCTTCTTTTACTTGACCAGCTCCATTCCGGCCTTGATGGCCTTCTCGTTCAGGGGCAGGTATTTCCAGTTGCGCTCCGATACGGAGTGCTTGATACCCTCCATAACATACTCCACATCCAGGATGGGGCGAATCTTCATGAACGCTCCAAGCAGGAACATGTTGGCTACCTTGGAGGCATTGATTTTGGCAGCCTCCTCGATGGCCTTGATGGGGTAGATAGTTATGTCGGTACGAGTGGGCTTGCGGGTGATGGTGCTGGGGGTGTAGATGAGTACGCCGCCCGGCTTTACCATCGGCTCGAACTTATCCATGGACTGCTGGTTCAGTATGATAGCGGTGCTGAACTTTTGCAGTATGGGTGAACTGATGCGGCTGTCGCTCAGGATAACCGTAACGTTTGCTGTGCCGCCGCGTATCTCAGGACCGTAAGACGGCATCCACGATACTTCCAGGCCCTGCATAAGGCCCGAATAAGCTATTATCTTGCCCATTGAGAGGACTCCCTGTCCTCCGAATCCGGCTATGATTATCTCTTCTGTCATGATATTGTTCCTTAATTTATCTGGGTGCGTTCATGTCCATGACAAGCTTGCCGTCAACTTTCATGTCGCCCAGAGGATACTTCTTGAACATGTTCTCAACCATCCAGTCATTGGCAGCCTTGGGTGAGAGTCCCCAACCTGAGTTGCAGTTGGATACAACCTCGACTATTGATGTTCCTTTCTTGTCACGCTGGTTCTCAAAGGCCTGGCGAAGTGCCTTCTTGAGTTTGCGTACATTGGCGGGAGTATGTACTGAATGACGTGTTACGTAGCATACACCGTCCAGCTGAGCCAGCAGCGGGGTGATGTTGAGCGGGTAACCCATGGTCTTGACGTCACGGCCGCGGGGGCAGGTGGTGGTCTTCATTCCCTCCAGGGTGGTGGGGGCCATCTGACCGCCGGTCATTCCGTAGATACCGTTGTTGATGAATACGATCACTATGTTCTCTCCGCGGTTGCAGGCGTGCATGGTCTCGCCTGTACCTATGGCAGCCAGATCACCGTCACCCTGATAGGTGAACACGAACTTGTCGGGCTGCACACGCTTGATGCCGGTGGCTACAGCGCAGGCACGGCCGTGAGCGGCCTCAACCACATCGAACTTATAGAAATCATAAAGGAATACTGAGCAGCCTACCGGTGATATGCCGATAACATCATGCTCAATACCCATCTCATCAATAACCTCGGCAATGGTGCGTACAACAACACCGTGACCGCAGCCGGGGCAGAAATTGAACTGCTTTTCGGCCATGAGGCGGCTTTTCTGATAGACAAGGTTCTCAGGTTTGATTATATCTTTTGCTTCCATGTGCTGATCATTTGATATTAAAGTATTCATAGAGAGCGTTCTCAATCTCCTCTGGAGTGGGGACCATACCTCCCAGACGTCCGAAGAAGCCTACGGGTTTGCGGCCTTCTACAGCCAGACGGATGTCCTCAATCATCTGACCGGCACTGAGCTCTACAGACATGAAGCCCTTGATGCGGCTGTTGTCTGCAAGTTCACGTATCTGGCCGTATGGGAAAGGATAGAGCGTGATGGGGCGGAAAAGACCAATCTTGTGGCCTTTGGCGCGGGCCAGCTCGATGCTCTTCTGTGCTATGCGGGCGATTATTCCGAATGCTACGATTACGTACTCGGCATCATCGCACTGGATCATCTCATAACGGACCTCGTTCTTCTCCATCTCGCGGTATTTCTTCTGCAGACGGATATTCACCAGCTCATGCTCCTGCGGCAGCAGGTTAAGTGAGGTGATGAAACGGCGTTCCTTACCCTCGGGGGTACCGTTGGTGGCCCAGTCGGGATACTCGGTCATGCGGGGACGCGGTGCTGGAAGATATATCTTCTCCATCATCTGACCCAGGGCACCGTCGGCCAGGATCATGGTGGGGTTACGGTATTTGAATGCCAGGTCAAACCCCAGTGATATGAAATCGGCCAGTTCCTGAACCGATGAGGGGGCCAGTGTAAGCAGCTTGTAATCTCCATGACCGCCGCCCTTGACAGTCTGGAAATAGTCGGCCTGGCTGGGCTGGATGGTTCCAAGTCCGGGGCCTCCGCGTGATACGTTGATAAGCAGGCAGGGGAGCTCGGCACCTGCTATGAATGAAATGCCTTCACTCATAAGGCTGATACCCGGGCTTGACGATGAAGTCATGACCCTGTGTCCTGTTGATGCGCCGCCATAGACCATGTTGATGGCGGAAACTTCACTCTCGGCCTGGAGTACGGCCATGCCTGTGCGGGCAGTGGCATCAGTCTCCATAAGGTACTCCATTACCTCCGTCTGCGGAGTGATGGGGTAACCGTAAAAGGCATCGGCGCCGGCGCGGATAGCAGCCTCGGCAATAGCCTCATTGCCTTTCATAAGTCTCATTTCTCTTTCTTCCATAATTACTCCTCTACTTTTACCCTATAGACGGAAATAACTCCGTCAGGGCAGATAATACCGCAGTTAGTACAACCTATGCAGGATTCCGGATTGGCCATGTAGGCGTAGTGGTAACCCTTGCTGTTTACTGCTGTCGACATGCCTAACACCTGTTTGTCACAAGTGAATACGCACAATTCACAGCCTTTGCAACGCTCGGCTTCAACTGTTACGGCACCTCTAATTTTTGCCATGATAAATCTGTTATTATTGGTATGGTTATTGGTATAAAACTATCTTGGAGAAAGACTCTGTCCTGTGCGGGCGGTCTCAGTCAGGTTGATTTCGTAGATCAGTGTTGAATATGCGGGTATGGAACCTTTGCCGGATGATCCGTACGCCATGTCGTAGGGGATGTACACTTTCCAGTAATCACCGCAATGCATGTGCATGAGAGCGGTAGTTACTCCGTCAATCAGAGCAGACATCCTGAATGAATACGGGATGTTGACCGTGGGGTCCAGGTCGGTAGTCTTGAAGGACTGGTCAACCACCTGACCTTCAGGGTAGTTGTCAGTGGGGATAAGACGTACCCGGTAATTGATGCGTACGCTGTCCGTGTAATTGGGTGAAATCGTATCGGTCCCTTTCTTGAGCACGTGGCAATAAACGTATCCGCTGTTTCCCCAGCTGGCATCGGGATCAAGCTTGAATGAGAGAAGCCTGAAGGATTGGCCTTCGGTTGCGCTCTCCGGATCGGAATTGCCGCAGTTGGCGGCAATGTCGGCGATGAAATCCGTGTTTCTCCCTTTCCAGTTGGCATGGTCATCGGTCTCCTTGGTCTCTGCGCAGGACAGGGCAATGAGCATTACAGCTGTCAGAAGAACGGGGAAAAAGTTCAGTCTACGTTTCATATTCAGAGTGTCTTGAGGACGCTGGTTATTGAAACTGTATCTGAAAGTATACCGCAAAGGTCTGAAATCTTTACACGCTGCTGCTCCATGGTGTCACGGTTGCGCAGGGTAACTGTCTGGTCCTCGAGAGACTGATGGTCTACTGTTACGCAGAACGGGGTGCCGATGGCATCCTGGCGGCGGTAGCGTTTGCCTATAGAGTCCTTCTCATCGTACTGGCAGTTGAAGTGGAACTTGAGGTCGTTCTGGATAGAACGTGCCAGTTCGGGCAGTCCGTCTTTCTTGACCAGCGGCAGGATGGCCAGCTTGACGGGTGCCAGCGGTGCGGGCAAGTGCAGGACGGTACGGGTCTCGCCGTTCTCAAGGGTCTGCTCCTCATATGATGCGCACATCACGCTCAGGAACATACGGTCAACACCGATTGATGTCTCTATTACGAACGGAGTGTAACTCTCGTTGGTTTCGGGATCGAAGTACTTGATGCTCTTGCCGCTGAACTTCTCATGCTGGGACAGGTCAAAGTTGGTGCGGCTGTGGATGCCCTCCACCTCCTTGAATCCGAACGGCATGAGGAACTCTATGTCGGTAGCGGCGTTGGCGTAGTGGGCCAGCTTGTCGTGGTCATGGAAACGGTAGTGGTCTGCTCCGAATCCAAGGGCCTGATGCCATTTCATGCGGGTCTCCTTCCACTTGGCGAACCAGTCAAGCTCTGTGCCGGGCTTGATGAAGAACTGCATCTCCATCTGCTCGAACTCGCGCATTCGGAATATGAACTGACGGGCTACTATCTCATTGCGGAAAGCCTTACCGATCTGGGCGATACCGAATGGAATCTTCATGCGGCCGGTCTTCTGGACGTTCAGGTAGTTTACGAATATTCCCTGAGCGGTCTCGGGGCGCAGATAGATCTTCATTGCGCCGTCGGCGGTGGAACCCATCTCGGTCTGGAACATCAGGTTGAACTGGCGTACATCGGTCCAGTTGCGTGTGCCACTGATGGGGCATACTATACCTTCATCCAGGATTATCTGCTTGAGTTCATCCAGGTTACCGTCGTTCATGGCCTTCTTGTAGCGGTCATGCAGGGCATCGCGCTTGGCTGCGTGCTCCATTACATTGGCGCTTGTGGCACGGTACTTGGCTTCATCGAAAGAGTCGCCGAAACGCTTGCGTGCCTTGGCAACCTCCTTCTCTATCTTCTCGTCATATTTGGCTATCTGGTCCTCAATGAGAACATCGGCGCGGTAACGTTTCTTGGAGTCGCGGTTGTCAATGAGAGGGTCGTTGAATGCGTCCACATGACCGGATGCCTTCCAGATGGTGGGGTGCATGAAAATAGAAGAGTCAATACCGACAATATTGTCATGGAGCAAAACCATGCTCTGCCACCAGTATGTCTTTATGTTGTTCTTCATCTCAACTCCCAGCTGTCCGTAGTCATAGACAGCTCCGAGTCCGTCATAAATCTCACTTGAAGGGAATACGAAACCGTACTCTTTGCAATGCGCAACAATCTTTTTGAAAACGTCTTCTTGTGCCATATTGAGCTATTTTCCGAAAATTTCCGCAAAGGTACTCTTTTATTTAATAAAAATAGAATCCGGCGCTCTTAAAAATGGTAATAAGGGACGTTTTGGATAAGAGATGCATAAATACCTGAAATTGTTGAAAAGTTCATGTCCGTGATGGGGTAAGTTGGGTGTCGGGAATTGGGATTTTTCGCCGGAAAGCAGTAATTTCGCGTCCGATGATATTTACTTGCGGTAATGAGCGAACTTGACAACAATGAAGAAGAACTGAGTGCCGGGCACTCCACTTATCAGCCTGTGACCGATGATAACGGAATGATAAGGCATCAGCTTTCCGGAATGTACCAGGGTTGGTTTCTGGACTATGCCTCGTATGTTATCCTGGAACGCGCCGTGCCACATTTCGCAGATGGACTGAAACCTGTCCAGAGGCGTATCCTGCATTCTATGAAAAGGCTGGATGACGGCCGTTTCAACAAGGTGGCCAACATTGTGGGCCACACCATGCAGTTCCATCCGCACGGCGATGCATCCATCGGTGACGCCCTGGTTCAGATGGGACAGAAGGACCTTCTCATAGAATGTCAGGGTAACTGGGGAAATATCCTTACAGGCCATAGGGCGGCCGCACCCCGATACATAGAGGCCCGACTGTCAAAATTCGCACTCGAGACACTATTCAACGCCAAGACTACAGAGTGGAAACTCTCATATGACGGCCGCAACAGGGAACCTGTCACCCTGCCGGTAAAGTTCCCTCTGCTGCTGGCGCAGGGAGCTGAGGGTATTGCCGTGGGATTGTCCTGCAAGATACTTCCTCATAATTTCAACGAGTTGTGTGATGCAGCCGTGTCATATCTCAGGAATGAGGAGTTCCATCTCTATCCGGATTTTCAGACGGGTGGTGCCATAGACGTTTCCCGTTACAATGACGGAGAGCGCGGCGGTGTGGTGCGCATACGTGCCAAGATTACAAAAGAAGCAGATAACAAGACACTGGTCATAAATGAGATACCGTTTGGGGAGAACGTGATGACCCTGTGCGAATCGATAGTCAAGGCTGGCGAAAAGGGTAAGATAAAGATACGTAAGGTAGAGAACCTTACAGCCGATAAGGTGGAGATACGCATATCGCTGGCGCCCGGTGTCTCATCGGACAAGACCATTGACGCACTGTACGCATTCACAAACTGTGAGGTAAGCATATCGCCCAACTGCTGCGTGATTGATGGGAACAAGCCTCATTTCCTTACCGTAAGCGATGTGCTTCGCAAATCGGTGGACAACACCAGGGAACTGCTTCGCCGGGAGCTTGAGATTGAGCGTGGCGAGATAATGGAGCAACTCCATTTTGCATCACTCGAAAAGATATTCATCGAGGAGCGCATATATAAGGACCGTGAGTTCGAAGAGGCACCCACGATGGATGCCGCATGCGAGCATATCGACGAACGGCTGACTCCGTACTATCCTCAGATGGTCCGTGAGGTGACAAAGGATGATATCCTTAAGCTGATGGAAATAAGGATGGCCCGGATCCTTAAGTTCAACAAGGATAAGGCAGAGGAGGCCATTGCCAGGATGAAGGCGGACATAGCCCGTATTGACAAGGAACTGAACAACATGGTTGCGGTCACGATCAAGTGGTTCAGCATGCTCAAGGACAAGTATGGAGCACAGTATGAACGCCGTACAGAGATAAAGAACTTTGACACCATAGTAGCCACCAAGGTGGTCGAGGCCAACCAGAAGCTTTACATTAACCGTGCCGACGGATTCATCGGAATGGAACTCAAGAAGGATGAGTATGTATGCAACTGCTCTGACCTGGATGATATTATCCTCTTCTACAAGGATGGACGCTACAAGGTGGTCAAGGTGGCCGACAAACTGTTTGTAGGCCAAGGTGTGCTTTACCTTGATGTCTTCAAGAAGAATGACAAGCGCACCATATACAATGTGGTTTACCGTGACGGCCGCAACGGAGCTTACTTCATGAAGAGGTTTGCCGCCACCGGCCTGACACGTGACAAGGATTATGACCTTACTCAGGGTAAGGCCGGTTCAAAGGTGATGTATTTTTCGGCCAATCACAATGGTGAGGCGGAGGTTATCAAGATTACGCTCAAGCCTAATCCCAAACTCAAGAAGCCTGTGTTTGACAAGGATTTCAGTGAGCTTATGATCAAGGGGCGTCAGTCTATGGGAAACCTGCTTACCCGTAATGAGGTTCAGAGGATAGGTCTCAAATCACAGGGCACCTCCACACTGGGGGGCCGCAAGGTGTGGTTTGACAGGGACATCCTCCGACTGGATTTTGACGGGCACGGAGAGTATCTTGGCGAGTTTGACAGCGATGACCTCCTGCTTGTGATCAATGCTGACGGAGAGTACTATACCACAGTTCCCGATGCCAACTGTCATTTTGATGCAGGAATACTCCGAATCGAAAAATATGACCAGGGCAAGGTGTGGACCGCAGTGCTGTTTGATGCCTCCCAGAAGAATTATCTCTATCTTAAGAGATTCATCCTGGATCCGTCGGCCAAACGCATAAACATTCTTGGTGAGGAGAAAGAGAACAGGCTGGTCCTGTTAACAGATACAGTCTATCCACGTCTATCGGTTACGATGGGAGGTGCGGATAGTTTCCGTGACGCTTTGGAGATAGATGCTGAACAATTTGTTGGAGTGAAAGGCGTCAAAGCCCGTGGCCGCAGGGTTACTACGTTCAATGTGGCATCGGTATCAGAATTGGAACCGTTACGTGTGCCGGAACCTGCCCCTGATGCTGATGTTCCGGAAGAAATCCATACTGAAGAATCGGTTCAAGATGAAGATAATACGGAATTGTCGGACGATGGTCAGCTCTCGCTGTTCTGATGAACTGCCAGGAATGCTGTTGACATTGCTGCTGACATTGCTGCCCATTCCGGCTTTGGCACAGAAAACAGTCTGGACATTGCCGGAGCACAATGAGACTGTCAGGGCGCTATCAATCGCTGCGGGAAAAGCTTTCGGCCGTGACACCTATCTTTCGGCTTCCCGTTATGACGGATGGGCGATTGGATTTGAAGGTGACATCTGGACCGGTTACGATCCGGAAAGGTTATTCAGTTTCGGCCGTTCATTTTCGTCAGCTTATTTCAGCCCTATGACCAACCGTCTGAAAGGGGGCAGTACCCTGGCGGCCGGTTATTCCGGATATAAGGCATTCATGTGGAAGGCGTTGCAGACCCGAAGGCATGATATTCTGATAGGTCCATCGGTAATGTTTGAGGCGGATATCCTGTATAACAGGCAGAACTCAAACAACCCTGTCAATGGTGCCGGTTATCTGGCTGGCGGATTATCGGTGGATTATACGCTGCGTTTCAGCATGTTCAGGTATGATATGGCGATGCAAGCTACCTTCTATGCTCCGCTTGCGGGGCTGGGTTTTGCTCCTGATTATGACCAACCTTACTGGTACATGTACAAATACTCAGAATACGGTAAGGCTCTGCATTTCATATTGCCGTTCAACAATCCGGCATTCATGCAGCAGGTTGCTCTGGTGCTTCCGTGCATGGGCAACCGTTTCAGGATAGGTTACTCATTTGATTACAACGGGAACAAACTGGGAGGACATAGCCGTAATATTTTCAACGGTATGTTTACCATAGGCTGTGCCTTCAGGTTCCAAAATAAGGAGTGGGATCTATGAAAACGGTAAAATTCATCGGGTTGACAGCATCTGTGGCATTCTTATTGCTGCTGTCGACTGCATGTTCACAGAATACAGAGAGAGAAGATATGGAATTCTCCAACACTCCGGCTGGCAATTTTCTGTCGCTCTGGACCATTATGGATGAACGTTACTGTTTCTTCGATCTCAAGAAAGAACAGTTGGGAGTGGATTGGAATGAGGTCCAGGAGAGATATGCGGCAAGCATTTCGAATGAGATGTCCAACAGATCCCTGTTCGAGGTTCTCTGCAACATGATCGGTGAGCTGCGTGACGGTCATGTTAACCTGACCAGTCCTTATGACTACGGACGTAACTGGAGCTGGAAGACAGATTATCCTTCAAACTATTCGGCAGACCTCAGGAAGAAATATCTTGGCAAGGACTATGTGATAGCCGGCGACGGTTATTTCTACAGTATCCTGGATGACAATATAGGGTATCTCGTGGTGGAGAGTTTTGGCAGTTCCATGTCAAGCAGCCGCATTAATGTTATGTTAAACAATATGACATTGTGCAATGGCCTGATTATAGATATCAGGGACAATGGAGGAGGTGACCTTAGTGCTGCCGAATTTCTGGCTTCGCACTTTACGGAAAAGAGACTTGCCGTGAGCTATACATGTTACAAGACCGGGCCCGGCCATAATGATTTCTCCAAATTGTACAAAAATATGCTGACACCCGCCAAGGAGGACCTGAGATGGATTAAACCGGTGGTGCTTCTGACCAACCGTGGCTGTTTCAGCAGCGCCAATGATTTTGCATTTACCATGAAGGCTCTGGAAAACGTGACCCTGATGGGTGATACCACGGGTGGCGGAGGTGGTTTTCCCATGTCATCCGAACTTCCCAACGGATGGGTGGTCAGGTTCTCATCGGCCCCAACCTTTGATGCAGAAATGAATCATGTGGAGTTTGGGGTAGCACCTGATATCCGTCTGGACATGGACGAAGCTGATGTCAAGGCCGGGAAAGACACCTATATAGAGCGTGCCCGCAAATTTATAAATGACAAATTGGTTAATCCTTAATTATATGAAAAAAGTACGTTCGTTTATCATTGCCGTCATGGCAGTTCTGCCGATGATGGCCTTTGCCGGAAAAGCTAAAGTTCTTAAGATCGATTTCAAGAACCCCATTGCCGAGCGTAAGGTGGGAGGTTCATCCATGGAACTTATGTCTATCGTGAACGGGACTCCCAACTCAGTGACACTGCTCAGTTACATAAACGCTATTGATGCTGCCGCCCAGGACAAGAACATAGGCATGATCTATATGACGCCCGAGAACGTATCTTGTGGAACAGCCCAGCTGGAGGAGTTGCGTGCTGCCCTGGAGCGTTTCCGTAAGGCTGGCAAGCCTGTCGTGGCATACTGTGAGAATTTCAGCAACGGATCCTATTATCTGGCATCGGTGGCCGACAAGGTCATCCTGGACCCGGCATCCGAGAGCATGATTACCGGCGTTGGTACCCAGATGATTTTCCTCAAGGATGTTCTGGATGCCCTGGGTGTAGATGTCCAGCTTATCCGTCACGGCAAGTACAAGGCTGCCGGAGAGATGTATACGCGCAGTGAGGCCAGCCCCGAGAACCGCCTGCAGAACGAGGCTCTGGTTAACTCAATCTGGAACACCATCTCAACGCAGATAGCAGAATCCCGCGGATGCACCCCTGAGCAGTTTAACCAGTGGGTTGAGGACCTGGACATGATCCATGCCGCCGATTACAAGGACAAGGGGCTGGTTGACGAAACATGGTACAAGGATGAGGTCGACAAGTATCTCTGTGAGCAGAACGGAGTGAGCAAAATATCGGAGGTAAGCTTTGTCAAGATAAACAAGTATGCCTCAAAGCTCAAGAAAGGCAGCCGCAAGAACAAGATTGCAGTAGTCTATGCAGACGGCGAGATTGTCAATTCCGGATCGGATGCCGATATCGTAGGCTCCAAGATGGCCAACACCCTGCGCAAGGTACGTGACGACAAGAAAGTCAAGGCTGTGGTGTTCCGCGTAAACTCACCTGGAGGAAGCGCCCAGGCTGCCGAGGCTATCAGGCATGAGCTGCAGCTGCTGCGTGCCGAGAAACCGGTCATTGTCAGCTTTGGTGACTATGCCGCATCGGGCGGTTACTGGATATCGGCCGAGTCAGACTACATATTCTCTGATTACAACACCCTGACAGGTTCAATTGGCGTGTTCGGACTTATTCCCAGCGTGGGCAATGCCATCCGCAAGAATCTCAAGGTCAACATAGAGACCGTAGGTACCACATCGCACAGCGATATGATGAGCGGCATGCGTAAGCTCAATGACCAGGAGGTAGAATATATCCAGCGCCAGATAGAGAAGATATACGATGACTTTACCAGCCTGGTATCCAACGGCCGCGGAATGTCCAAGGACAGTGTCGATGCCATTGGCCAGGGCCGTGTATGGTCTGGTGCCGATGCCATGCGCATAGGTCTGGTTGACAAGCAGGGCGGCATTCAGGATGCAATTGATTATGCAGCCCAGAAAGTTGGTCTCAGCAAGGAGGATTATCGCCTGAGCATATATCCCGTTGCCAAGGATGTATCGCTTCTGCAGATGCTCTCGGGCGGTGCATCCGATGACCCGGAAGAGACACTTACCACCAGCGTGGAGTCTCAGCCTTCGCTCACAGACCTGTTCCCTGCTATTGCCCGTATGCGTGAGCTCCGCACTCCTTCCATGATGCTTCGAATGGAGAGCATGATGGAAATCAAGTAGGGCTTGGTTGGTTTCGGAAAAAAGAATTACTTTTGCAGCGCGTTCCTAAAGGGGGACGCGTTTTTCCAGGCGGGCGTGGCGGAATTGGTAGACGCGCTAGACTTAGGATCTAGTATCTTAGATGTGTAGGTTCGAGTCCTATCGCCCGTACAAACAGAAAAGGTGGCCGTATAGCCACCTTTTCTGTTTGTATGGGCTTTGGGTAACGGCTCTTCATCAAAACTCTTTATCCAGGATGTATGGCATGCCTGATGCGGTGATGCCAGCTCCGCTGACGTTAAATTTCCTGCTGTAGGAGTTGTTGTAGAATTCTATTTCGGCCTTGCCGTTTTCATCGGCTATGACATTGGGGTTCCAGTATAGTGTGCGCCGGTAATCCACATCACCTGTTACGGCACCGTTGGGATATTCAGGTGAGTAGAACTCATGGCTGTTGCTGAACCCCTGCATCGTTGTTACACGTCTGCCCAGATTGAATCTGTCCGGATTGTCGGTCATACGGTGAACGGCCTTGAGTTTTATATCCATCAGTACCATCCTGTCTCCAAAGTTACCCGTCCTGCTGGTAAAAACGTTCTGTACGGCGCTGTACTGGTTCAGATAATTCAGGTAGTCTGGTGCATAATCTCCTATTTCAGACTTGTTCTTAAGGTCATCAAACACCAATATGCTCTCAATATCCTGAGTATCTATTTTCCACGGTTTGGAATATTTACCGCTTGTATAGAATCCTCTGTCATCATGCACGTAACAGAGCACTAGGTTACCGTTGATCCTGAAATTATTGTCTTCCACATAGATATAGTTCTTATTGGGATCAGAATTAAGAATGGATTCACTCTTACTCTTGTTAAAGTAATAAGTACTCATGTATGTTAAATTTTCATCAATGTGGCTATAGTGCTCATAGTCATATCTGTAATCCAGATAGTTGGTGTAATTGAAAAGGTATTCATCACTGTATAAATAATCCAATGCAGCGCTCAAATCAATAGGTGTTTGTACAGAATAACCCTTATCAATCAGATAACCGGACAGATTTGTCGAATGGTTACCCAGATCAAGCTCCTTATCAACATCCTTTTCAACATCAAAAGACTTGAATGTGAAATAGTCCACATACTTGCGGTTTCCGTCAATGCGTATCGTGGGCAGTACAAGCCCCTCGGACTCATTAATGATTGCGGGATAATCCTTAAGCGTGCCACCTTGGGCTTTATCTTGGGCGTCTGCTATGGGGCTTTTGACTGACCAACCCGGCTGAAGCTCCTGCCTGCTGAATGCCCTTGCCTCTGGCAGCATAGCTCTGTCCAGACGTATCTTGGCTTCAGGCTCATTCTGGTTCCTGGCCTTGGTAAGGCGCATGGTCAGGTCTGCCTTGCCGTAGAAATCATTCATGTCAAACCCAAAGTAACCGTTCTTGTCAGTTACAAACTGCCCGTATTCAACAGTCTCACCATCACGGGGTGATATTGCCACATACACCTTGACATCATCCATGGCGCGGTCCCTTGTAATGCGGTTGGTCATTATCATTCCGTTAAGACTCAGACTGGTCTCCATCCTGCGCTTCTCTGTGAACACCTTGTTATCTGTCATGTACTCCCAGTCATAGCGTTCCCAACCTTGTACCATACAGAGCAGGTCCAGATCCTTGAGATGCTGTTTGTCGGCAGACTCAAAATAGTATGAAGGATTTTGTATGAATCCCTTCAGGTCTGATGTGAGCAGAAAATCAGTAAGCAGGTTGTCTGCGTACTGTGTACCATAATCAGATGCATCGCGCACTGAAACGCAGAAACGGTCATGCAGCGGTTTTCCGTTCTTGTCCTTCAGTTGGAAAGTAAGACGCATCTTTCCGAATGAATCATAATGACGCTTATCGGTCTTGACATCAATTGTGGGCGGTACATACTTAAGGTTGCCGTTATATACACTACGTGCCGAAAGTACCTCGCCCCTGTCAGTAAACAGAACGATACGGCATACACCAGCCGGTCATTCTTTGGTGTCAATTGATAGCCTGTACTCCTTACCGTCCATATTCAGCTCATTGAACGCCACCAACTCACCCCTGCAGGTAACGGTGACTCCTATTGTCTGCTCCCTCCTTGACTGAGAACGGTTTATATCAAGCGTAAGATTGTTTTTGCGGTCATCCATATCGGCCTTCATTACATAACCGCTACCCTTGGCCAATGGCAGTGCTGAGGAGAATTTCCTGCCGTTAAACTCAAACGTAGCATCTGTACGTCTCCTGCCTGGTATTATATCAAATGACCCCATTCCTTCATGACCGCTTTCGGCTACTATCTTCTGGCCGTCATCAGTCACTATCGAAAGCTTGCCCTGCAATCCGGCTCCATTGCCGTCAACGGCCTTGAATGCAACCCGGCTAGGCAATCCGCTTACAAGATTGCCGCCTTCAGGGTAGAATGTAACATTCACATCACGCAGTTTCTCCATGTCGGGGCGCTCCTGCCCATATCTGTCCGGGTCCGATACTATGGTGGGATTGCTGAAATCGCCCTCCTGATCCGGAGTCTGATACACCGGCAGCACACGTGAGAATATAATGTCCGGTTCAAAATTCAGCATGTACTGCGTGTATGCCCTGACCTCATAATAACCACTGGGATACGGACGTACGCCGCGCAGTTGGCGCGCCTGCCCGGTAGCATAGTCTACAAGCTGTATGCGGCCGTCTGCCTGTCCGGCTACTATCTTAAGTTTCTGCTGCTGTAGCAGTACACCGCTTGGGGATAGCAGATCCACATACAGCACACCGGACTCGGACCTGCCCAGGTTTGATGATTTGACCACGAAAGCCTTAAACCAGATGTCATCACCCTGATAATAGGATGTGTTGTCAAACTGTAGATATACCTTTTCCTGAGGAAACAGCTCATTGAATTGGTGGATGTTTCCGGCAAAACGCATAAGCGATTCATTATCGGCCATTGTCCTACCTTCTGAAAACAGTGCCGCACATACAATAAAAAGAACCAATCTTCTCATAAGCCAAGCAGTTAATTCCTTATAAAAATAGAACAAACGTAAATATATCATTCGTGAATTCTAATTTAAAGTGCAACTTTTTCAAAGTCAAAGTTAAACATAGTTTTGCAATATTCCAACGGCGTCTTGTAACCTAATGATTTTCTTGG
>CAJOLR010000007.1 GCA_905235565.1 uncultured Bacteroidaceae bacterium | reverse complement strand
CCGACAACCTGTTGCCTAACCCCTCCATTAAAAGACTCAATCTGCTCAAAAAAGTGAGCTAAAATGAAAATGTTAACTTAACACCCTAGGACAGACCCCTTTTGTACTATTTTTTGGAAAGGAATGATTTTAACGCCTGATTGCGCCGGTCCTCAAATTGTGCGGCTTGAGGTGTGCCGGGATTAAGGATCTTGTGCTGCATCATGGAGCGTACCTTTTCGGCCTCTGCCAGTAACGGTCTGTCGCTGTCCGCTAAGGCAAAATCCATAAAACGTTCAAATATGTAATCGGCTGCCTGGGCCGATGGATGCATCATGTCATCGGCATAGAAGCGATAGTCACGCAGTTCGTCCATAAGAATCTCGTATGCCGGGAAGTAATGTGCGTTGGGGTAGCGCTCCACCAGTTTCTGAACGCCCAGATGCAGGATACTTTTGCTAAGCGTATTGGCATGAAGTCCGTCTGCCAGATGTCGCACCGGACTTACTGTGAATATCCACTGACGCTCCGGGCGGTCAGCGACATACCGGCTTAGCGCGTCATAAACCTGATCTGCATCAATCATGGTGCGTTCAAACCGCTCAGCCGGCAGTTTATGACAGTTTGCCACCACCATGCCCGTCTCCTTATCCTTATAGATGAATGCGGTGCCCAGTGTTACCACAACCCAACCTTCCCTGTAAAAGAAGTCCGATGCATCGGCCAATGTCTTGTTCGCATTGTCCAGGAACTCTTGCGGAGTGGGCCGGCTGAAACTGCCGTGATGATGAAAAGAGCAGAATCCCCCGGAGGTTTCAATCACGTCTTCAGGTATGAAACTGCACTGCCCGGCATTGATTCTGTAACCTTCAAGCAACCCCAGGCAGTCCGATATGGAGCAGGGATTGAACAGCACGCCAAAGGGATTGACCATAGCGTCAAAGTAACGGTCCGCGCAACGGCGGCCCATCTCATCGGCAAAACAGGAACCGATGAACAGGATGCTGTCCTTGTAGGTAAGCTTATTCTCTAACGGCTTTATCTCAACCGGTGTAGTCAGTTTCATAGCACAGATAGCACAGGGAAACGATCCTTTTGTGTCATTTTATTCCCTTATACTCGTCGCAGACCTTATGGTAAGACTCCAGGTTGCCGATGTCATAGCGCCGGCCTGGCATCTCCATGGCATAGACAGGAGTCTGAGTGCAAAGCCATGCAATATAACTGCCCGGAGCATCGGTACCGCATCCGGCGGCAATGCCTGCGGGAACCAGACGGGCATCGGCCCTGGTATAGTAATAGAACGGCGGGCAGCACCAGTTAGACTTGGGCTGTGCCGGTTTCTCCTCCATACCCAATATGCGGTCATCGGCATCCACCTCAACAATACCGCACTTGACAAGACGCTTTGCATCCGGCTCAAAATAGCGCATTATGCAGGATGTCTGTTTGGAGTGAGCGTAAAGGACAAACTTCTGCAGGCTGAAATCCAGCACGTTATCGCCTGCAATAACCAGCAAATCATCGTCCAGATGCAACTGGTCAATTGCAAACTGTATGTCACGCACCGCACCCAGACGGGTCTCATTGGTGCTGGTACCGTCATCGACAACGGTTATCTTTACGCTCTTGCCCGATGCCCACTCATTAAAATGATGAGCAAACTTATGGTTTGAAATAACAACGTATTCATCAACCAATCCGGCACCCTCTATATCATCGATGAGCCAGTCCAGGATGGTCTTACTGCCCACCTTAAGCAGTGGCTTGGGGAAATTCTCAGTCAGGGGATACAACCTGGTTGCATAACCCGCTGCAAGTATCAGGCACTTCATAGCTTCAAACCGTCGGCCGAATGACAGATAGTGGCCATATATTTGCCCTCAAGTGCAGGGAACGCCTTGAGGTACTCCTTTGAAACCTTATCGATTATGCTTTCCCTGTAAGCGGGATCAATCAGAGCCATGCAGCAGCCCTTGAATCCGGCACCGCTGAAACGGCCTCCGTAGATTCCGTCTGTACGGGTCATAATATCATACAGGGTCTTAAGTTCGGGCGAACCCGTCTCCCAGTTGTAGATAGATGAGTTGCCCGACTGGAAACTCAGACGGCCATACTCCTCAATGTCACCCTTGCGCCATGCCTCGGCCCCGGCCATGACTCGCTCCTGCTCTGTGTACCAGTGCTCGGCACGCTTGCGCCAGTTGTCCGGCAGGCGGTCCTTATAGGCATCAAAGACATCACGCGGAACCATACGGAAGTATGTCTCGACAAACTTGCCGTACTCCATACCTGCGTATGCCAGAAGGGCGTATGCGGCACTGCGGCACTCATCCACCCTCATGTTGAACTTGCTGCCAGCCAGAGTACGCTCTACACCGCTGAAGAAGATGGCTATTTCATACGGTTTCATCGTCGGTTTGGTAGGAATCAGCTCAAATGTATCGTCCCTGGTATCCAGATAGAGCAGATGATCTTTCCGGGAGTACATCTCGCAGCTCTGGTCCAGCTTGCCGCTGTTAACGCCTACATAATTGTTCTCCGATGCCATGGCAATGGTTATCATCTCAAGCGCCGTAAGCTTTATATTGTTGACTTTACACAATGCCAACAGGAACACCAGGCATACGGCAGCCGATGAAGACAGGCCGCCTATGGGCAGTGTACCCTCTATCACGCCGCACAGTCCTGTGGAGAGTGTATAGCGCTGAGCCAGTGCAATGGTCACACCGCGCAGATAATCGGCCCAGTCGTTCTGCTTGACATCGGCAACCTCCCGGATATGGAACTGGGCGCGCTTGTCAAACTGCAGTGACTGCAGCTCAATAACGCCGTTCTGTTTTGAACTGTAGGCAAAATGAATGCCACGGTCTATTGCCAGACCTGTAATCCGGCCCAGCTGATGGTCCACATGAGCACCTATCGGACATATCCTGTATGGGCAGAACGCCACATCCTCAGGGTCCTTCCTGTACGTCTCACGGAAAATCTCCTCGCACTTCATATCTCAATTATGTCTCTTAGTTCCAATTTTTTTCAATTGTCAATTTTCAATTATCAATTTCAAAATCCGTCCGGATTCTGACGTTGCCAGTTCCAGCTGTCACGCACCATCTCGTCCAGTCCGTACTGCGCCTTCCAGCCCAGCTCGCGTTCAGCCTTTGAGGGATCGCTGTAACAGGTGGCGATATCGCCCGGACGACGGGGCTTGATGCTGTACGGAACCTTTACACCGTTCACTCTCTCAAACGCCTTGACCACATCCAGCACGGAATAGCCGTGGCCGGTGCCTAAGTTATAGAGTTCCAGGCCGCACCCCTGCTCTATGGCCTTTAGTGCGCACACATGACCGCGGGCCAGGTCCACCACATGAATGTAATCACGTACACCTGTGCCGTCTGGGGTATCGTAATCATTGCCGAAAACGCCCAATTCATCGCGTTTTCCTACCGCCACCTGTGTCACGTAAGGCATCAGGTTGTTGGGTATGCCGTTGGGATTCTCGCCTATCAGGCCGCTCTCATGCGCGCCGATGGGGTTGAAGTAACGCAGCAGCACCACGTTCCACTCCTTGTCGGCATACTGCATATCGGTCAACACCTGCTCCAGCATGCTCTTGGTCCAGCCGTAAGGGTTGGTGCAGACGCCTTTGGGGCACTCCTCGGTTATGGGGATTATCTGCGGATTGCCATAGACAGTGGCGCTCGATGAAAAGATTATGTTCTTTACGCCGTGGTCACGCATGGCCTGCACCAGTACCAGTGTACCGCTTATGTTGTTTTCATAATACTCTATGGGTTTACTTACCGACTCTCCCACAGCCTTGAGCCCTGCAAAATGTATGCAGGCGTCAAACCTGTACTGCTCCAGCACCTGGTCCAGCCCCTTGCGGTCGCGTATATCAACCTTGTGGAACGGTATCTCCGTGCCTCCCAATATTCTGGACACACGTATCAGGCTCTCCGGGCTGGAGTTGCTCAGATTATCCACAACCACTGCGGTATGACCCGCCTTGTAAAGCTCAATTATGGTGTGCGATCCTATGAATCCCGCTCCACCGGTTACCAGTATATTCATCAATCGATCTTTTTCTTTTCTACTGTCCAATCCGGACGCTGCTCCAGGCCGCAGGGGCTTCCCTTAAGCATAGCTGCTGCCTCCTTGTCTCCCTTGAGCTGCCACTTGAGCCAAGCCAGCGCTGCTATCGAGAACTCACCGCCGTGAGGCTGGCCGTATGTGCCGCCGTGACCTACCGGATAGTTCACTGCAACGGCGGGAACATGATCGATACGTTTGTAGTCGTCCATTCCGTTCTCGTATGCTATATCGGTGGGACCGCCCAGCAGATACATCACCGGAGTGTGGATCTTCTTGAGGTCATCCTTGGCCGGCATCGGCATACCGGGGACTGCTCCTGACGGGTCGATGAACGAACCGCTGTTACAGATCATGATAGCCTTGAGCCTGGGATCGGCCGCATTGACAAGTGTCTGCAATCCGCCGCAAGACATACCGGCTGCTGCTATGTTCTTAACGTCCAGTTTGTTGTAATAGGGACTGTTCTTATCGGCATTCTGAGCTATCGCCCAGTCCAGTCCCTCAATCTGCTGCTCGGCTTTGGACTGTGCGCCGCGGTAACGCTCACCCTCAGCAGGCCAGTAGCCTATGGCCACTACAAAGAATCCGTGCGATGCAATCTCGCTCAGGAAATTCTGATGCTCCCAGGGTGAGTTGGTGCAGGCTCCGTTGCCCCATACCAGAATGGGCAGCGGGTTCTTTTTATCAAACTTGCTCAGGTCTGCCGGACGGAATATAGTATGAGCCTCTAAACTGGGTTCCTCAACCATTATTGCCTTGTAAGGACCGGTTCCGCCGTCCTCAACCGTACGGTTCCTGGTATAAGTCTCCTGCGCATTCAAGCCCATAACAAACGCTGCACCCAGCAGCAAAGAAAGAATCCTTTTCCTCATATTTTATTAAGTATTTATCAGTCGTTTCGCAAATATACAACAAAACCCTTTTGACAAAGCCCCCAAAAAGTTCCCCAACAAAATCTATTCAAAACTCTTTGTGATAGTCAGCACTCCGGCCGATAAAGCGGGAACGGATAGGATTACGTCGTTTCCATCGGTGGATGCGGTTGATTTCTTCAGGGCTACGGCGTTCTTGTTCTCCATGCTGTTGGCAACGGTCAGGGAGCCGGGGGCATAGTACTCAAACTCAGTGCTGCTTACGCCTTCCCAATCGCCTTTGATGCGCAGCGTGGCGGGCTCATCGGTGGGGTTGACCACCTTTACTATTACATCGGCTCCGTTCTCTGACATGGTGGTGCTTACGCTCACGTTGCCGGTCTCACCGCTGTATGCCAGGCGGTACTTGCTGAAATGGTCGTACCAGAGCTCGGTCACCTGACAGTTGGGGGCCTTGAACATATCCTTGTAGTCAAAGTTGATGAAGGCGTTGTTCCAGTCAGGGGCATCGGTACGGCGTATAAAGAGGGCTGCGGCACCCATGGCCACTACGTCGCGGGCTTCACACATGTTCAGGAATCCGCCGGCAAACAGACCGGTGCGCCAGTCGATGCTGTTGAGGTTCCACTCTGAGATAAAGAGCTTGATGTTGGGGTTGGGGCCCTGGGCAATCATCTGGGCGTAACGGTCATACTGCTGTCCTAAACGTACGGGGCCGGTGGCATAACCGCCCTGCTGCTCATAGTGGTGCAGGCTCAGGTAGTCAAAGTAGTTGCCGCTGCGCTTTATGAACTGCTCGTCCTCGCCGAATCCGCCGCAGGCAATGATCTTGATTGACGGGTCAACCTTGCGCATGGCGGTGCTGAAATCACGCACACATTTCTCATATCGGTCAATACCCATCTCCCACATCTCGTTGTCAATCTCCCAATACTTTACGTTGTAGGGCTCAGGGTGTCCGTTGGCGGCGCGTTTGGCTCCCCACTCATCGGTGGCGGGGGCGTTGCAGTAACGTACCCAGTTCACGGCGTTCTGCAGAATCTGGTCGTATTCATCGGCCGGACGCTCAAACCTGACGCTTACCACTATGACCGGCTCTGTGTTCACCTCACGGCAGAACCTGATGAATTCATCGGTGCCGAAGCAGTTCTGGTCATAGTCCATCCACATCCAGTGGTCCCAGCGCTTACGGTTCTCCTGCGGGCCGATGCCCCACTGCCAGTCATACTGTGCCACGTAACCGCCGCCCGGCCAGCGCAGGCAGGTGGGATGCAGTTCCTTTACGGCCTGAAGTATGTCGGGACGGAAACCGCCCAGGTCCTTACCGGTCTGTGTGGATAATGTAGCCATATCAACCTGCACGGTACCGCCTTTGACAACGATTGCAAAATCACCGTCACAGCACACCTTATTCACCTGATTGTCAGCAACAGAGATTCTAAGGTTGCCTTCTCCAAGAACATTGGGCTCAAGAGCGAACTCATACTTTTTCCACTCCTTGGTAACATTGCCCAAATTCCTGCGGGCTACAAACTCTCCGTTTGAATTACGCAGTCCTACAATGAGTTGACCCTTGCCTTTGGCATAGATTGAGCCTACATATTTTTCTCCCGAAATAATGTTCTGCGGGCCCTGAGCCATGCCGGCCTCGGCCTTCTTGCCGGCCGTAATCTCCTGTGAGTAACGCATGTTCACGGCATCGTCCTTGACAAGACGGAACTTGCCCTCACCGAATGCGGTCCACTCAGGAGCCACCTCCGGAATCTGAACATCCTTGGGAGTACCGCTGAATACGGTCTCATTACCGCTCTTTACGGTGATGTTGCGGTATGTTGCTTCGGTGTAATTTACCCAGAAAACCAGGTCGTTCTTACCGGTCTGCTCAAGGCCACTGTACTTTACAACCTCCTTGTCATCAAAATACATCGTGACGTCTGCACCCTTGCGGCTAATGCGCAGCTTGTGCCAGTCCTGATTCTCGTTGACCTGATCCTTGGTGGCGGGGGCCGATGCCAAGGCGGCCAGAGTATTCATACGGCGTCCGGGACGGCCACCGTAACCTTGTGATTCGCGTACCTCCATGGCGCAGATAGAGAAATCGGCCGTGGAGCTCTGCTGCTGCAGTGCGGCGCGGGCATTGGCCTCATTGGCGGCATCAATCTGTGACTGGGTCTGTGCCGGTGTGAATGTGCGGCCCTCGTAATAGGGGTCATGTATGCGTGCAAAATATGCGCTTCCATCGGCTTTCTGACCGAATGCAAAACGTATGTCCATCAATCCTCCGCTCCATGAACGGCGGGCCAGCTTGTAGGAGCGCCAGTTAAGGTCCATGGTTATCTCGTAGTCATCGGACTCAATGGTGGCTATGCTCAGCGGCTGCTCGTAACGAGTAGGTGAATGCAGGATCATGTCATCATCCATATACCAGCCGTCAAAATATCCGTCACGCGGCGGGATGCCGGGATACTGCTCGGGCTCAAAAGAGCGGCCGTATATCAACTCTTGCCAGACACCGTTGTTGGCGCTGAAATAGATGTGCTCAAACAGCTGTCCGTACAGCATCTCATCGATGATTCCGCTGGGCTGCTTGCTCTCAACTGTAATCTCATACTCGTTCTGTGCTCCGGCAGATATTGCCAGCATCATCAGTGCAATGGTCAGTAATTTTTTCATATTTATTTTATTTGGTTTTACTGGGTGCAACTGGAATTCTTGTGCGGATTTGAATCACGCTAAAGAATACGCAGGTGCGTTAGTATTAATTGTCAATTATCAATTGTCAAATTTCCTCGTCACTACCTTGAACAGTTTATCCCCCCGTCGCACGCGCTCCGGGGTCTTGAATGACACCCGTACTCCCTGCGGGACGGTATCGACGGTCTTGAGGTCAACCCGGGGGTCATCCAGGTTGAATGTGATGCAGCCTGTAGTGGCTCCGGTTACCATAAGCTTGTCGCCTGCACTGACGGGTGCGGCTTCAATTGAGAACTCGGCCACCTCTATCCTGGAGAACCAGTCGGTGCACTTGCCCACATAGACCTTGGTCTCGGTGGCCTGTGATCCGTAGACATCGTTCCACTCGCCCAGGCGCTGTCCCAGATAGTAGCCGTCCCAGAATCCGCGGTTGAATACGGTAGCCAGGCGTTCATCCCAATTATCCTTCTTTTCATCGGTGAACTGGCCGTCCAGAACAGCCTGGATTGCCTCGCCGTAGCACTCGGCCACGGTCCTGACATATTCAGGTCCGCGGGCACGCCCCTCAATCTTGAACACCTGTACGCCGGCCTCAATCATCCGGTCCATAAACCGTATGGTCTTGAGGTCCTTGGGCGACATTATGTACTGGTTCTCAATGGCCAGCTCTATATCGGTCTCGCGGTCCTTTACTATGTATCCACGGCGGCATATCTGCATGCAGGCACCGCGGTTGGCGCTGGCGTTCATCTCGTTCAGGCTCAGGTAGCACTTGCCGCTTATGGCCATGCACAGGGCGCCGTGGCAGAACATCTCAATGCGAATAAGTTCTCCCTTGGGACCGCGGATATCCTGTTCCAGTATCTGCCTGTGAATCTCTGTCACCTGGTCCAGATTAAGTTCACGGGCAAGCACAACCACATCGGCAAACTGTGCATAGAACTTGAGCGCTTCTATGTTGCTGATATTTAGTTGGGTGGACAGATGCACCTCCATGCCCACCTTGTTGCAGTAGGTCATCACCGCTATGTCGCAAGCTATGATGGCCGATATCCCCGCTTTCAACGCAGCATCAACTATCTCGTGCACCAGCGGTATGTCCTCGCCGTACATCACGGTATTAAGGGTCAGATAACTCTGAACACCATGAGCATTGCATTGTGAGGCTATCTCACGCAGGTCATCCAGGGTGAAATGGCTGGCACTGCGGGAACGCATGTTCAGCTTTTCCACCCCGAAGTAGATTGATCCCGCTCCGGCCTGGAACGCAGCTGCCAGGCTCTCCCACGAGCCCACCGGCGCCATTATCTCAAAATCCTCTCTTTTCATATCAAATTCCCCACTGGGCCGAAATTCTATCCATAATTGCAAATAAATCACTCACTGTCTCGGCACGGAGCATCTCGATGCGGGTGTGGCGGAAATCCTCCAGCCCTTTGAACAGCGGGCTTGCGGCCAGATGCCGGCGTATATGTACAATGCCGCGGCGCTCATCCAGGCGGGCTATGCTGTCCAGAGTCTCCTGTTTGAGCACGTCCATCTTCCACTGGAATCCGGGATCCGCCCAAAGCTGACCAGTCTCCAGATAGTGTTTGACCTCACGGAAAATCCACGGCCGCCCAAAACTGCCGCGGCCTATCATGATGGCATCCACCCCATACCGGTCAAAACATTCCTTTGCACGCTCGGGGGTAGTGATATCGCCATTGCCGATGATAGGAATCCTCATGCGCGGATTCTCCTTTATCTTGCCGATGAGAGTCCAGTCGGCCTGACCGGTGTACATCTGGGCGCGTGTACGGCCGTGAATGGTGAGCGCCTTAATGCCGCAATCCTGCAACTGTTCGGCCAGTTCAACTATTATCTTGCTCTCGTCGTTCCAACCCAGACGGGTCTTGACTGTTACGGGAATCCTGACAGCATCTACCACGGCACGCGTTATCTCCAGCATCTTGGGGATGTTCTGCAACATACCTGCACCGCCGCCCTTGCCTGCCACCTTCTTGACCGGGCAGCCAAAGTTCAGGTCCAGCACATCAGGGCCGGCAGCCTCCACCATCTTGGCGGCACCCACCATGGCATCGGTATCCTTACCGTAAATCTGTATGGCCACGGGACGTTCCTCGTCACAGATGGTCAGTTTCTGCATTGAGCGGTTCACCTCGCGTATCAGAGCATCGCTCGATACGAACTCGGTATAGACCATATCGGCCCCGAACCGCTTGCAGAGCAGCCGGAACGCAGGATCCGTAACATCCTCCATCGGGGCCAGAAACACAGGTCTCTCCCCAAAATCTATCTCTCCTATCTTCATTTGCAGTGCTAAATTACTGATTTCCCATACATCAATACCTATAAATTACAAAAAAAGAGTACTTTTGGCGATTATAAACAAAGCTAACCTGACCGACATGAAAAAATTTTTGCTTTCTGCTACAGTAGCCCTGATGTCACTTTCCTGTACTTCACAGAGCAGTGACCTCAAGTTATGGTATGATGCTCCGGCACGCCAATGGACCGATGCCCTTCCGCTTGGCAATGGTCGTCTTGGAGCGATGGTATTCGGAACTCCCGCCCAGGAGCGTATCCAGATTAATGAGGAGACAATATGGGGCGGTGGCCCTCACAACAATGTCAACTATGCTGCCAAGGATGGTCTCGATCAGATACGTCAGGCCCTCTGGGAAGGCCGCCGCTCTGATGCACAGGCTCTCTGCGACCAATATATCTCTTCCAAAAGCGCTCACGGAATGCCATATCAGACAGCCGGTTCGCTGATGCTGGATTTTGACGGAATCACTGATTTCACCGACTATTACAGGGAACTTGATATTGACCGGGCCGTTGCTATGACCCGTTTCAAGGCAAACGGTGTGGAATACACGCGCGAGTGTTTCGTATCGTTCCCGGATCAGGTGATAGCAATCAGGCTTACCGCATCATCCAAAGGTGCTTTAACCTTCAAGGCCAGCTACAACCTGCCTTACCGGGAGGAGCGCATCCTGAGCCGCTCAGCCCAGGTCAACGGCAAGCAGGCTGTGATGACCGTCTCCTGCAAGGGCGATGACCACGAGGGCATTGAAGGCAAGATACGTTTTACAGACAAGACCCTGATAATCCCTGAGGGAGGTAATCTGACAGCTGCTGACAACACTGTAAGCGTAACAGGTGCCGATGCTGTCACGATTTATATATCAATAGGTACCAACTTTGTAAACTACCAGAGTGTCAGTGCTGATGAAAACAAGGCTGCCGATACTCCGCTCAAGGCATTCATGGACGGCAAGAACAGTTATGACAAAAGCCTGTCGGCCCACATAAAGGAGTACCGGAAGCAGTTTGGCACAGTAACTCTGGATCTGGGAACCAATGACCAGGCCAAGCTGCCTACCGATCAGCGTGTGGCACAGTTTGCCCAGACCTTTGACCCTCAGCTGGTGGAACTCTATTTCCAGTTTGGCCGATACCTCCTTATATGCTGCTCACAGCCGGGCGGACAGGCCGCCAACCTTCAGGGTATCTGGAACGAAAGCCGTCAGGCCCCGTGGGACGGTAAATATACCACCAACATCAACGTTGAGATGAACTACTGGCCCGCATTCGTTTGCGGAATCCCGCAGACGTTCGATCCGTTCCTGCAGCTGGTCAAGGACTGCGCCGAGCACGGAAAGGAGACCGCACAGATGTACGGCTGCCGCGGCTGGACCCTGCACCACAACACCGATATCTGGCGCTCCACAGGCGCTGTGGACGGTGCCTACAACGGCATGTGGCCCACCGGTGCAGCCTGGTTCTGCCAGCAGATCTGGGACGGTTACCTGTTCAATCAGGACAAGAAATATCTGGAGGAGATATATCCGATAATGAAGAGTGCCTGCGAATTCTTCATCGACTTCCTGGTAGCCGAGCCCGTATCCGGTCACAACTATCTGGTCATTGCTCCTTCATACTCACCTGAGAACGCTCCTCACGTACAGGATGTGCTGGGCAAGGGTAACATTACAACCGTATTCGGCGCCACAATGGACAACCAGATGATGGCCGACCTGTTCGGAAACATGATTGATGCCGCAGAACTGATGGGTGAGAAGGATGCAGATTTCGTAAATACACTCAAGAGCGTAAAGAGCCGTCTGGCTCCCATGAAGATAGGCAGCTGGGGACAGCTCCAGGAGTGGTTCGAGGATTGGGACGATTCCAAGGACAACCACCGCCACGTATCACACCTGTGGGGTATGTATCCCGGCCGTCAGATCACTGCCGACGGTACCCCCGACCTGTTCAAGGCCGTACGCACCAGTCTGGAGGCCCGCGGCGATGAGTCGACCGGATGGTCAATGGGCTGGAAGGTTTGCCTGTGGGCCCGCCTGCTGGACGGAAACCACGCTTATAAGCTGATTCAGGATCAGATCAAGCCTGCCGGCGGACGCGGATTCGGCGGTCGCGGAGGCACATACAACAACCTGTTCGATGCACACCCGCCATTCCAGATTGACGGAAACTTCGGCTGCACCGCAGGTATTGCCGAGATGCTGGTTCAGAGCCACACCGGAAAGGTGGTCCTGCTGCCCGCTCTGCCCGATGTCTGGAAGGACGGATCGGTCAAGGGCCTGCAGTGCCGCGGAGGATTCATCCTGGAGGAACTCACCTGGAAGGGCGGCAAGCCCGCCACTGTCAAGGTTCGTTCAACCGTGGGCGGCAAGCTGAACATCAGCTGGAACGGCAAGGACCAGAGCATCGATACAAAGGCCGGAAAGGTGTACACAATCAACTTTTGATACAAAATGATACAATTGGTGACTGTCCCCTTTTGTATCATTTTTGAAAGACAACAATACCTAAACGATAAATATGAAAATCAGAAAGATTGTAATGCAGGCTTTGATAGTCAGCCTGCTTCCTGCCAGTGTTAATGCCCAGAAAAATGTTTCAATTGATTGGTACGGCTTTGTGGCCGCACAGTCATGGATAAACACACATGAGAGTGTAGCCGGTGCCGAAGGATTCCTTTATCTTTATCCCACCGATGAGGTTACGGTTCCGGGTGATGATCATGACCGCAACGCAGTCCCGCAGGGGTCATGGTTCGGTACGATGGCCCGTCTGGGCTTTGTGCTGAAAGGTCCTGAAGTATTCGGTGCAGCAAGCCGTGCCAAGGCAGAACTCGAGTTCTCAGGTCACTCTGCTCCGGGCAGCGTCCTTTACCGTCATGCTTTCATGGCATTGGACTGGGAAAAAAGCACACTGACACTTGGACAGACCTGGCATCCTATGAATGATCTGTTCCCCAGCACCGTTGGTATAGCCATCGGCTCTCCCTTCAATGCCCTGAACCGCAGCCCGCAGTTACGTTACGAGTATTTCATGGGATCCGACAAGAATGTCAAGCTTACGGGTGCCGCCATATTCCAGGCCGCCAATTCTTCGGTCGGTCCTGCCGGTAAGTCATATACATACGCCCGTATGTCTATTATGCCTATGTTTTATGCCGGCGTTGATTTCACTTTAGGTGATTTAAAGGTGGGCGGCGGACTGGAGTTCCAGCGCATCTCTCCTGTTGTCGATCTGGCAGACAACAATAAGAAATATTATGTAAACGGTCTGAACGGTATGATTCAGGCACAGTATAATAAGGATAAACTCTCTGTCAAGGCCAAGACGCTGATAGGTCATGATATGTCACATCTGGGTATCTGCTCAGGATTTGGCATGGTTGCCAATCCTAATCCGGGCGAAGTGGAGTATGCTCCGCTTGCTGCCTCTTCATCCTGGGTGCAGGTCCAGTACGGGGGAGAACTCAAATATGGTCTGATGGGAGGTTACATGAGTAACTGGGGTGCCGGCAAGGACCTGTCTGCCGTATATGCAGTTGAAGGTGGAAGGATAGACAAGATGTGGAGGGTAGCTCCCAACATCCAGTATGTCGTAGGAAACATGAACCTGGGTGTTGAGTATGAACTGACAACCGTGGCTTACGGCGATCGTCAAGCTGACGGTACTGTAAAAAACACCCATGAAGTAAGCAACAATCGCCTGCTTCTCTCAGTCATGTACAGTTTTTGATAAAAATCCTTACAATAATAACCACCGGCCCACTTTTTGCAGCGGGTCGGTGGTTTTTTCTTATATATTTTCATTACCTTTGTATTGCCCTAATACAAAGCAATGATAATTACAATCAATATAAGGAATCTTTATGTATCTGTTAGGTTATGACATAGGCAGCTCTTCAGTGAAGTGCAGCCTTGTAGATGCCCAGAACGGGAGTTGCGTGGCAACAGCGTTCGCCCCTGAGAGTGAAGCACCCATCAAAGCAGTAAACCCGGGATGGGCCGAACAGAATCCGGAAGACTGGTGGACATACCTGAAAGCCGCCACGGCCGATGTAATGTCACAATGCCGTATCGACGTCAAGGATATCAAGGCCATTGGCATCTCCTACCAGATGCACGGTCTGGTCTGTGTAGACAAGAACCAGAAAGTGCTTCGTCCCGCCATCATCTGGTGTGACTCCCGTGCCGTAGGTATCGGAGAGGAGGCTTTCCAGGAACTGGGTCGCTCACAGTGCCTTACCCATCTGCTCAACACCCCCGGTAACTTTACGGCATCCAAGCTGGCCTGGGTAAAGCAGAACGAGCCTAAGATTTTTGACAAGATTGAAAAGATAATGCTCCCCGGTGACTATATCGCCATGCGCCTTACCGGTGAGATAGCCACAACCATATCCGGACTTTCAGAAGGTATGTTCTGGGACTTCCAGACCGGCAAGGTGGCCGATTTTCTGCTTGACTACTACGGAATACCCCGTTCATTCATACCCAACATAGTACCAACGTTTGCCGAACAGGGCAAGCTGACTGCCGCGGCCGCCAAAGAGCTTGGACTGGCCGAAGGTACACCAGTCACTTACCGGGCCGGCGACCAGCCCAACAACGCTCTCTCGCTGAATGTGTTCGAGCCGGGTGAAATAGCATCCACCGCAGGTACTTCGGGTGTTGTTTACGGTGTCAACGGAGAGATCAGCTATGATCCCAAGTCAAGGGTGAACACCTTTGCTCATGTCAACCACAAGACCGGATTCAACCGTCTTGGAATACTGCTCTGCATCAACGGTACGGGTATCCTGAACGCATGGATGAAGCGCAACATTGTGCCGGAGGGTATCGGTTATGCCGAGATGAATGACCTGGCCGCCCAGGCACCCATCGGCTCAGGCGGTGTATCAGTCCTGCCTTTCGGAAACGGAGCCGAGCGTGTGCTTGAAAACAAGGAGCGCGGCTGCAGTTTCAACGGAGTCAATTTCAACATCCACAACCGCTCGCATCTGCTGCGTGCAGCACAGGAAGGAATCGTATTTTCATTCAAGTACGGCATAGAGATTATGGAGGATATGGGAATGCCGGTCAACAAGATCCATGCCGGCAATGCCAACATGTTCCTCAGCCCGCTGTTCCGTGACACCCTGGCCGGAGTAACCGGTGCCACTATCGAACTCTACGATACCGACGGCTCTATCGGTGCCGCCAAGGGTGCAGGTATGGGAGCCCATATCTACAATGATCACACTGAAGCCTTTGCTTCACTCCAGAAAATCCGTGTCATAGAACCCAAAGCCTCCGATATGCCTGCCTACGATGAGGCATACCAACGCTGGAAATCATACGTACAATAATTAAAGCCAATTACTTAAAATGAGAAAAATCAAGACAACCGCCATTTTCGTGGCTGCTATCTGCACCCTGATGGCCATTGCAAGCTGCTCATCGGCCAAGAAGCTCGAGCCGGCCAAGAAAGGTTACATTGAGACCAAGAAGTACCGCAACTATCTCAAGGATCTGGGATTCTCGCAGAAGGAGATAGACGATAAAATTCAGGACATCTACTCCATCATATTCGAGAAAGAGGGTGCCGCATACCACGATGTAGACGTCGAGGTGGACGGCAAGACCGTCAAGATGGGTTACATATCGGACGTAAAGAACAACGACGTTCGCACAGAAGGCCAGTCTTACGCCATGATGGTAGCCGTTCAGATGAACAAGCCCGAGCTGTTCAACAAGGTATGGCGCTGGTCCAAGCACTTCATGCGCCACAATGAGGAGGGCCCCTCACACGGACTGTTCGCCTGGTCATGCCGTACCGACGGCCGCCGCACATCGCAGGGCTCAGCCAGTGACGGTGAGCTCTACTACGTGACTGACCTGCTGCTGGCATCACGCCGCTGGGGAAGCTATGAGGAGTTCAACTACCTGGCCGAGGCTCAGGAACTCCTGAACGACCTCTTCTCAAAGGACGGCACAGGTGGTGTAACCAACATCATCAACATGGACCACAAGCTCATCAACTTCTGCCCCGACACCCGTTCCAACCTCTGGACCGACCCGTCATACCATCTGCCCGCATTCTATGAGATCTGGGCCGAGACCGCCAAGGACGGTCGCGAGGCAATATATCGTGAACTGGCTGACAGCGCCCGCGCATACCTGCACCGCGCATGTGATCCCGTAACCGGAATCAACCCCGACCAGAGCCAGTTTGACGGTACTCCCAACCGCGGTAGCGAGTTCCACTATGACTCATGGCGCGTTCCGATGAACATTGCAATGGACTTCACCTGGTATCATAAGGATGCCCAGTGGCAGACAGAGTATGCACAGAAGTTCCAGAAGGCTATCGTAGGCCGTTACGGCGTAACCGAGTTCAAGGACCAGTTCGCGCTGAACGGTGACGAGTCCAAGCGCCCCATGGGCGGTGGCCGCTGGCGTCCCAACCTGCGTCACTCCATAGGCTTTGTCGGCACCATGGCCACCACGGCCCTTATGTGCGACAGCGAGTACAACCAGGAGCTGGTGCGTCATATGTTCTCCCTTAAGCACGAGCCTTATGAGGACGGATACTATGATGTTTACTATGACGGACTTATCTACCTGTTCGCCCTGCTCCACCTGAGCGGCAACTATCGCATGAACTGGTAAGGGTAAAAATCCATTAACAATAAATGCGTCCGGACTACCACACATTGGTCCGGACGCATTTTTATTTAAAAAAAGGTGTAAATTCATTATCATTTATGAAATTCTTATTATCTTTACGCGCTATAACTACACTTATTGTGTAACCAACCCTTGGCGCACAGGAGCGATAGTATTAGCCAACAACCTGATAACTAAATAATTAATAACCAAACAATATGAAAATCAACAAAAGATTATTCAGCAAGTCAGTGCTTGTAGCTGCAGTTGCGGCTTTGATGACCACATCATGCGCTGACCTTTGGAAAGAGCAGCATCCCGGTACCTACTACACCAACAACGGTGAGACTGTAGCCGACTATCTGGAAGGAAAGATTGAGAACCACGGAAGCTACAATTATTTCAAAGAGATCCTTATCCAAGCCAATCTTTGGGGCCAGATGAGAACGTACGGAACATACACCTGCTTTGCTCCGGATGATTCAGCAATTGCCGTCTATGTCAAAGAGAGATATGATGCCGCCAAGGATTCAAAGGAAAAAGCAAGATTTACAGACATCCAGACAGTCTTGTCAGACAAGGCATTGTGCGACACCATCGCCAGAACCCACCTTTTTGACAAGACCATGTTCTCATCAGATCTTAGCGGTGACGGCGTTCTGGAATATCCTAACATGATGGACCGTTTCATAAACTACTACTCAGACAGTATTCTGGTACAGGCTTACGATATTGACGGCAATCCTCTTAAGGCTGCAGACGGAAGCGATTCACTGGTAACACGTCTGAGATATCTCATCAATATGCAGGCACAGATCAAGAAGGCTGACGATACTGTACAGAACGGTGTCGTGCACAAGATTGACAGGGTGCTCAGAACATCCACAAAACTCATTTACGGTCTGATCCAGGATGATCCTCAGCTGACAACCTTCTATGACGCTATTGTCAATACACACCTCATCGATACTCTTGACAAGTATGTGATTGACCTTACATATCCCGGAGTAACCTATGACTGGACCAAGCAGGCTGCAATAGAAGATGCACCCGACCATCATTGGCATGCCACTTCGGTAGAGAAGCATGAGCGTGAGGTAATGCCCGAGGAGCGTAAGTTCATGTTTACCATATTCTGTGTAAAAGACTCTGTCCTTGAGGAATACAATGATGATTACTGCGCAGCAGCAGGGTTGACAGATGGTATTAAGGGTTACTCCGATCTGGTCAAGTATGCAGAGGCTGTATATCCTGAGGGTAAGGGTTTACCTGCCGAAGACAGAGCAAGTTCAATCAACAAGCTCATATCATATCACATACTGCCTTATTTCCTTACCTATGAGCAGTTCAACACAAGTCAACAAGCTATCGTAAAGAAGTACAACGCTTTGTATACAAAGGTAGGTCAAAAGAACAAAACTCTTCCGGCTGACGTGGAAGACTTCTTCTCAACTCTCATGCCTCACTCAATCATGCGTATCAGCACACCGTGGCAGGGTATGGATGGTACCCCGACACGCAGAGGCGGTATATTCATCAACCGTAAGGGCGTTGAAGGCGTACAGGAAATTTCATTGGAGTTCCCTGGTACAAGAATTGCAGAGAGCGGTGAGTACAAGGTAGACAAGTCTAAAGCCGAAGGCTCCAACATAGCAATGAACGGTATCTATCATTATGTAGACGGACTGTTGCTCTATGATGACAATATCAGGGAGAACGCTCTGTCCTGCAGAATGAGAATCATGTCCTGCACTCTTTCACCAGACTTTGTAAACAGCGGTGGCCGTGGCCGATTGAGAGATTCTTACGATATAGTATATTGCTACTATCCGGACTATTGTGAAAACTTTGACTGGGTAGATGGACAGACTGGATTGTATGTTCGCTATCGTGATTCAAACTTCGGAACTCTCAACGGCGATGAGCTTAGTGTAATGTACAATTATGATATCTCATTCAAGTTGCCGCCAGTACCGTCAGATGGAACATACGAGGTACGTTTATGGAACAACGCTATCAGCGGACTTGGAGAGGGTGCAGCTGACCGTGGTGTTGTACAGTTCTACTTCCACGAGGGCGCAAAAGAAGATGATTCAATCTACTGGCGTAACTGGGACTGGGAGCCCGAGGGAATTCCTGTAGACCTTCGTATTAATGGTAACGACGGACGTATCGGTATGGTTCTGGATAACAGCTCCGCCATTACCAATCTTGCTGAGAAACAACAGCAGGACGCTATCGATGCAAATGATCGTGCTATGCGTAACCGCGGATACATGAAGGCTCCGGATGTTTGGGGTGGACTCCGCAACGATAACAACTGCTATCGTAAGATCGTAACACGCAGATACATGAGAGCTGACAACAACTACTATCTGCGTATGCGTCAGATGTACACCAGCGGTACCGGTGTTTTGCCGTTCAGCTTTGTCGAGATCGTTCCTAAGGATGTATATGATGGCAATGAAGACAAGCACTAAACAGTGCTTGTCTGCCATAAAGACATTATAAATAAATCGGGGCAACTCATTAAGCTGCCCCGATTTATTGTTATATAGAAATATTAAAAATCAGCGGAAATCCAGACCGGGACCACCAGACTGAGGCCCGAACGGAGGACCATACAGTGGAGCACCGAATTGAGGAGCATATTGGGGTCCGTATTGATGGGTACCAAACTGTTGAGGGCCGAACTGCTGCTGTGGAGCGAACTGGTCGCGACGCTGCTGCCAGATACTGTCACGTTCACGGAAACGAATACGGTTATCCTCAATCATCCTGCGGATCATAGCGGTATCAGGCTCTCCCCAATTGCGCCAGTAGTTCTCCCACCACTGCTGCTGCTGTTCGTCAGCCTGCTGCATTTCATTCTGGCGAAAACGCTGGAAATCGTAGAAATGAGGCTGCATCATGAACTGGGGATTCATCTGATTCCATTGTCCCATCATTCTGAACTGACGTTCGCTATTACGGCGATTCTGGTCGGACCACTGTCCCCAGACTTTCTGGCCAAGTTCCCATTGGGCCACACCGACCTTCTGACGGGTTGAATCAGGCAGGGCCTTGTGCAGCTTTTTCATATAATCATCGTTAATAGCCTGCCAGCGTTTCATGTAGTCACGGGAATCCGGCTTAAGCTCACGATTCAGCTTTGCCAACTGTTCATTGTACTCAATGTACAGCTTGGCAAACTTGTCATACTCCTTCTTGGTGAGATTGGCATTTTCCTTTATGAAACGAAGGGACGCATTGATCATCTGCTCATCCCTGTCCTGCGCCTGTGACGGCTGCGAAAGGAATAAGCCTGCAAGAATGAACAATGCAGTCCACAACTTTCTCATAATCAGTTGCCGTAGTAGTTACTCATCATTGAATAAACACCCAGCTCATCGGCTGACATGTTTTGGAACAATTCATCAACGCTTGCGCATTGTGAAATGCTGTCATAGTCTGGGATATCCAGTCTGCCTCCAAACGGATGCAAGAACAGCAGAGCAACTGCAGCCACACTGGCAGCACTTGCAAACAGGGCAATAATCCTGCCCTCCTTACGCTGCTTACGCTGCTTGCCAATCTGGGCCACGACACGCTCTGTCATGTCATCCAGGAAATGCTCAGGCATCTTGTAGGGCATCTCCCTGCTTAGTCCTTCCAGATCAAACTCTTTCATAACTGATGTTCTAATATATATTCCTTTATCTTTTGTACCGCGTAATGATAGTTGGTCTTTAAAGTGTTGACACTGTCACCTACTATCTGGTGTATCTCTTCATAACTCTTGTCATCATAGTAACGAAGGTTGAACACCATCTTCTGTTTTGCCGGCAGCAAAGCTATTGCCTCCTGCAGTAAAATCAGAGTTTCATCAGCATCCGGGCTTGCCTCTTCACGCACGCTGTTTTTGAGTGAATCACCCAGATCATCTACAGAGAGCGTAAAACCGGACTTGTTCTTCAAGAGCTTAAGACTCTCATTTGTAGCAATCTTATAAAGCCATGATGACAGCGGATACTCATTGGAGTATGTGCTCCTGTACTTGTATACGTTAATCATCGTCTCCTGAAGACAGTCCTCAGCATCATCATGGGCCACCACCATTCGGCGTATGTGCCAATACAGCTGTTCACCGTATTTTTTCATGATGAGGCGTAAAGCCTCTTCTACGTGATTGTCATCACATAGCAGACGGGCAATGGATTCATCGCTCACTGAAAGAGATCCTTGGCTGTTCACTATGTCACTCCGATCACGTTTCATCTCTATTATATCATCACGGCACGAAAGTTAAATTATTATATCTTTTTAACTTTTCAGATCAATATACGTCCTGATGGAAATAGTCGAAATCGGCATAACCACCTGCCTGTTTTGTTGCAAAACTATATAGGCCGGTACGATAGCCGGTAAAATAGTCAAGACTGAAACTCATCTGCAGGGTTGCATCTACATCCACCCAGCTCTTACCGTCTAAGGAGTAGCTCATAAATGCCTGATCGGCACGCTCACCCTCCGCCTGGGGAGTGAACACATACCTGATCTTGAGCCAAACCTTATCCTGAGAAAGAGGAATGCGCAGAGCCTCCGTGTCAGGGCTGGGGGCATTCTCGGCCTGCGGACCGCGACGGCGTCCCATATTACGGTGAGTCATAGCCACCAGACTTTTTACTCCGTCATCGGCCACCTCAACACCAATGGTGCAGTAATTGCTCTGGAAAGCTATGATTCCGGCCTTGTCACCCGGTTTCATGCCGCTGGCATCCATCAGCACCTCGCTATAGCAGCGCGGGCCTACAGTACGCTGGGTAAGCGTATTTCGGGCATTCATTACGTTTGTAGCTATCTGACCGGTTTTAAGTCTAAGCCAGCCCTTACGGTCCGTGACAGACCAGGCACTGTTGTCCGGCTTATGGCTCCACTGCCATACCAGATCCAGTTCATTCTTCTTATAGTTGAACTCATCATTATCCCATGTACGGTTCTTTCCGCTCTCGGGCAGGTTAACGGTAAACTGTTTTACCGGCTTTGTATTGTCACCCAAGATTGGCCAGCCGTCAACCCAATTGACAGGCTGCAGGGTTGGTATACGGCCAACCGCTCCATGATCCTGGAACATTATTGCATACCAGTCTCCGTTCTGCGTTTCAATGATACCGCCCTGGGCGACACCGTCTCCACGTCCATCAAAAGCGCCGCTCAGTATGACCTTGCTCTCATACGGACCAAACAGATCCTTGGAACGCCATGCAGTCTCTGTACGCACGCCGCCGCTTGGCCAGTCTATCTCCAGGATATAATAGTAGTCACCTATGTGATAGATATGGGCGCCCTCTGCACGCAGATTGTATCCCTGGCGCGGAGAATCAATCAGGACTCTCTCCTGGGCACCGGCCTTTATTGCCGATCCGTCGGGCTCCAGTTCGATGATGCGGATCTCACCGTTACCCCAGACAACATAAAGATGTCCGTCCTCAAAGAGCATACTGGCATCATGGAATGCACGGTTGATCACTGAACGTTCCCAATTGCTCTTGGTAATATCCTTGGTCTTGTAGATAAATGTCTTGCCCTGGTCATTGGCAATGAACAGAGCATAATATGTACCGTTTACATAACGTAATGAGGTTGCCCACTGGCCCTTGCCGTAGGCATTACGGCCGTTACGCAGGTTATAGGTATCATCATCGGCAAGATAATCATACACATAACTGATCAACTCCCAATGAACCAGATCCTTGGAGTGCATTATAGGAGCACCCGGGCAGAAATACATGGTTGTACTTACCATATAATAGTCATCACCCACACGGATCCAGTCATTATCCGGAATATCCGTATATGTGAGCGGATTAACACACTCTGTAGTCTTGTTTATGGCAGTACAGCCTGTCCATGCTGTAAAAAGCATGGACATCACTGCTGCAAATATTATTTTAGTTTTCATACCACACATATTATTACTTTATTCAAACGAGAGCCAGTCTACCTGTACATTGCCTTTGGAAGCCAGACGAACCTTCAGGTGATGTACACCTGTTGCGGCTCCCTTTACATCGGCAACAACCTCGGATGCATCGCTCTTGGGGCTGATCTTGACCTTGGAGATAACCTTATCATCCTGGAGTATCTCAAGAGTTCCGGTCGAAGGAGTTACAACCTTTACCTTTACTCTCTTGGGAGCCTTTGCAAAGTTTACGGTATTGTACTTTACCCATGAACCCTGCTCGTAGAATACAGTCTTCCAACCGGCAAAGTAATTATCGGTATCAAGATATGCTATAGAATCGCCATTCTGGCTTATCTCAGAATAACGGTCTATCTGAATCTCATTGCATGACTCTGTTATACCGATTCCACGCAGAGACGGCTTGACCATGCGGATGGAGCCATCGGTCTCAAAGAATATTGAGTCGGCGCATACTGAACGGTTCTTGTCAAAAGCTGGCGAGAAATCATTGTGATGATAGAACAGATAGGTCTGGCCCTTGAAATCAATGATGGAGTGATGATTGGTCCAGCACTTGTTTGCATGCTCCTCAAAGAATACGCCCATGAACTTGTAGGGACCAAAGATGTTATCGGCCATGCAATAAGCAAGAACCTCCTCCACATCACGTGCCCAGGGGAATGTCATATAATATTTTCCATTATGCTTGAACAGATACGGACCCTCTACAAGGCCCTTGGTGGGTACCTCCTCGACACGGTGGCGGTCAGCAGGATCGGTTGATACAGACTTCCAGTCAGGGTTCAGCTTGGTGATGGTGATACCAGGCATTACCAGATAACCGGTTCCGTCATCATCGACAAATATACAGGGATCGATACCGCCTACACCATCCAGAGGAGTAGCCTCGGGAATATACGGACCAAAAGGATTATGGGCTATTGCAATACCAACGCGGTTGCCGCCCATGCCACGTCTTCCGTCTGCAGTTGGCTGCGGTTTTGCACCTGCCGGCCAGAAGAAATAATAATCACCATTGTTGGGATTCTGCTTACAGTCAGGAGCCCACATGGAGTAACCTCTCTCATTTACCCAGGGTGCAGTCCACTGGTCAACAATTACACCATGGTCTTTCCAGTCTGTGAGATTATCACTTGAAAATACATGGTAGTCTGCCATGCAGAACCAGTCCTTACGAGCATACTCATCGGGAGCAGGAATGTCATGTGACGGGAACACATAGACGCGGTCGCCTACTACAAGAGCTGACGGGTCAGCCGAGAACTGATCACGGATAATAGGGTTCTGTGCCTGTGAGGCAATACCGGCCATCATCAGAACGGCCACTAAGGTTAATCTTGCTTTCATTTATTAATATAAAAAGGTTAATAATCTGCACTACTTGGTAATCAAAGTATAAAGATACCCTCTTTTAGGCAAACTGCATAGACACAATGGAAAAAAGTTATAAAACAAAAGAATCGGCGGATAGCCGAAGCTTTCCGCCGATTCAGACAGATTATAGCTTATAGTTTACTTAACGAAAACCTTTGTTGCTACACCGTTCTCAACCTTGATATTGAGACCAGCCTTAGGAGCTGTCTGCTCAACACCGTTCAGGTTGTAGTACTTAGAAGTATTGGCAGCCTTGACAGGAGCAACAGTTGTCTTCAATTCGATAGCAGCATCAACATCAGCGATTGCGTTGTCGTAATCGAAGTCCTGAGCAGGACCGTTGTACTGGAGAGTTACATTATCAAATGAGTTCCAACCATTGTCACCGCAAGAAGGATTCAGCAACAGCTTGACACCTGTTGTGGTCTCGAAGGTAAGGTAGTTGTTGGGCTTTGTGCCACTACCTGTACCACCCGCACCGCTACTAGTGTAGAATACAGTGTCAGCAATTGCAATGAGAGTATCCTGATCGGTAATCTCATATACACCGAACTTACCGTCGTTTGCACTGGGTGAGATACCGTAACCTACGCCAAGAGTATAGTTACCTGCAGGCAGAGCCTCGAGTGTCTGCTCGAATGTAACACCGGTATTCCAGTCAAGAACCAGATAAGCATTGCTTATGTTACCCTCGGTAGCAAGGCAGCTACTGTTACCCCATGAAGTACCACCGATGTAAGGATTACCCTTCTTAATGGCAACCTTCCAACCTGGGAAGAAGTCGAAGTCCAGAGGAGTTCCACCTGCACTGGCAACATTGTCGCGCATAAGACCTCTACTACCAACCTGAGCTGAAGTCATAGTTGTGTACAGAGCATTGTTGGTGATGAATGCACTTGTAACGTCAATTGTATCATCTTCGGCCAGAAGACCATCGGCAATTGCTATATAGAGAGCTTCCTGAGCATACAGCATGTAGAAGCCGATCTTGTCGTCAAGGAGAATATCCATTTCCTCAACCTCCTCGGGAACCTCAACATCTGCATCCAGAGCGCTGATGAAATCGGCAAGACCCTCAATCTGCATATCATAGATCTTGACAGCAGTGAACTTACCCTTCAGAGCAGCATTAGCATCAGCGAACTGCTTGATAACATTCTTCAGGGAATCAATCTGAGATCCGACGGTATCATAGTCTGCATAGAGCTCATAAGTATCGGAGATAGCCTTATACTCTGCCAGAGCAACGTACTTGTCGGCATACTTGGTAAGCAGGTCATATGAAGCGGCCTTGTTCTTGGTGAAGTTGACCATCTCAGTACGATAGTCATTGAAGTTCTTGATAAGTGTGTTCAGAGCATCGGTTGACTTCTTGACTGAATCAAGAGACAGTACTGTGTAGTCAACATTTGTATAGCTTCTTGAACCTGCAATAGCATCAGCATAGCTCAGAGTACCTCCCTCAAGCTTACCGTTCCATGTGCTGACGATTCTGTCAACTGAATCCTTGGCAGCCTTCATCTTGTCAAGTTCAGCCATACGACCAGAGAAGTCACTTACAAGCTTGTCAAGAGCGCTCTTCTCGGCAGCCCACTCAGAAGGCTTGATGCTGGTGAATGTACCACCAATCTTATCCTTTTGAACCTGAGCCTGGAGGGCTTGCAGATCAGCACCGCCGTAGAGGCTTACCTCAGCAATAGCAGTTTCAATCACTGCGTTAGCTTCCTTAACGGACTTGTTAAGTCTGTTGGTAGGCTCGAACCAGAGTCCGTCAACAGCGTCAGAGATAGTGTAGTTTCCAAGAGCTATACCGTAATATGAAGTTGAAGAAGAACTTATAACCTCCCACTCGATTACGTAATCGCCGGTAGCATCAACCTTGAACGGGAACTCAAAGATGTTGGTGTTGTCACCCCAGTTCAGGTTATCGTCATTATAACCGGAGGTCGGATCGATTGACTTAGGCTCATCACCTGAATAAGCTCTCTGGTAGTTGGTAGCTGTAATCTTACCAATCTCCATCTTGCCTGACAGAGTGTCGAGTGCCTCATGAGTGTTGATCATAGAAGGTGCAGGATAAACCTTGACGGTAGTGATAGGACGGGATGTGCTACCCCAACCGTAAGCCGGGAAGCTCAGGACATAACTACCAGCTGTAAGAGTTTCAACTGTGTAGAGGTTACCCTTTACATTCTGGCCACCACCTGACAGATAGAACCAGCAGTCACCGAACTTGGAATTGGGATTCATCTTGTAAAGACCGAGAGATGTTCTCTTCTGTGTGCCGTCATTATCCCAGTACTGGTTGCCGCCATCGCCCTTGAAGAAGCCCTCAGAAGCATACCAATAATAGAGGCTTGACGGGATAGGACGTCTCCACAGACCATCTTGCTCAGTGATTTTGATCTCACTTCTCCAGTCTGAACTCTTTGAGTTAGGCTCGAAACGTGTGTAATCACCGAAGTGATAGTGGTATGTCAGAGGCTTAGCCTCGGGAGTACCGATACCCTTAAGCTGGATAAGAGTCAGCTCCTTGTCACCTGCCAGAGGAGCACTGCCTGTACGGGTCAGGATAAGTCTTGAGTTCTCATCATCCCAAGAAGGAGTAAGGAGCTCGCCGCCCAACTTGGCAATCAGCTTGGTTGAATTCAAACCGAGATTATCGATATCAATCTTTCTTGAGAACTTGAGCCAGATGGTCTCGATGTCAGCAGGAATACCAAATGAATTCTCCTCATACTCTGTCTCCTGTACTACTGGAGGAAGCTCCTTCATTGAGAACACACCTGCTACAGCGTACGGGTTCTTCTTACCTACCTCATTGTAGAAGTTAGGAACAATCTTTCCGGCGCGGATCCAAGCGGTATCCCAAGGTCTGGGGAATGTGTTGGTTGAACTCTTGCCGTCACCAGTGTACTTAAGCGTCAGCTCAGGTTTGTCAACAGGGTTGTTGAATGAAACAAGAACTGAATCATAGCTGTCGAATGAGTAAGGCTCACCGTTTGAAGCTTCAGCGGCAAACATGTACATGTAGCCGTCTCCGTGATACTCAGCTGATGCGATAGGGATTCTTGACCAACCGGTTGTATTCTTACCCCAAACGGTGAAATATTTAAGACCCTCGTTCTGAACCTCAACGGCTTCAATCTTGTTCAGCGCATAAGCAGCCTTGGCAAGTTCGGCAAGGTTTGTCTTGTAACCGAAGTCGATACGGATCTTGCTGCCTGAATACTCGACACCACCGATGTTTGACTTGGTCAGAGAGATGTTATCAACCAGGAACTCAGTATCATCCGAACTGAATGACAGACGAACGAAGAACTTGTCAGGCTGTACGGTGTAGATAAGGTTGTGATCGGTAGGAACAGGCTCCTTTGAACCCTTGGTCCATGCCCAATCGCTATCCCACCAGTAACCGTCGATGAATACGAAGCTGTTGGCGATAGAGTCATTGGTGTAGTAGGTCATGAATGTAACCTTCTCCCATTCTCCGGTGAAAGGATCCGGATCATCTTCTGTAGGCTCACCCCAACCGCGCTTTTCGTAAGCATAGGTAGCCTTGTACTTCATGTTGTTGGCATCATCCTCAAGACCCATTGAGAATGGCTTCTCAGCGTGGAAATAACCGCGCATCACATCGGCGTACATACGGGGCAGCGCGCCTGACTTAACCTTAGTGGCCTTAACATAGAAAGTAAGACGGTAAGAGGTGGTATCCTCGATAGGAAGACCACGTACAAACAGGTTACGACGATAGTTAGGTGAATAAGTATGTGAACCAGACCAGTCTGACCAATGGCAGGAATCAGCGATGTACTGGAATACATAATTACCTCCCTTGTCTGCCTCGCCGAACTGTTCGAAAGCGTCCTTACGACCCTGTGACACATCGTTCAGGATAGTATACTTATCCTTGGAATAGTTCTGAACCTCACCGGCATTATCGGTTGTCATAACACCGTTCTTAAGGATAAGAACTGAGTCAGTTCTTTCGATTGCATTGTTCCAATCCCAGTCAGCCTTGTTTTCCCAGATTTTCGTGCTAGCCTTGGTTCCAGTCTGGCTGTTGTTGTAGTACTTGAGTACATCAATACGGTCAACTTCCTTTTCTTTCCAAGCTTCGAAATCATCCTCAAAATCCTGGAAGAAAAGTTCCTTAGGATCCTGAGAGGTACGCTGAGGCTGTGCAAAAGCGGTTGCTCCAAAAAGGAGTAAACTTGCAAATAATAAGTCTCGTTTCTTCATAAAATGAAATTTAATTAATAAATAGGTTAAAATTAATTCTCTCTCTAATTGTTGTTTAAACGGTTAATAATATGTTTTTTAAGTCCTTTAAACCTGTAGCTGTGCAATTCTGCACAGCTGCAGGTATATTTTCAAAATCCTTTATCAGAACACTTTCAGTCCATTGAATCACTTTTCGTCAGGCAGAACCAGGAACCAGTTCTTGTTCAAAGCCTTCTGGTCTGTACCAAGAAGCTTCTGGTAGAGTTCATCATCCATGACCGAATAACGGTCCTGAGTCTCGTCCAAGGTGGCATCCTCACGTACAGCTACGCGCTTGGCAAGGAATTCATTCTCGGCGAAACCACCGTATCCGGGATGTCCCTCATCAGCGGCACGGTGCATTGCTATACGCATCAAGTCGCCAAAACGGTAACCCTCAAAACAGGTTTCCAGACCCATCTCGTCAATCAGAGCCTCCTCAACCGCACGGATTGAGTCGGTCAGCGTTATGACTGCAGCAGTGGAGTCAACCGGAATACGATACTGGGGATCATAATCGGCATCACCGCAACCGCGTGAATGGAGACCAATCGTGTTACCCACATTCATGACAGGACCCCAGGCGAAAACCTCATACATAGCCTGGGCAGATGCAGAACCTCCTCCTAAATTGGTGGTTGTCCAGGTTGCTGTTGCCCTGGTGAAATACTGGGTCGGGAAAGAGTATACGGAACTGATGTCAACGCCATCGATGTTACGTGACCTCTCTATCTCATGAGTGAGTAATCCACGAGCCCTTAAGGTATCAATGTTCTCATTGCAAAGACCGGTTTTAAGTATGGCAAATGCCGTTTGAGGTAGTCCACACCTATTCAGTGCCTCTGCAAGCCTCAAATATACCACGTCTTTACGATATAACCAAATTTTTTCTGAATTAATTTTATTTAACGTTTGAGTTTCGGTAGAATACTTACCGGTGTTGAGTTGCTCAACTGTCAGTTCCGTCGATCTGTGAGTAAATGCCTCGTTCAATCTCAGGTCACCACGATAAAGTATAACCTCCTCGTCTTCCTTATTAATATAATCGGCCCACTGGCGGGGGTTGATGCTTGAATAACGTGAATGATAGCAATATGTCTGACGTACGCTCAAAGCGGTTGCTCCGCGGGAATAAGTCATCTGATACCAGTTGTAATTATCTTCGGTTGAATTGAAGATATTGGGCAGGTCGCTTATGGTACCGCTGTACTCATCAACCTCCATGGGTATATAGCACAGATAGTTACCGTCGGAGAACAGATTGGTATAAGTTGCGGAAAAACCGTTTACGGACAGGAAATCATTTGATCTCCAAAGCACACCGTTGGTTCCGGTAGGATAGGTCTTCTTTTTGGAGTCTGTAAGGAAACCATGATAGCATAGAGCTGCATGAGCATAATCCTCGGCCCAAAGATAGAGATCACCCATGATAAGCCTTACAGGTATGAAGAGTTCTGTTGACCTGTGTGAAGACGGGGTCTTTGAACCTGTCGTCTCAGCCTGAAGGTCACCGTAGTTGGGCAACTCATAATCCATGTACTCGTCCTTGAAATCAACCAGCAGGGTCAGGGCAAGTTCCTTGATGTTAAGCTTATTGCAGTCGGCCAATGAGACATCACCGGTAATAGGTTTTTCAAAGTACGGAACCTCACCATAAGCCTGGGCAAGCTGAAGGTATGCCCAAGCCCTGTAGCAAAGAACTACAATATACTCCTTACGGAATACATACTCCTCGTTACGTTTGTAATCAAGGTCTACGTTGTTGATATAGTAGTTGCAGTTGTTGATTATGGAATAATAATCAAGAGCCTGATCATACTTGTTGGTCTTCTTGACATTGTGGAAATCAAAACTGTAGATTTCACGCAGATCGTCTGTGGCATGGTCGGTCAATTCAACCAGATCACCGCGCACTTCACCCAGAATGACACTGCGGTCTGCTACCTTCTGCAGCTGCCTGATTATGCCAAGAACTGAATATGTTGTATCGGTAGCCTCGTCAAGCTGATGCTGGCTTTCGAACATAACTGTCTTGGAATCAACCTTGAGCATATCTTCGCAAGATATTACCCCTGCCGCAAATGAAGCGGCAAAAGCAAATGTCAATATCGTTTTCAGTTTCATAATACCTTATTATAAATTAAAGGTTAATCTTCAATCCTAATGAGAAATTGGCCGACTGCGGTAAGAGTCCGCGGTCTATACCACGCATAAGCACATCATTGCCTGATACGAATTCGGGATCTGAACCTAAGTATTTGGTCATAGTGAACAGATTGTTGGCCGAACCCCAAACCGTTACGCCCTGCAGATAGGTGCTGTGGATAGGAATCTTGTAACTGAGTGTAACATTCTTCAGCTTCAGGTAAGAACCATCCTCTATCCAGCGGTCAGAGAACCTTGCGTTCTGATGAGGATCACCGAATGTGGCGCGAGGAATATCAGTCTGCTGACCCTCGACAGTCCAACGGTTGGTCATGGCCAGAGACTGGTTCATGAAACGTGAACCGCTCTCAAGCAACATACGCTGATAGTTGTAGATGTCACCACCTATCGAATAAGCCAGGGTTGCGCTCAATGTCAGATTCTTGACAGCCACTTTAGTGTTGATACGACCATAGAAGTCCGGATTGGGATCACCTATCTGTACCATATCATTGGCATCGATGATCTTATCTCCGTTATGGTCTACAAATGCCACGTCACCAGCCTCGAAGTAGGTCTTGACACCTGTATTGGAACGCATATACAATCCTGATGCCTGAGCGTCCTCGGATGTCAGGAACAGACCGTCAGTCTCATATCCGTAGAATACTCCCAGAGGATTACCTACTTCGGTGCGGATTGTAGCGCCATACATCTCTGTGTCATATCCTGCCGAAGGAAGCTTGGTGATTTCATTCTTGTAGTGACCGATAGATGCACCCATCTCCCACTGAAGCATTGGTGAACTGATCAGCTTGGCATTGAAAGAGGCATCGAATCCCTTGTTAGACAGTGAACCTCCGTTACTCCAGGTCTGGGGCAGACCGGTTACGTAAGCAATTGAACCGACAGACAGCAGGTTGTCTGTATTTGAGCTGAACATATTGGCAGATATTGAAAGTCTGTTGTCCAACAGATTCATGGCCAAACCTGCAGTCAGTTTTGAAGTAGTCTCCCAACGCAATGATCCGTTACCGATGTTGGACATGGAAAGACCTGTCTTACCCAACACCTTGACAGGTGAGAAGTAGGTCTTGGAGGCTGTTGCGTCATAACCGTCATTACCGGTAATGTCATAACCCACATTGAACTTGAGATAGTCAATGAAGTCAATCTTGAACCAGGGCTCTGAAGTAACTACCCATGCAGCTGATACTGAAGGGAATAATCCCCATGGAACACCGAACATGTTGATAGCACCCTCTGACTTATCACCGAAACGTGATGATGCTGCCAAACCGGCGCTGGCTGACAGATAATAACGCTCCTTGAAGTTATAGTCTGCCTGAGCCCACCATGTGAGGGACTTATCCTTGATTTCGACGGCATTTGTCTTGGGATACTTGAGTGATGTATCCATGTTAGGCTTCTTGTCATTACCTGAGTTGTAACCTGTCATGGATGTCTGGTATCTGGAGTTGTTCACATAACGGAAACCACCCTGCACATTTACAAAGTGTGACAAGTGTCTTCTTTCATAAGTCAGGAAAGTATTGCTCATGAATCCGTCCTGCTGGGCAGCCATGGCGGCAGCCTTGTTCTCTACTATACCTATACCCTCTATGCGGAAACTGGGTGTTCCGTTAAGTGGAACATAGTAGTTCTCATCAGTATTGGCCAGGGTATATGAGAAGTGCTCATAAAGATTAAGATTACGCTTGATCTCCCACTTTGGAGTTACTGCCAAAGTAATGAAACGGCTTCCGTAATAGTTCTTGTTTATACCGTCACCGTTTACAAGTATGGCCAACGGGTTGGCAAGTGACACGTCTGTCAGACCGGTATCCTTAAGATAATCATCCTCTGTAGCCAGATAGCTGGATATACGGCCTGTGTAGTCATGTGCGTAGGGTGAAAGGAACGGAGACTTGACAAGAGCCAGGAAACCCGGAGAGTTGATCATCGTATTGTCAATGTCATCTGGAGCACCGTCATCACGCATATCACGTGTTACATCGCTGTATGATGCATCAAAACGCATGGTAAGCTTGTTGCCCAGTACGATATCAGAATTCAGACGAAGGCTGAAACGTGAGAAATCGCTCTCGACCAATGTGGCGTCACCGGTAACATATCCTACGGAAAGGCTGTAGTTTGCCACGTCATCACCACCCTGAACGCTGATATTGTAATTCTGCACAAAAGCATCCTGATAAGATACATCTGTCCAGTCTGTATAGTTCTCATGATACCAATAGTAATAGGGATAACTGGTATCGGTATTAAGGAACGTAAAGCTGCTGCGGCGGGCACCAGTGGTTCCCAAAAGCTCAGAAGCGTATGAACGGTACTGATTCTCATTCATCATGACCGGAAGCTTAGGCATGGTCTGATAGGTACCGGAGATGTTTACGTCAATCTTGGTGGCCATGGTCTTGATACGCTTGGTGTTGATAAGGATCACACCGTTGGCGCCCTTGGCTCCGTAGATACCGAACCCGTTCTTGAGAATCTGCACTGATTCAATGTCCTCGACAGGTATGTTGGCCAGCAGATTGTTATGGAAACCGTCATGCATAGCTACATGCTCGTATCCCATATCAAGAATGATGCCGTCCAGGACAACCAGAGGCTGGGTGTTGATATTCAGCGAGTTGATACCGTCAATCTGCATCAGGGCACCTACACCGAGCTGGCCTGAACGCATCACAGACAGGATGTTACCCTGAAGAGACTGCTGTATCTGTCCGTCTATCAGGATATCGTTGCTCAGATTTGATACCTCGGACTCGGCAACGGTTGATGCCGTTGTGCTGGTCTCATATATCTCTGAGAACGCATCACTGTACATTTTCACACTGATATCCTCTACGCGTCCCTTCAGAGCGCATACTATTGTATTGCACCCTTCCAGAGAGAACGTAAGAGATGACACATATTTCGGAACCTTGATTGAGAAAGAACCGTCGGCCTTGGTCATTGCCGAATGGCGGGCGATATTATACGCCTGTACCTTGACACCGGCCATAGGCAAGCCTGTAGATGCCTCTGTTACAACACCGGTTACCTCAACCATGTCAGTATCAGCCTGGGCCGATACAGGGGCTGAAAGCAGGAACATCAGACAAGCCAGCCCCAAAGGTAATAACCTCTTTTTGAGAAATATAATCATATCTAATCAGTTTTATTATTCTACAACCGGTTCCAAAATAATACCGTCAAGCCACAACTCACTTGTGTAAATATCAACATTGTTGGTGTTGACTCTACTGGAGAGAGTTACAGCAAGCGGGGATGTAATCATATCATAGGAGCAATACGGAACCTCGACAACACCTATCTCCAAGGTATCGACCTTGGTCGGGTCATTCACCATATAGTATTCCACAACCTGTGATACTGAATCTTTGACTCCTTCGAATTCAAAGTAATCCCATTCAATCCATGTTGAGTCCAGAAGGACGTCATCATTGTAAGTGATCCTGGGATGGAGACGGATAGGCTTGTTATCCTCCTCCTGGTTGGGAAGGATCACAGCCTTTACACTGTACTTGCCCTTAAGGTTACCGGAGATATTGAACTTGGCATTCCATGAGAGTTCGCCTGAAGAATAGGAAATTCTCATTACCTGTACAGGAACATCAAGAGTAACGCCGTTGATGGATTGAACGGTACGCTGATATACACTGAACAATGAACTCAGGTTGCGGTAGTTCTCTGCCTCAAGTTTGATATCACGAAGGAATGTAAGGGTATCCTTGAACGGCCAGTTGTTGGTAATGTAAATCTTACCGTTACTGCATTCTATCGAGTCAACGCACTGGCCTTTTCCGAATATACCGTTGACATCGTCATAAGGATGGCTGAATATGTGATACGGTCTTTTATCCCTACGGTTCTCTTGCGAATTGTAACGGGTCGAGTAAACCGAATCCGGCAGATAACGCTGTGCCTTCCTGTTCATATTGAATGTAAGGTCGGTCAGCATGGCGTTTCCTGCATAGAATTTCTGCAGGGAATCATTGTCAAGACTGGTCTCATTATATACATAGAAATCCTTGATCCTGTCATATTGGGTTTGCCACAGATCGGTGGTTGGCAGAAGGAATGCATAAGTACTGTCCTCCGAGTTGATATAACCGAATCTCTTCAACAGAACGCTTGACTCAATCATTACCGCATCAATCCATATCTTTTCACCGTTCTCATCGATACCCGAGGCAACGCTTCGGCTCTGGTCAACTTCCTCAATGGTATAGCTGGCCAACCAGTCACCGAACAGAGTCTTGTACTTGGGCTCTGTGGTGATATACTCATAGATGTTGGGCAGATACTTGATATTGCCGTCCAGGCAATGAAGTATACCGTTCAGGCAACGGATGTTCTTGTCTGTTCCGTGATATGCCTGACCACCCATTGAGGCTGGTGACGAGGATACCGGCTTTCCGTTCAACATGAATACCTTTGTTGTGTCTATACCTCCAGAGGTATGCTTGAAACGGGCAATATGCATCTTCAAGAACTTCTCTCCAACTTCAAAGTTAAGGGCGTCATCCTTGTTGGGATCGGTATATTTTGCCCAGATTGAATCTGGTAAGGAAGCATCGGACGGAGCCCATACTGTAAGGAACTGGTCCTGATTCAAAAGTGACAAGAAACTCTGATAGCTGCCGTCACTGTTCTCATAACGCTTGCCGTACTTGTCACACATATCAGTTGTGGCAAGTGCCTTATAGAAGTTTTTGTATCCATCTATACCTTTAAGCGTCACATCTATCTTTTCAACCGGATAGTTGCTGTCATTCTTATAGCTGTAATGGTCATTCCAGGCATCATTACATGAGGCCAGAACCATCAGGGAGACTGCCAAAAGAACGGCTTTTGCTGAAAATCCTGAATTATTTTTCATATCGTTACTTTTTTTATTTTATACTCAGAGATTGGCCGGCAAATCAATGTGTTGACAGCGTTACGTCCTCGTCATCCTTATAGACAGGATTCTGACGGAGAACACCCTGACTGTTTTTCACTTCGTCCTTAGCCAGCGGGAAATACATGGCATAGGGATCCTTAAGCCTGATCTTGACAGCACTGTAAACAGATGCTGAAAACTTTTCCTGAAGGAATCTCAACATACGGTTCTGATTACCGTCGCGACGTGACATCCTGACCAGGTCAAACCAGCGCTTTCCCTCAAACATAAGTTCACGCCTGCGCTCCTGGAAGAGCAGATTCTCCATCATGTTTACTGATGTATAATCTGTACGTACAAGAGTCTTGGGGTTGAACGGTTTGCTTACGCCCTCCTCGGCAATGTAACCTATGGCACGCTTGTTGACGGCATCTATCAGATCAAATGCATTCTGAAGATATCCGGATGCCTCGGCTACAATAGCAAGGCTGTCGGCTCCGGAAGGATTAAGGCTCTTGGCTTTCATTATATTGGCCTCGGCCTCAAAGAGCAGGACCTCGCTGTAACGGTAGATAATCCAGTTGGGCTGGCTGCTTGAGTTTCTCATTGAAGACTGGCTAATGTCAACGCCCGATGCTGTACCGGTAATTGAGACACTGGAATATGCATACTTGCAGATACCATATGAAGAACCGCGCTCAACTACACTCTGATGATAACGGGTATCGTGCATCTGTACGAATACGCTCTTATCCTCACCGCGGCTGGAACCGATCTTGTCCAGTGCCTTAACATTACCGGTACTGTTGTTATCCGCATTTGATGAGCTCTGGTAGTAGCTGCTTACCAGGCCGTTTGAAACATTGTTGTCATAGGGAAGTTCAAACAGGGCCTCGAATGAGTTTCCGTCTCCGAAAATCTCATTGTAAGCATTACCAAGAGTCTCATTGTTGGGAATGTTTGAGATAAGGGGATAACCGTTGTACTCCTTAATGGTGTTGTCCTTACCCTTCTTTATCTTAAGGTCTTCCCACTCCTTCTTTTTCTGGGTTGTTATCTCCTGGCATACGCTGATGCACTTATCCCAGTCATCAGCACGTCCGCGCCACAGATACATATCGGCAAGCATTGCACAGATTGCAGACTGTGTTATGCGGGCCGTATTCTCCAAATCTGAAGGATACTTTTTCATTGCATCGTCCTTAACACTCTCCAGATCGGCTATGATTTGGGTCAGAATGGAATCGAAATCACTCTGCGGTACATAGAATTTCTTGTAACCACCCTCATCATCGATAGACGGCTCGGTAACGTAAGGAACATCGTGGAAAGCACGGATAAGATACCAGTAGCAGAGGCAGCGAAGTGCTATGGCCTCGGCCTCATTGGCCTTGAGTTCCAACCAAAGATAGTTAGGGTCCTTATCGGCTACGATGGGAGCAAAATGCAATACCGTATTGGCACGGTTGATCACATCGTAAAATGCATTGTACTTACAATAATCATTGGTGATAAGCAGGTTCTCACGGCATATCTGCTGAATAACCTCGGGAGAACTGTTGCTTTCAACCATATTATCTGAACGCATCTCACCCCAAATGACCATTCTGAGCAGGCAGTCGGATTTTTCCAGGGCACTGTATGCACCCAGCAACACACTCTCTACGTCAGATTTGTCAGTCCAGAAGTTTTCCAGAACTATGTCATTAAGAGGCTCCAGTTCAAGGAAATCATTGCACGAAGTGGATGATAAACCCACCAGTGCGGCTAACAATAAAGATTTAATATTTTTCATCTTAGCATCCTTTTAAAGTTAGAACTGTACGTTTACGCCAAAAGTAACCCTTCTGGAACGCGGAGTACGGCTGTTATCCGTTGCCACCTGACCACGACCGGCACTGACCTCTGGATCAAGACCTGTATACTTGGTCCATGTTACCAGATTGTTCAGGTTGAAGTTAAAGCTCAAACTGCTCAGGTGTATCTTCTTTACAAACTGAGGATTGAGAGAATAACTGAATGATGTAGAATTCCAACGGAGGAATGAACCGTCCTCTACGAAACGGTCGGAACCCAGGTCGTTGTAACCCCAGTCATAAAGGGCACGGGGAACATCAGTTATATCACCCTCAACGCGCCAGCGCCAGTTGATGGCTGCCATCACGTTACGCAGGGTACGGGGAGCTTCTGCCTCCAGACGTGAAGCGTTCACGATCTTGTTACCCCAACGGAAGTTGAAACTGTTGTTCCATGACAGACGGCCCCATGACATACGAAGGCTGAATCCACCGTTGATCTTGGGAAGTGAACTGCCCAGATATACTATATCAAGCTCATCTATATTACCATCGTGGTTGATATCCTCATAGGCGACATCACCGCCGACGAAATAATACGGATTGCCGCTCAGCTTACCATAACCGTAGGCCATCTTCTTGGGCATACCCTTTGAGTTGGTTATGATATTGCCCTCAGCATCCTTGACAACAGGAGCATTGGGACCGCTTACGCCGGGTATCTCAACCTCACTGTAATCACTGTACTGGTAAACACCCTTGAACTTGAATCCGTACATTGAACCGTATGAGTTCTTGAGTGCCACGTATGACAGATATGAGCTTGAGCCGTGACTTGAGTAGTTATACTCCTTCTGCCAGCTCCTAAGGATAACATCATTCATCTCAAGTACCTGGTTGGTATTGTCACTGAAGTTGATGTTACCGCCCACGCTGAATTCCTTGCCGAACAGCTTGGTCGAATAGATACGACCGGCATTCAGCGAAAGATCCCAACCCTCGTTCATCATCTTACCGTCGTTGACAGCAGCGAGTGATGTGAAACCTGAAGATGAAGGAATAGGATATCCGCTGTTGATCAGCTTGTCAGAAACCTTGTGATAGAAGTTGATGTTTGCACTCAGCTTGTCATCAAACAGTCCCAGGTTAAGACCGAAGTTCCACTGTGTCTGCTCCTCCCACTGGAAGTCACTGAGACGGATATTGGCAGGATAGATTGTGGTAGTACTCAGATATGAGCTTCCTGATGAATAACGGCTACGGAACATATCGTCGCCACCGGGAGCGTTACCCTGGAATCCCCAGCTTACGTTGAAACCGGCCATTGTCAGCAGACCGCTTTCACGGATACGGTCAAACCATTTCTCATCAGAGATGTTCCAGCGTGCCGAAGCGGCAGGGAATGTACCCCACTTCTTGGCATTACCGGTTCTGGTGGTACCGTTTGAAGTAAGGGTAAAGGTTAATGAATACTTACTCTTATATGAGTAGTGCACCTGACCTGATGCGTCGATACCGCGGCTGCGGCTGGCGCTGGTACTCATGCTGGTGATGCGTCCGTCCAGACCTGGAGACTTGAAGGGGCCTGAAGGAAGACCGCTGACACCCATGTTCTGACCCTTACCGTTGCTGTTTCTGACAGTCATTCGGGCCATCATCATTAATGAATGGTTACGGTTCTTCAGATACGGCTGGAGAGTAAGTGAATGTGAAGTATTGATTGATGAGTTCTTGTTTGAACTTACAGTTGCCTGGTTAGCGCTGTTATCTCTCCAACCTGTTCTGGAAAGAGCCTGCGGCGTATAACCCTCGCTGCTGCTGTTGGAAACACCGAAGTTAACCGAAGCATTGTAAGTAAGACGTGTCTTGTCAGCCTCAAGACCCAATAGGTTGTATGTGAGACTGAAGTCCGGGTTGACATTCATGCTGATGCTGTAGTTCTCCCTGAGTTCGGCCTCCTGAAGAGGATTGCTCTGGGTAGGCAGCTCGCTTGAAGTGCTGCTGGGCATCAGGTAATACTCGCCCGTTGATTCGCCGGTATACCTGTCCTGATAATAGATGGCCAGGTTAGGCATCATCTGAAGAGCTGAGTTTACAGCTGTGTTACCGCTTCGGCGGTTGTTGGAGTATGACAATGAGAAGTTGGTTGAAACCCTGATACGCTCTGAAATATAGTAGTCAAAGTTTACACGGGTTGTGAATCGGTTCATCTTCTGACCTATCACAGAACCGGTCTCATCATCAAAACCTGCTGATATACGGAAGCTTGCCTTGTCACCACCACCGGATACCGATACGTTGTGTGACTGTGATACACCTACCTTCTTTACTGCAGATACCCAGTCTGTATTGTCATTCCACATCTGTGCATCCGGGAAGTCATCCATTACGTAGTTGATCTCAGGAATATTAGTGGCACTGCCTCTGTCATCATCAAGATGCGGGTTGAACAGAGCCTCCTTGACGAACATGGTGTACTGGTCTCCGTTAAGATACCTGTATCCATCCGGCTGGAAGTTCAGGTTAAGTCTGTATGAGTAGTTTACACGAGTCTTACCACGCTGACCGCGCTTGGTCTTGATCTCCATGACACCGTTGGCACCGCGGATACCCCAAAGAGCTGTTGCGGCAGCATCCTTAAGGAAGGATATTGTGGCGATATCCGACGGGTTGATGCTCAACAACTCAGCCAGACGATCCTGGTCGGCCTGCTCCTGCATACTCTGATTGAGGTACTGGTCAAGTCCGTCAGCAAACTGGTTGGCTGTATTCTGGTCGATGGTAAGGATCTGACCGTCAATTACGATAAGCGGGTTACCATCACCGGTAAGTGTTGACTGACCACGCAGACGCATGGTTGAACGTGCACCAAGGTCACCAGAGTCAAACACGATGTCAAGGCTGGCTACCTGACCGGCGAGAGCCTCATCGACTGTTGTGATACCGAGGGCCTCGAAGTCCTCCATGTTGATGGTCTGGATTACACGTGAATCCTCCTTTACAGGAATCTTCAGACCATCAGTTTCTGTCAAACGATCTGCCACGATTTCTACAGAGGGAAGATCGCCCTGCTCCTTCATGGTGATCTCAAAATAGAGCTTGTCGATAGGAATGACCACCGGGTCATAACCTACATAGGATATAGACAATTTGTCCTTAGGATTCACCAGACGGAAAGAGAAGTTACCCTCCATGTCGGTAATGGCATGTGCTACGATACGGTCGGCCTCATCTCTCTCTGTCACATTCACCATCATCATCGGGCCTTCGGCATCAGAGATAACACCACTGATTACGTCGCCGGCCTTCTGTGCCTTAAGCAAACCGGGCAGAAAGACCAGAATCATGGCCATCGCCCATTTCAATAATCCGTTATAATATTTCATTGTAATTATGTTTGCTGATTAGAAATTAAAGTCACCGCTGCACAACGGAGCGTCAATCAGATGGACAACAGCATTCGAAGCAGCCTCAATCAAGAAGTCGGTAGCATAATTCTGATCTGTCAACTCCCTATTATCGGTAATAGGTTTGATCTCATACTCACGACACATTATATTATAATAGGGCTTACCTGAAGGAGTGGTAGTATCAGTAACAACTCTTCTGACATTACCCTTCTGGTCGGTAAGTTCGATGGAATCGCCACCCTTAACCATTAGTTTTACAAACTGGCGGCCTTTCAGGTAGGCGGTCTCATATTTGGCTTTCTGAACCTTTACACCTGTCTCTTCATCAACACCGGCATTGAAGCTGGCACCCACATAAACCGAGTTATCCTGGATGTGATACTTGACAAAGTTGATAAGCTGGTCTCTCTTCATGTCTGAGAAAGCCATAGTTGGCGAATCGGATGCCTTCTTGGCCTTAAGTGATTCTATTATGACATTCCTGTCTGTGATTCCGTAATACTTCTCTGATATCTTGAGGATTGAATCAGCCAGATCACTGAACACAAGACTGTCTCTGTTCTCAACACCTCTGTAGGCCCTGTTCAGCTGAGTCTGATAGTTCTTGAACTGATTGTCAATAGCATCGAGTTCCGAAGAGAAAATCAGTTTCTTGCTGTCAATAAGTGCCTGTACCGTGGCATTCTTGGGAACGTATACCGTATAGTGATAAGCACTGAATGTGGTTATAGCCCTAAGTGAAGCAATATCATGACGGTTTGACCTGGTTGAGAATATCTGGGCCTCATTCATCAGCCTGAAGAATGCGGCGAACTCAGGATAAGTGACCGTATCGGATACGATATCATAGACAGACATTCTTGCCGGAAGCAGAGGACGGTCAATGATATAGGTTCTACCGTTACCGTCATTCTTTGATGTCTTCTTGTTAAGGTCAACACGCTCAATGATCTTTACAGGTCTCTGGACATCTTCAGACTGACCCTCATTTTCAATCTGCCAGCCACCGGCAACCTCCATGTCATCGATGTCGCCAAATGATGCTGAGTTCTTGAACCTGATGGTTCCGCCACCCTTGGTCTTGAAATAGGAGTACTTCTTGCCGCCGATTGTAACCTGCGGAACTGAGTCTGCCTCAACTTCACCTATTACAATATGGTAATCTATAAGGTCAAGGAGGCGGTTGCGGATAATCCTGGTTGCGGCATCCTCGGTCGAAGAACCGTCATTAGCCCTTAAGGTCTCACCGGTAGGAGTGAACTGACCGGTCGTATCGTTGTAGTTATATACATCGGCCATAACTGTCTCCTTTCCGCCGTATTTGCCATAGCTGAAAGCAAGGGCCTTGATATTGCCGATTGGCTCGGTTGTCTTGTACTTCTTAAGGTAGAACGAAGAAGGATCGATCCAAACCATCTTGCCTTCAAATACTCCTGTGGTATCAACTATCGGAACAAAGAAACTGTACTCGGCAACGGTTGAATTCAGATATGCCTTGTATGCCAGCTTGACGTCCTTGACAGCCCAGTTGATAACCTTAAGCTTCTCATTTACAAGGACAGGATATGATACTGACTTGTAAGCGGTAGGAGAATATACCTTATTAGTAAAATATATTGCACCGTTGCAGCACATGGCAACATCATCGATTGATTTCTCTGCATCAGCACGTGTAGTCTTGGGACCGAAGAACGGATCCTGGGCATCATCGAGCACGGTTGCGAACTTGCTGGGAACGGAAGATATGAGAGAGTTCTGCATATTGTTGTTGACCAACTCAACGATAACTCCCAGAGGAACTCCCTTCATATCCTGGATAACCTCATCTGTAGAAAGGTTTGTACGGCCTGCCAATGTCGGATCACCGTATCTTTCTCTCAGCTTGGCACCTATACCTTCAAGCCACCATTCCTTAAGAGCTTCATCTTTTGGAACAAACATGACTGCTATGTCCTCCTGCAGTGCAATTGCTGCTTCATTGCTGCTGGGTGGCAACAGGCTGTTCCATCCCGGATCAAACTTAAGGAGCTCATTTGTTGCCAGGAGCGTATTGCCCCAAACGTCATTCTGGAAAGGAGAGGCATTGCCGCTGCTGCCGTTACCTGATGAAGGATTGGCGCGCTGTGACAGATACTTCTTGACGTATACGGAGTCATTGCTGGCATCCATAGCGTCCTTGACAGCCTGAGATATCTTTGAGTTGGGATTATCAATCATGTTCCTGATGTTCTGATCCCTGTTTGCTCTCTCAGATCTGACATACGAAGGAGCTGAGAAACGCTCTATAATTGAACTGTATATCTTGGTGCTGTCATTATTCTGAAGCTCTTCGGCCATATTGGGAAGAAGATATACGACCTGCGACATAACGTGAAGGAATCCATTGTAACACTTCTTGTTAGCTTTCTCAATGGTTGCACCGTTGACACTTGCATTGTCCGGATCGTGAGGAGGCCTGTATTTTCCGGGAAGGCTGTAACCGCCAAGACGGAAAAGGAAATCATAGTCGTCATTGTCCAGACCATGCATCTGCATGAACTTGGGAACAAAGAAAACAAGAGGTCTGTTGGTTCCGTCCTGCAGGAGTACGATACCCTTGTCTGACTTCTCACGCTGATAGGTCCAGAAGGGGTTGTCAGGCAGATCATCGGGTAAAACGACAGGAATTGAATCCAGTGTCTGTGAAGCCGATACCCTGCGCATACAGTTACCCAGCAAAGGAGGATTCTGCTCACCACCGGGGCTGCTTGAAAGCATAGCCACCTGATAGACGTTGTTAAGCATCGAGCCGTTCAGAATCATCTTCTTCTGGGCTTCGGTCAAATCATCATAACTGCTGACTCCCTTAAAGGGGCAGTTCCTGAAGAATTCCTCAAATGCCTCATCACTGGCTACAAAGAGAGTCTTACTACCTGTCTTGGCCAGGATATCCTTCTGACCCAAGTCATCGATAAGCCTTACGAAGGTCTTGAATGTGTAGAACTTACCTGAATTGGCAGTGTCATTCTGATAAAAACCTTCGTCAAGGGTCTCATAGATACTTGTTCCGAGCCACGAAGGCATCCTTCTGTCCAAATCAAAGTCCGGCCTACATGATGTAACACCGAATGAAGTGGCCAGGAAAGCCATGATTACCCCGATTAACCCGAAACGGTTTTTTAGAGAATTAATCTGTTTCATTATAAAGTTTGTTAATTAAATAATCCGTTATCCTGTATCATTCCTTATCAATACCTTCGATGGTCTTGATGTGCCCCTGGGCATCATACTCAAGTTCACAGACCTTAAGGCTACGGAGCCATGACTTTCCGCCCGAAGGCACACTGTCATGATGGAACAGATACCACTTGCCCTTGTATTCAATGATCGAATGATGTGTGGTCCAGCCTACCACAGGGGTTAGGATAACGCCCTGATAAGTGAATGGACCGTAAGGGTTGTCACCGGTAGCGTAGCACAGCAGATGGCTGTCGCCGGTTGAATATGAGAAATAATACTTGCCTTTGTATTTGTGCATCCATGATGCCTCGAAGAAGCGGTGCGGATCATCGGCCTTGAGAGGATTACCATTCCCGTCAACCACCTGGATAGGACGCGGAGCCTCTGCAAAGTTCAGGCCGTCCCTGGTAAGACGTACGCAACGGCTGGGCAGGGAATCCTCTTTTCCCTCCGGCAGATAGGGTGTCTCAAGGTGGATATTGTCCTTGTAGCGCTGAAGCTGACCGCCCCAGAGACCGCCGAAATAAACATAGACCTCACCGTCTGCATCATCGCGGAAAGCGCACATGTCAATGCTGTAGCTGCCTGCAACCGGAGCCGGATTTGGAATGAACGGGCCCTCGGGACGCTGAGCGATGGCTGTACCCCAATGGAACACATCATTGCGGTCCTTCATCGGGAAGTACATGATATAACGCTTCACCTTCTTGCTGAAACCCATCCCCTTTGACTGCTCCTCCGCATTGGTGGGAACCTCGATTTCATACTCCTGGACATCGCAATCCCAAAGCTGGCGGCCAGCCCATGGAATATCTTCCAGACCTATGACCTTTCCATGGTCAACAACCTCACCGTTCATAATGTCATCGGTGGAAAGGACATGATAATCCTTCATGACATACTGGTCGCCGTTGTCGTTCTCGACGTTTTCGCATTCCCAGTCATGAGAAGGATAGATGTAAACCCTGCCGTTGAACACGTGTACAGAGGGATCTGCCATGTAATCGGCGGGAAAAAGATAACGCTTTTTCATAAGCTTGATTGGTTATTTTATTATTATTAAAATTCGAGTTAGCGGCCAAAGTTAACTATTTTTTTGCTTTTGTAATAGTTTTATTTCCATTTTTTTAATAAAAAGACAAAAAATAGCCTACAGCTATCTGATTTTGCATTTTTGTCAATGTCCGAAATGTTAAAATCAAAAAAAGAGGCCGGTTTTAGCGGCCCCTTTTAAAAGTCCTTGTCCTCATCTTCGCAGACCGGAGTCCAGACATCACGAAAGTCAATTACTAACCAAATATGTGCATGAAAACTTACGGCACAAAGATATGACACGTTTCCGGCATGGGGCGTCAGAAACGTGTCAATAACATTAAGAATTGTTCCGAACAGTGGAAATTTCCTCAAAAAAGCTGTCGTACCCGGATTCGAACCAGGACAAACAGAACCAAAACCTGTTGTGCTGCCATTACACCATACGACAATCGCCTTATCCCTTAACGGGCTTGCAAAGATAGGGTTTTTCCCTTATTCGGCTATCAGCAGATAGTAGTTTTTCTTTCCTCTCTGCAACACGATATAGCGATCATCCACAAGGTCGGCCTCGGTAAAAACGCGGGAATGGTCATACGTCTTCTCCTTGTTGACCGATACGCCTCCGCCCTGCATCATCTTGCGGGCCTCACTCTTGCTGAAGAATACGGGGCAGATATCAGTCAGGAAATCCGAAGCCTTGACATCCTGCCTCAGGACTTCGCGGCTGAAACGGAACTGGGGCACACCCTCGAATACGGTCAGAAGCATCGACTCGTCTATGCTCTTAAGGTCATCTGTCCCTGCATTGTTGCCGAAAAGGATCTCCGAAGCCTCGGCGGCTGCCTTGTAATCGGCCTCACTGTGAACCATGCAGGTTACGTCCTTGGCCAGACGTTTCTGTATCAGGCGCAGATGGGGAGCGGCATCATGCTCCGCTGTCAGAGACTCACACTCCTCCTTGCTGATGTTGGTGAATATCTTGATATAGCGCTTGGCATCCTCATCGCTTACGTTCAGCCAGAACTGATAGAATTTGTAGGGTGATGTGTACTCAGGATTGAGCCATACGTTTCCTCCCTCGGTCTTTCCGAACTTGGTGCCGTCTGACTTGGTGATGAGCGGGCATGTCAGTGCAAAGCACTCCGTTCCGTTGATCCGGCGGATAAGTTCGGCACCGGTGGTTATGTTTCCCCACTGATCGGCACCGCCCATCTGGAGCTTGCAGTTCTTATGCTCGTTGAGATAAAGGAAATCATATCCCTGAAGCAACTGGTACGTGAACTCGGTAAAGGAGAGTCCGTCACGGGCCTCACCGTTCAGACGCTTCTTTACGGAATCCTTTGCCATCATGTAATTGACGGTTATATGCTTTCCGATGTCACGGGAGAAATCCAGGAAAGTGACATCTTTCAACCAGTCATAATTATTTACAAGTTCCGCCTTGTTGGGAGCGTCGCTGTCAAAATCCAGGAACTTACCCAGTTGTTTGCGGATGCACTCTACGTTGTGCTTGAGTGTCTCCTCGTTCAGGAGGTTGCGCTCCTGCGATTTTCCGCTGGGGTCACCTATCATTCCGGTGGCGCCGCCGATGAGTGCCAGGGGCTTGTGGCCGCAACGCTGGAAATGGCGTAATATCATGATGCTGCACAGGTGTCCGATATGGAGGGAATCGGCAGTGGGATCAAATCCCACATAGGCGGTTACCTGTTCCTTGCTCAGCAGTTCATCGGTACCGGGCATCATCTGGTGAATCATACCTCTCCAGGTCAGTTCTTCAACAAAATTAGTCATCGTTATGATTTTAGATTTTTAATAAAGTGCGCAAATATACTATTCTTTGCTTAAAGAAGCAATAGGCGGGGGCTTTTGTTTCAGAAACTCCGCTGAAGGAAATTCAACGCGTTGGCGGTGATTGTCTGCTTGACCGATTCAACTGATTGGGACCTCAGCCTGGCAGCATCGCGGATAATGTCACCGATATCTCCCACACCGTCGGTTTCCAGAAAAAGCCGGTCCGGCTGAACCCCGCCAAGTGATAGCGGATTGTATTTTGAGCCGAAAGAAACCAATAGCCCGTCGGCATGAAGCTGGCGCATCTGCTCCGGCCCTCCCCGGAATCCGTGAATGAGCCAGGGCTGTCCTGGCCTGAGCTGCCTATGCAGCCTGATTACACTGTCAAAATCACGTACAACATGCAATATCATCGGCTTTCCGTACCGTTCCGACAGCTGACACTGGCGCACGAAGGCCTGTTCCTGCAGATCGTGCGAAGGTCCCTTCAGCGTGTCGAATCCGCACTCTCCGACCGCCCTGACCGCAGGATTCGCAAGCAGATCCTCCAATATTCCCAGTTGATTGTCAGAATGCCCGCTCACATCCCAGGGATGGAGGCCTGCGCTAAACCAATGTCCATCCTCCTGTGGCAACGGTCCGCATCCTATGCACACCAGTGCCGTTCCGGGCTCCTCCGGCAAAACGTGAGTATGTATATCAACTATTCCCAATTCTGAATTCTCAATTTAAGGAACCGGATCATACCCGGAGCCGCCCCATGGATGACAGCGCAGGACACGTTTGACGGCGAGCCATGTACCCTTGAACGGACCGTGTTTTGTAATAGCCTGGATGGCGTACTCCGAACATGTGGGGGTAAACCTGCAGGAGGGAGGTTTCAGGGGAGATATATAAGCCCTGTAGAACCTGATGGGAAGCATCAGCAACCAACTCAGTGATTTGGTAAAAATATTTAACAGCTTGCGCATCATTCCAAGAGTGTTTCCTGTAATTTTCCCAATGCCGCCTGAAGCCGTGGGGCCAGCTTGTCGGAATCCCACAACCGGTTGTCGTTGTAAAGGAATGCAAGTACCAGCCCTTTCCCACGCCTGGCGACAATCTCCTTGAGCTCTACCGAAGACGTACGATAGAACTCGCGGATCTGGCGCTTGATCCTGTTCCTGTCTACCGCGTGATGGAAATTCCGCTTGGGAGCGCTTATGAGAATCCGGACACCACTCTGTTCGGACTCATCGACCAGGAGCCAAACCAACCTTACGGGAAACACCGCTATCTGGCGGTTTCCCTGACTGAACAGTCTGTCAGTGAGCTTACTGCTGCACAAACGCTCCTGCTTGGTAAATCTGTATGCCCCGGTAGCCATGAAACAGAAACGGGTTCCATTCCAGGCAAAGTACCTGATTGATGGGACCCGTTGATATGAGATTTGAATTACTTTTTCTGGTTGGCTGCAAACCAGGTATCAATTGCGGCAGACATGGAGGTGATTCCGGGTACCGGAGCCTCAATATCCAGACGCAGGCCAGCATCACGGATGGCCTTGGCTGTGGTCCCGCCAAAACAGCCTATCACTTTTTCTCCCTGAACGAAGTCAGGTGCATTCTGCTTGAGTGAGTCTATTCCTGCGGGACTGAAGAATACCAGCATATCGAAGTCGTCAAGTTCGCCTGCCTGGAACTCATTGCTGACCGTGCGGTACATTATGGCCTCCGTATGGGCTATCTTGTTTGCATCGAGAAGGTCCTTGAGTTCACCGGTATGAACGTTTGACATCGGAATGAAATACCTTTCAGTCTTATGCTTGAGGATAGGGGCCATGAGGCTGTCGACCTTTCCTGTATTGCCGAAGAAAACCTTGCGTTTGCGGTACTGGACATACTTCTGGATATATAGAGATACGGTCTCTGTGATGCAGAAATACTTCATGTCCTCCGGAATGGTTATTCTCATTTCGGCACACAACTGGAAGAAATGATCTACAGCATGGCGTGATGTGAAAACCACAGCAGTGTGGTCAAGAATATTGACATGTTGCTGCCTGAACTCTTTAGCTGTCAGCGGCTCAACCCGGATAAAGGGTTTGAACACAAACTCAACACCATATTTCTCAGCTAAGTCAAAATAGGGAGACTTGCCCGTTGTGGGCTGCGGCTGTGAAATGAGAACCTTCTTTACTTTCAAGGCTGTAGGATTTAAATTAGACCAAATAAAATGCCAAATAGCACATACTCTATATAAACAGGTGCTATTTCGGATGCACAAAGGTACAAAATAAATCCTGAATTTGAACGCTTATTCTTGAATAAGGTGGTTTTTATCTTGAAAAACCTTCCGAAAAAGGCTAAAAGCCATATGATTACTGCAAGAACAGGCAGTATAATGACGGGCAGGTCAAGGAACAGGACCAGAAGTGATGCCAACAGGACGAACAGGCAGGACACTGATACCGTCATGACGAAAAAACAGTTCCATCGGCCAGGCTTGATAGTTATTACCTGCTTATTGTAAAGGACTGTATTGAACGCTGTTATGAGTGACAGCCTGACGAACAGGCAAACCGCCTCGAAAACAAACCGAATACCATAAGAGTGTCATCATGCCGGATGGATTCCCGACTGAGCCGGCATGAAAATATACCGAAACCGCTATTCCTATGCTGATACATGAGAGAATGAATATCAGCAGATACCCAAGGTTGAAAAGCAGAGGGTAACTGATATCGCCATCCGGATTCTTCAACCTGAACATTGATGACACCGAATCCAGATAAGCATATCTGTATGGTCCCATTATCAGAAGCATGAGCAGCAGAGTCAGAATGGTTACAGACAGGAACCAGTCATTGACCTGCAGGGTATCGGATATACTGACAAGAGGGGTTAACAGCATCACTTGTCCATGTTGATCTTACTTGTCGTATCAGTCCAGTCCGGAATGGAATCCACAAGAGAAAGGGCCTCTTCGGGAGTCATGGCCACATCCCACAGTTTCCTGAAGACGGGATTCATGAAATGGCGGTCTGCTGTCCGGTCAAGCATCCGGAGCAGAGGATCATAATAGTTGTCCGTATTGAGGATAACTATCGGCTTGACAAACAGGCCAAGCATCTTCCAGGTAATAATTTCGAACAATTCCTCGAATGTCCCGGTACCGCCGGGCAGTGCTACCACGGCATCGGCCATCTGGGACATGCGTCTCTTACGCTCATGCATGCTTGGAGTTATTATGGTTTCGGTGAGCCCCTGATGAAGCCAGCCGTTGTCTACCATAAACTGAGGTATGACACCTATGGAGACACCGCCTGCGTCCAGGGCGCCGTCCTCGACTGCAGCCATAAGTCCGGTACTGCCTGCCCCGGAAACCAGCCTCCTGCCGGTTTTTGCTATAAGTCCGCCCAACTCATAAGCCGCATCAACGAACACCTTCTCCGCCTCCGCGCTCGATGCCCCATAAACCACTATCGTCTTCCTCTCAATCATGTCACTTAATAATTGTCAATTATCAATTGTCAATTTTTTAATACCTGTAGTGTTCTGCCTTATACGGACCCTCTACGGGTACTCCAATATAATCGGCCTGGGCCTGGGTAAGCTTGGACAGATGGACGCCGATGCGCTCCAAGTGCAGACGTGCCACCTCCTCATCCAGATGCTTGGGCAGACGATATACGTCAACCGGATACTGCTTGTTGAAGAGTTCAATCTGAGCCAGGGTCTGGTTGGTGAAACTGTTGCTCATCACAAAACTGGGATGACCTGTGGCGCAACCCAGGTTGACCAGTCGGCCATCGGCCAGAAGGATTATGCTGTGACCATCAGGGAAGAAGTAACGGTCCACCTGAGGCTTTACGTTCTGGCACCTGATGCCTGGTATCTTCTTGAGTTTATCCACCTGGATCTCGCTGTCAAAGTGGCCTATGTTGCAGACTATTGCCTGGTCGGGCATAACCTTGAGATGATCTGTGGTGATAACGTCTATATTACCAGTTGTGGTTACGAATATGTTGCCAAGGGGTGCAGCCTCCTCCATGGTGACCACCTCATATCCCTCCATGGCTGCCTGCAAGGCACAGATTGGGTCAATCTCGGTTACAAGCACACGGGCTCCGTATGAGCGCATGCTCTGGGCACAACCCTTGCCCACTTCACCGTAACCGGCCACAACGCAAACCTTACCGGCTATCATCACATCAGTGGCGCGCTTGATACCGTCGGCCAATGATTCGCGGCAGCCGTAAAGGTTGTCAAACTTGCTCTTGGTTACGGAATCATTCACGTTGAATGCCGGAAACAGCAACTCTCCGTTCTGCTGCATTCGATACAGACGGTGTACGCCTGTGGTGGTCTCCTCGCTTACGCCCTTTATGTTCCTGGCCATATCCTGCCAGTAGGTGTTACCCTTTACCTTGGCTACCTCCTTTAGTGCGGCCAGAAGCTCACGCTCATCGGCCGACTGGGCCTCATAGTCCAAGGCCTTGGGGTCTTTCTCTCCCTTTACGCCCAGATGTATCATGAGAGTTGCGTCACCACCGTCATCCACAATCATATTGGGACCTCCTTCAGGAAAGTTCATGGCCTGCAGTGTGCACCACCAGTATTCCCGGGCCGTCTCGCCCTTCCAGGCAAACACGGCGGCACTCCCCGCAGCCGCAATGGCTGCAGCGGCATGATCCTGTGTGGAATATATGTTGCATGAGCACCAGCGGATTTCGGCACCCAGTTCGTACAGTGTCTCAATAAGGACCGCAGTCTGAATGGTCATATGCAGCGAGCCCATTATGCGGGCACCCTTCAGAGGTTTTGAATCACGGTACTTGTCACGGAGAGCCATGAGTCCGGGCATCTCCTTCTCAGCCATCTCAATCTCCTTGCGGCCAAACTCAGCCTGCTTAATGTCTGCCACCTTGTATGGCAGGTTTGAATATAGTTCGTTCATGTAAATTTTATTTAGGTTTGCAAAGGTAATGAAAAAGAGGGGTTGGCTCGCTGAGTCAACCCCTCTTTTTCTTGTCTAGCCTTACTTACGCAGACCGAGAGCCTTGATGATGGCGCGGTAGCGCTCGATGTCTCTCTCCTTGAGGTAGTTGAGCAGTCTCCTGCGCTTACCTACCAGCTGGGTCAGTGCCCTTTCAGTGCTATAATCCTTACGGTTCTCCTTAAGATGTTCCGTCAAATGGGAAATACGGTATGAGAACAAGGCTATCTGGGCTTCGGGTGAGCCAGTATCCGTGTTGGACTTTCCGTATTGTCCAAAGATCTCTTGTTTTTTCTCTTTGTCTAAATACATTTTCTTAAAAATAATGTGAAAACTCGTTTAGCGGGCGCAAAGATAACTCTTGTTTTTTAACTGACAATGAATTTTATGACATTTTTGCCGTAACTTTGCACCCCGAAACACAAACATATATATATGAACATACGCAATATCGCTATCATTGCCCACGTTGACCACGGTAAGACAACACTGGTTGACAAGATGATGCTGGCCGGACACCTGTTCCGCGACAATCAGGCCAAGGGAGAGCTCATGCTCGACAACAATGACCTGGAGCGCGAGCGCGGCATAACCATCCTGTCCAAGAATGTATCTATTACTTATAAGGATACCAAGATCAACATAATAGACACTCCGGGACACTCCGATTTCGGCGGTGAGGTGGAGCGCGTGCTCAACATGGCCGACGGCTGCATCCTTCTGGTCGATGCCTTTGAGGGCCCCATGCCTCAGACCCGTTTCGTTTTGCAGAAGGCTCTGCAGATAGGTCTTAAGCCGATAGTTGTAGTAAACAAGGTAGATAAGCCCAACTGCCGTCCCGAGGAGGTTTATGAGATGGTGTTTGACCTGATGTTCGCTCTTGATGCTACTGAGGAACAGCTGGATTTCCCCGTACTTTACGGATCGGCCAAGCAGAACTGGATGAGTAACGACTGGAAACAGCCCACCGGCAACATACTGCCTCTGCTGGATGCAATCATAGAGCATATCCCCGCTCCCAAACAGGAGGAGGGCACCCTGCAGATGCTGATTACATCACTTGACTACTCATCATACACTGGCCGTATCGCAGTGGGCCGCGTAAACCGCGGAGTGCTGAATGAAGGCATGACCTGCACGCTGGCACACCGTGACGGCAGCAAGGAGAAGGTCAAGATAAAGGAACTGCATACATTCGAGGGTATGGGCCGCAAGCGCGTTCCTACAGTCGAGGCAGGTGATATTTGCGCCATAGTAGGTCTTGACAAGTTTGAGATAGGCGATACCATCTGCGATGCCGAGAACCCCGATCCCCTGCCCCCTATAGCAATCGACGAGCCTACCATGAGTATGCTCTTCAGCATAAACGACTCTCCTTTCTTCGGCAAGGAGGGAAAGTACGTGACATCCCGCCATATCCAGGACCGCCTGAACCTGGAACTGGACAAGAACCTGGCCTTGCGCGTACGCCGCACCGAGGAGGACGGCAAGTGGATAGTATCCGGCCGCGGTGTGCTGCACCTTTCCATACTTATAGAGACCATGCGCCGCGAGGGTTACGAGCTCCAGGTGGGCCAGCCCCAGGTTATCATGAAGGAGATTGAAGGCCGCACCTGCGAGCCTATAGAAGAACTTACCATCAGCGTACCAGAGGAGTTTGCCAGCAAGATGATTGACCTGGCCACCAAACGCAAGGGCGAGATGACATCGATGGATACCCAGGGTGACCGCGTGGTGATTGTGTTCGACATACCTTCCCGCGGTATCATCGGCCTGCGCACCAACGTGCTTACCGCATCGCAGGGTGAGGCCGTAATGGCACACCGCTTCAAGGAGTATCAGCCTTACAAAGGTGACATAGAACGCCGCACCAACGGATCAATGGTGGCAATGGAGACCGGCACCGTATTCGCTTACGCACTTGACAAGCTGCAGGACCGCGGCAAGTTCTTTGTAAACCCGCAGGATCAGGTTTATGCCGGACAGGTGGTAGGTGAGCACGTCCATGAGAAGGATCTGGTAATCAACGTGACCAAGAGCAAGCAGCTTACAAACATGCGCGCCAGCGGTGCCGATGAGAAGGCCCACATCGCTCCTCCCGTGATATTCTCACTTGAGGAGGCTCTGGAGTACATCAAGAACGACGAGTACGTGGAGGTTACCCCCAAGAGCATGCGCATGCGCAAGATAATACTTAACGAACTGGAACGCAAACGCGCTGCCAGGTGACCTTGACTTGACCGATGAAAACAAGGTTTTCTGCAATCATAGCTTCGATTCTGCTGTTGCTTGCCGTATCGTGCGGCAGGCACAAAGGGATGTTCGTGCTGCAGGGAACCGTCCAGGATGGTTCTGACTCTATCCTGGTTGTCGGCATGGATTCCAGGTTTCAGAGGGTTGACACCATTTTCTGCCATGACGGGCAGTTCAGATGGTCATTCCGTCCGGATACGGTTACAACTCTGTTACTGATATTGCCCGATGGCCGTCAGTTCCCGGTGTTTGCCGAAAAGGACATACGTTCGGAGATCCATATTCCCGAAAGCCCCGCCATGTACACAATCTCGGGAGGTCTGGCAAATGACTCCTATCTGGCTTTCTGTCTGGCAGCGGCCAATGACACATCAATGGAGCAGACCGCTGCAAGGATTGACTCATTCATAACCAGGGATCCGTTTTCGGAGGTCACCCCGTTCCTTATATATGACCAGATGGTACGCAGGTACCATGCCGGAGAGAAAGACATTACCGCCCTGGTCAGCCGTATGAGCGGCAACATGCAGGACGCCCCATATCTGGTATCCCTGAAATCTGAATTCGATAAGGACATGCCGGGAAACCTGTATCTGGACAATTACTCCATTAAAGACTCCACCGGCTACCAGTTTCGGCTCAAAGAGCTGGGAGGTTCGATAAACCATATGCTGGTATGTGTATGGGCTTCATGGATGGGCAGCAAAGGGCTTGAAGCGAGAGACACCCTGAATTACTTCCTGGAAAAATACAGGGGGAGGAACCTGAATGCGATAGATGTTTCCATAGATGTTCAGCCGCATCGATGGAAAGAGGCCATACTGCATGATACGGTAAGCTGGTTCTCTTACAATGACCCTTCGGGCTGGGAGAGCAGACTCATAACAGACACACACATACAGACCTTGCCGGCATTCATACTGCTTACGGGAACCAAGAGAGTGGTGTTCAAGACATCCGATCCGGAAGAGACAGACAGGCAACTGGACCAGGTCCTTCAAAAACCAAAGACAAACAGTCAGACAAATAACCAGAAAACAATAAGGAAATGATGACTTTCATGTTAACCTTGAAATAAAACACTTTAAACCAATCTAATACAAACATCATCATGCTTATTAAGATATCAGGTGCGGCTGTCCAGGGGATAGACGCATACATCGTGACCATTGAGGCGAGCACATCGCGCGGTATCAGATTCTTCCTTGTCGGATTGCCCGACAGTGCAGTCAAGGAGAGCCATGAACGTATCGTTTCGGCTTTCCATGTGAACGGATACAAATTCCCTTCCTGCCAAATCATCATCAACATGGCTCCCGCTGATATCCGCAAGGAGGGTGCGGCATATGACCTGCCGCTGGCCATAGTGATAATGGCATCCGTAGGGGATATTTCGGCTGAACTGCTGGATGATTACGTAATTATGGGCGAAATGGGGCTTGACGGTTCGCTGCAACCGGTAAGGGGGGCTCTTTCTATGGCCATAAAAGCCCGTTCCGAAGGATTCAAAGGGATTATTCTGCCATCTCAGAACGCTCCCGAGGCTGCAGTCATAGATGGTCTTGAAGTTTACGGGGCCCACAACCTTAGGGAAGTGGTAGACCTGCTCAATCAGAAGAACGGACATATCGTTCCGGTGGAGAACAGCTCCGGTCTTGAATTAAACGACCATTATTGTCAAGGTTTTGACTTTCAGGATGTTAAAGGCCAGAGTGGCGTAAAACGGGCGCTTGAAGTGGCCGCTTGCGGAGGACACAATCTGATAATGATAGGCCCCCCTGGAAGCGGAAAATCCATGATGGCAAGGGCACTGCCTTCAATACTGCCGCCACTTACCAAGGAGGAGAGCATCGAGACTACAAAGATCCACTCCGTGGCCGGGTTTACCGGCAACGGGGCGGCGCTCATTACACAGAGGCCGTTCCGGCACCCGCATCATACCATATCAAATGTGGCTCTTACCGGCGGAGGAACAAATGCCCAGCCCGGAGAGATTTCGCTGGCTCATAACGGGGTACTGTTCCTGGATGAGCTCCCTGAGTTCACGCGTTCGGCACTTGAAGTCCTCCGACAGCCGCTTGAAGACAGGACAATCGTTATATCGCGCGCCAAATACAGGGTGGAATATCCGGCATCGTTCATGCTTGTTTCATCCATGAATCCATGTCCCTGCGGTTATTACAACCACCCTACCAAGGAGTGTCACTGCTCCCCCACTACTATCGAACGTTATCTTGGCAAGGTATCGGGACCATTGATGGACCGTTTTGACCTGCAATGCGAGATCCTGCCGGTAGGTTTCGATGATATGGCATCGGACTGCAAGGCAGAAAACAGTGCTCAGATAAGGGAGCGCGTCATCAGGGCGAGAGCTGTCCAAGCCAGCAGATTCCACGATGAAAAGGGGGTTTATTGCAATGCCCAGATGGATTCCAGGCTACTTCACAGGTACGCCGATGCAGAACCTGCATCAATCCGGATGTTGGGCGAGGCCATGAATCGACTCAACCTGTCAGCCCGTGCATATGACCGTATACTGAAAGTGGCACGTACCATTGCCGATATGGACAATTCCGCCGGAATCCGCCCGAACCATATTGCTGAAGCTATAGGCTATCGGAGTCTGGATCGGGCCTCCTGGGGCAAATAATCAAAAAAGTGAACGGAAAGGACCTTCCCTTTTGTGTTATTTTTGTATCTTCGTAATTAATAAAAACTACCACTATGGGAGGAAGATCATATAAAGGAGGCGTCCGTCTGAACCGCAGGACCATGACGGACCTTGTAACGGAATGGTTCCGCGAGAACCAGGAGAGAACGGTAAGCGTCAAGAAACTCTACGAAGAGCTCAAGCTCAAGACCCACCCTATGCGCAGCATGTGTCTTGACATAGTGTTGGATCTGGTAGAGGACGGCTTCCTGAAAGAAAAGGACGGCCAGTTCCAGCTCTTGCAGAAAAGCAAGTTCCTGGAGGGTGTTCTCCAGCGTCGTGCCGGAGGCCGGAACTATCTGGTTCCCGACGACGGAAGTGACCCGGTATCTGTGGCTGAGCGTAATACGGCAGGCGCCCTGAACGGTGACCGTGTACGTGTGGTGTTGTTTGCCCGCAGACCGCATGCCGGCCCCGAAGGTGAGGTAACGGAGATAATCAAAAGGGCCAAGGACACCTTTGTAGGTACACTCCAGGTCAAGGGGAAATTCGCCTATCTTGTAACTCCCGACAAATCCGACAAGGATATATTCATCCCCATCGCCAACCTGAAGAAAGGACGTGACGGAGAGAAAGCGGTGGTCAAGGTGGTGGAATGGCCCGATACTCCAGACCGGAACCCGGTGGGAAAGGTGATAGACATACTGGGTGCCGCCGGCGAGAACAACACGGAGATGCATGCCATCTTGGCTGAATACGGACTTCCGTACAGTTATCCCGAGAACGTGGAGCAGGCCGCCGACGACATCTCTTCACAGATTACCGATGCAGCCCTGGCAGGCCGTGAGGATTTCCGTAACGTTACCACCTTTACCATCGACCCCCACGATGCAAAGGACTTTGACGACGCCATCTCCATCCGTCCCATAAAGAAGGGCCTTTGGGAAGTTGGAGTACATATAGCCGATGTCAGTTTCTATGTTCAGGAGGGTGGCATAATAGACAAGGAGGCGTTCAAACGGGCTACTTCCATTTACCTGGTGGACCGCACCATACCCATGCTTCCTGAAAAGCTGTGCAACAACCTGTGTTCCCTGCGTCAGGATGAGGATAAGCTTACCTATTCCGTGATTCTTGAAATAACCGATGCGGCAGTGGTAAAACGTTCGCGTATAGTACGTACCGTGATACGCAGCAACCGCCGTTTTGCCTATGAGGAGGTGCAGGCAATAATAGAACGCGAGCAGAATGGCGGCAAGGAACCGCTTCCGGGTGATGAGCTCAAGAATGAGATCATGACCCTGGACAGGATGGCCAAGATAATGCGTCAGAAACGCTTTGCAGACGGGGCTCTCAGTTTTGACCGCGTCGAGGTGCGTTTTGACATAGACGACAAGGGACATCCGGTCAGCGTATTCTTCAAGGAGTCAAAGGATGCCAACCAGCTGGTTGAGGAGTTTATGCTGCTGGCCAACCGTACGGTGGCAGAGTTCATCGGAAACGTCAAGGGCGGTAACCCCAAGACATTCGTCTATCGCGTCCATGACGAACCGGATCCTGAACGGATGGAAAACCTGCAGAACTTTGTAGCCAGGTTCGGATACAGGCTCAAGTCCAACGGCGATCCCGTTGAAATGGCCAAGTCCATGAACAGGATGCTTGCCGAAGTCAAGGGCAAGAAGGAGCAGGAACTGATTGAAACCATCTCCATCCGCTCCATGCAGAAAGCCTGCTACACTACAGAAAACATCGGTCACTATGGTCTGGCATTCAAGTATTATACTCACTTCACATCACCTATACGCCGTTACCCTGACCTGATGGTACATCGTCTGCTTACCCGGTACATTTCGGGCGGACGCAGCGTAAACCAGTCCAAATATGAAGAGTACTGCGAACACTGTTCAGGACGCGAGCAACTGGCGGAACAGGCTGAACGCGCCAGCATCAAGTACAAGCAGGTGGAATATATGGCGGACCGTATGGGACAGGTATTCGATGCCGTGATAAGCGGCGTTACCGAGTGGGGTATCTATGCCGAAATCATAGAGAACAAATGTGAAGGAATGATAGGCATTCGTTCTCTGGGCGGCGATTATTTTGAATTCGATGAAAAGAACTACTGCATCACAGGCCAGCGCACCCGCAAGCGTTATCGTCTGGGAGACCATGTCAAGATAAAGGTGGTGCGCTGCAACCTTGAAAAGAAACAGATGGACTATGAGTTGGTTTCGAACGAGGAATAAGATAACGTTGGCGTTGGCTTTGACATTGGCTTGCGGAGCAAATGCTCAGGATCAGACACTCAGGGTAAACTATACCTTCTCGGGTAACAGTAAGGAGAGCCGGATTTATCTGGACGACCTGAATGTTATTGACGGTTGGGCAGGCAGGCGTGTCAACCTTAAGGAATTGTATCTTGAGGGTAATGGACAGATAATGATGACCGATGCCCGGACCGGCGACACACTCTACCGAAACTCTTTTTCCACCCTGTTCCAGGAGTGGCAGAACACCGAGGAGGCAACTCAGGTGGACCGCAGTTTCGAGAACGTGTTCCTGCTGCCGATGCCTGACGCTAAAGCGGTTGTTGAGGTTAAGCTCACTGATAACTGCAATAAAGTGGTTTCATCTTTGAGGCACACCATCGACCCCGAGGACATATTGATACGCCGGATAGGCCAGAATCCGCCCAAATGGAAATACCTGCACCAGGGAGGCAGTCCTGAAAAATGCATTGATGTGGTGATTGTACCCGAAGGTTATACTGCCGATGAAATGGAACTTTTTTACAAGGACGCCGGTATTGCCGTAAACAGCCTTCTCTCTCATGAGCCGTTCAAGACGATGCAGGACCGGTTCAATATCCTGGCCGTGGAACTGGCCTCAAAGGACGGTTCGGTGAGCGTACCTCTGGAGGGGCACTGGACCGAAACGGCACTGAGTTCCCATTTCAGCACATTCTACTCCGACCGTTACCTGACCACGCTGCGATTAAGGCAACTTCATGATAAACTGGCTGGGGTTCCGTATGAGCACATAATAATCCTGGCCAATACCGATGTTTATGGAGGAGGTGGCATTTTCAACTCCTATACCCTTACTACTGCCCACCATGCGCAGTTTGCCCCTGTCGTGGTTCATGAGTTCGGCCACAGCTTCGGGGGATTGGCCGATGAGTACTACTATGACGACCAGTATGAGCAGTACTACAACGCTCAGACTGAGCCCTGGGAGCCTAACCTGACAACATTGGTTGATTTCGGCAGCAAATGGAAGGACATGATTCCGGCCAATGTCAGCCAGCCCACTCCCGTACCGGTCAATGACCCGCGCGACATGATGGATGAGCAACAGCGCGAGGCCGTGTCCAAGCTACCGCCCGTTGGCCTATATGAGGGTGGCGGATATATGTCCAAGGGAGTGTGGCGCGGATCGTTTGACTGCCGCATGCACACCAACACCTGTCCGGAGTTCTGCCCTGTGTGCCGACGATCAGTAGAAAGGATTATACGGTTCTACACCGAACCGGTTGTTCCCTTTGTAAAAAAATGATACTTTTGCATATTCTGGAATCAACGCTATGATAATAAGAAGCAAAGCGCCATTGCGTTTAGGTTTTGCGGGCGGTGGAAGCGACGTGTCGCCTTACAGTGACCTGTACGGCGGACTGATACTGAATGCCACCATAAATCTGTACGCATACTGCACCATCGAGGAGACCGATGACAATACGGTTACACTGACTGCTACTGACCTGGGCCAGAGCAAATCCTATACCCTGTCAGACTCTCTGCCTATTGACGGAGTGCTTGACCTGCACAAGGGAGTGTTCAACCGTGTGGTAAAGGATTTCGGAATCAGACCCAAGGCTTGCAGGATAACGACCTACTCGGATGCTCCCGCAGGCAGCGGACTGGGTTCTTCGTCCACTATGGTAGTCTGCATACTCAAGGCCTTTGTGGAGTGGTTCAACCTGCCTATGGGTGATTATGAGATTGCCCGTCTGGCTTATCTGATTGAGCGCGTGGACCTGTCCCTGAGCGGAGGCAAGCAGGATCAGTACGCTGCAGCTTTCGGCGGATTCAACTTCATGGAGTTCCTCACGGACGGAAACGTGATAGTAAACCCTCTGCGTGTCAAGCGCTGGATAGTTGATGAGTTGGAATCATCGATAGTGCTCTATTATACAGGGGCTTCACGTTCCTCGGCTGCAATCATTGAGGAACAGCAGAAAAACACCAGCAAAGGCAATACTCAGGCTGTCGAGGCCATGCACCGCATACGGCAGAGCGCAGTGGATATGAAGAGAGCCCTGTTGGAGGGCAATATGAAAGAGTTCGCCCATATTCTGGGACAGGCTTGGGAGGATAAGAAAAAGATGGCCACTGCCATAAGCAACCCCATGATCCAGGAGGCTTTTGACGTGGCCGCTTCCGCAGGAGCCATAGCAGGAAAGGTAAGCGGTGCCGGTGGCGGCGGATTCATAATATTCATGACCGACCCTGCCAAACGCAGGTTGGTTATCAATGCACTGAACGGCATGCCCGGCAAGGTGGTGGGTTTCCAGTTCAGTGAGGGAGGAACTCATGGTTGGAAAATTTACGGTTAAAGTTATATGAGAAGCGTTAAGGAAGAGATATCCCAATCCATTGCGACCAAACAGGCCATTCTGGACAGTCCACAACTGATAGCTCAGATAGAGGAGGCCGCCCGGATCATGACCGATGCCTATCGCAACGGACACAGTGCCCTGCTGGCAGGAAACGGGGGTTCGGCTGCCGATGCACAACATCTGGCAGGTGAACTGGTGAATCAGTTCTATTTTGCACGTCCCGGCATTCCGGCGCATTCTCTCAGTACAGATACATCGGTCATGACCGCCATCGGCAACGACATAGGATATAAGTATCTGTTCTCACGTCAGATTGAGGCACAAGGCACAAAAGGTGACGTTTTCATCGGCATTTCAACGTCAGGAAACTCGGACAACATCATTGAGGCCCTGAAAGCCTGCCGTGCCAAGGGCATCACCTCAATTGGTCTCACCGGCAGCAAGCCCTGCCGGATGGATGAACTGGCAGACCTTTGCATAAAGGTTCCGTCAGACATCACGCCCCGTATCCAGGAGTCGCATATACTGATAGGTCATATCATCTGCGCTATCGTAGAGGAGAACCTTTTTGGAGATAAGAAGTGATGTTTGATGTAATCATCCTTGCAGGAGGTTTGGGCACCCGTTTGCGTACTGTTGTGAGTGACGTTCCCAAATGTATGGCTCCCGTAGCCGGACGTCCGTTTCTGGAATGGATCCTGGCCTGGATTGAACCTTTCCGTCCCAACAAGATAGTACTGTCACTGGGATATCTGTCAGAAGTGGTGACCGGTTGGCTGCAGACATCGATGAAAGACTACTCAATACCTATAGACTGGGTTGTTGAAGAGACTCCGTCAGGTACAGGCGGCGGCATAATGCTGGCCCTGACAAAGGTTACTGCTCCCCAATGCATCATACTGAACGGTGATACATTCTTTGACGTTGACCTGAACGCCCTGTGTTCAAAGCGCATGAGTGATGCCACTCCTATTACCATAGCGCTCAAGCCTATGGAGCGCTTTGAAAGATACGGATCGGTAACACTCGCCCAAGACGGACACATACTTTCGTTCAATGAGAAACGCTACTGTGACAAGGGCCTTATCAACGGCGGTATATACTGTATGGACTGCAACGCCGGCCTGATGTCCGGCAAGAGAGGCAGATTCTCTTTCGAGAAAGATGTCCTGGAACCCCAATCGGCTTTGGGGAACCTGTCAGGATATGTATCAGACGGCAGTTTCATAGATATCGGCATACCTCAGGACTACGCATCGGCCCAGACATTCCTTCCGGCAAACATAAAGATATGATCATTCCCGAATCAATACTGCAAGAATGCGACACCCTGTTCCTGGACCGTGACGGGGTGATAAACGTATGGCTTCCGGGCGACTATGTCAAGAGTTGGGAGGAGTTCCGTTTCAATGAAGGATTCATCGGTTTCATCGGGAGATACTCGGGGGCTTTCAAACATATTTTCATTGTTACCAACCAACGTGGAGTAGGCAGAGGACTGATGACACGGCAACAGCTGGATGACATCCACTCACGTATGCTTGATGAGATAACACGGGCCGGCGGAAGGATTGACCGTATCTACCTGTGTACATCGGCCGATGACAGTGACCCCATGCGCAAACCCAACACAGGAATGGCCCGATTGGCAATGAAAGAGTTTCCTGACATAAGCATGGAGCGCTCGGTCATGATCGGGGACCAGCCGTCGGACCGGCAGTTTGCCCAAAACTGCGGTATGCGGTTCCTGCTCTGGCAATAGCCCTACTCAGCAGCTTTCCTGACAGACCTTGTCATGTTTGACCAGGCATACTGCCTCTTTTCGGCCAGTATACCCTCGGTAAACTCATCCTGACGGCCGTTACCGAAGAAATCCACCAGTGCATCGGCTATGCTGTGCTCATCGGGACGGACCACATACCCTACCTTGCCGTCAGGGACGATTTCGGCCAGGCCTCCCACACCGGTTACCAGCATCGGCTTTTCAAAATGGTAAGCAATCTGTGTAACACCGCTCTGAGTGGCGGATTTGTAGGGCTGTACTATGATATCGGCAACCCCAAAGTAGTAGCGGACCTCACTGTCAGGAACAAAATCGCTCTTCCAGACTACCATGCCATCCAGCCCAAGCTGTTTCTGCATCTCAAGGTATTTATCCGAGCCGCTGTAGAATTCGCCAGCCACTATAAGCCGCACGTTCATCTTACGGAAACGGCTGTCTGCATACGCCTTGAGCAGCAGGTCCAGGCCTTTATAGTCACGTATAAGACCGAAAAACAGCATATAACGCTGTCCGGAATCCAACCCCAGGAACTCAAGTGCCTCATCACGGGTTGCCTTGGCACCGAAATTGTCATAAAGGGGATGACGGCAGAACACCCTTGGCTTAACGGTATCAAACTGATTCAGGTCCTCAAGCACTGATTCGGACATAGCCACGAAACCGTCAACCGAGCGGCTGAAATAACGGCTCAGCAACCTGTCGCCCGGGCGGTGCTCATGCGGTATTATGTTGTCCAGGATGGAGACCACCCTGGTCCTGCCTCCGCGTTTGACAATACGTGCCACCCTACCCAGACAGGGGGCCATGAACGGCAGCCAGAACTTGATGATGAGGATATCGGGGTGCAACTCCCTTATGGCACGTCCGGTCTTCCGCCAGCTGAAAGGATTGACAGAGTTAAGGCTGCGCACTATCCTGAGATCCTGCGGGGAGGGCTCAGAGGAGTACTGGGTCTTGCCCGGGAATAGGAATGAAGGATACTGTAAGGTGAATGTATATAAGCTCACCTCATCGCCCTCGGCCGCGAACTCACGGGCCATGCGCTCATTGTAGACCGCCAGGCCGCCACGGTACGGCCACGCTGTTCCAAGTATGACAATCTTCATGTTTCTGAATTGTATATTGATAACACAAAAGTAACAAAAAGTGTCTCAAATTATGGGAATGGGGATAAAAATAGTACTTTCGCAATCCGGAAACATTTATTTACTATGGATAAGAACAAGTTATTGAAATACCTGCCTTATGCGGCAGCTGTCGTGATATTCACCGTTCTGGCATGTGTGTACTGCGCTCCGGTATTCCAGGGGAAAGAATTATACGCAGGAGATAACATGCGGTTCAAGGAGGTGGTTCATGAGTCCGCAAAGTTTCATGAGGAAACCGGTGACTACACATGGTGGACAGGCTCAATGTTCGCGGGAATGCCTAATTACCAGGTTGGCGGCGGATATTACAAGTCCAACAATCTGATGAAGCCTATACTGAAATTACTCCACCCGTCACACAACACCAGGTTGCCGATGGTTCTGATGCTTTATTTCTGCTGTTTCTTTATCCTGTTCCGGTCAACAGGAGTAGATAAATGGCTATCTATCGTAGGCGCGTTGGCTGCGGGATTCTCATCATATTACTATATAATAGAGCCGGCCGGTCATCATACAAAAGCCTGGTCAATTGCCCTCATGTCGGTTGTCATAGCAGGATTCATATATATATTCAAACACAAAAGATACGGTTTGGGAGCATCCCTGACCATGATATTTACAGCCGCAGGATTCTCCCCTCATCCCCAGATGGCTTATTATGAGTTTATGCTTATCGGCATTCTCTTTCTGGCTGAGCTATTTATACATATCAGGGAAAAGCGTTACAAGGACCTGGTCCTGGGCACCGCCATATTCGCCTTATCGGTAGGTATAGGATTCGGAACCGGATGCTCCAACATCTTTACCAACAGTGAGTATGTAAAGGAGACCATGCGCGGAGGCCATTCCGACCTGAATTCGGACGAAACTGCCAAGGCATCAAAAGGACTGAATCTGGAATACGTCACCGCATGGAGTTACGGAATAGACGAATCGCTTACATTCCTGATTCCCGGTTACATGGGCAATGCATCAGGTTATGATGTAGGGACTGATTCTGAACTCTACCGCAGCCTTACCGCCAAAGGCGTGTCAAAGTCCGATGCCAGGAATTTCTGCCGGTATGCCCCCACTTACTGGGGTGAGCAGCCTTTCACATCCGGCCCGGTATATGCCGGTGCAGCAGTCTGTTTCCTCTTCATACTGGGACTGATGCTTATAAAAGGACCATATAAGTGGGCTCTGCTTGCAGCGACACTGTTTTCATTCATGCTTTCATGGGGAAAAAACTTTATGTGGCTTACAGAACTGTTCTATAACTGGTTCCCTTTGTACAGCAAGTTCCGTTCCGTATCATCCATACTGATAGTGGCCGAAATAACCGTTCCGCTTTTGGGATTCATGGCAGTGAAAGAGATTATGGACGGTAAGACCGAAAAGAAAGAAATCAACCGCAGCATCTACATAGCAGCAGGCATAACAGGAGGTATTTGCCTTATCCTGGCTTTGTTCGGAGGCTCTATGTTCTCATTCATATCATCCAATGACAAGTCTATCCAGGACTGGGTACTTCCCGCTATAGTGGCACAGCGCGCATCAATATTAAGGAGTGACTCTTTCCGCTCATTCGTTTTCATTGCCCTGGCTGCCGGAACCATCTGGCTGTTTGCCAATGATAAACTTAAGAAAGAGTGGATGACAGCGGTTCTGGGAGTTCTTATTGTTGCCGATATGTGGCCTGTCGACAAGCGCTTTTTCAATGACAGCAACTTCATGCAGCCCAATCAGATCAGCAACACCTTTACCACACTGCCGTATGAGAAAGCCATAATGGCTGACAAAGATCCTCATTTCAGGGTTCTCAACCTGGCCACAAACACATTCAATGACTCACGTACATCATATAACTTTAAGTCATTGGGAGGCTACAGCGCCGCCAAACTGCGCCGCTATCAGGATATCATTGATGTCTATCTGTCAAAAGTCAACATTGGCGTAATAAGCATGCTTAACGGAAAGTATATCATAACCTCAGGCGAAGACGGAAATGCCACGCCGATGCGTAATCCGGCCGCCCTGGGCAACGCATGGTACGCCAAATCACTGACAGTTGCATCCACTCCAAAAGAAGAGTGTGACGCCTTGGGCACTGCCGATCTGGCCAACACCATAATAGTGGGTGATGATTACAGAAAGTATGTGGATAACTTCAAACCGGCCGGTGACGGCAGTTCCATCAAACTGACCAGCTATGCCCCTGACGTACTGACGTACCAATCCGACTCGCCTGACGACGGAACCGTGGTATTCTCCGAGATATTCTACCCCTATGGCTGGAAGGCATACATTGACGGCAAACCGGCTGAGATATTCCGCGCCAACTATCTGTTACGCGCCATGAACATACCCGCCGGCAAACACGACATACGCATGGAATTCCGTCCTGACAGCGTCAGAAAGGGAAACACCATTGCAAGTATCTTTATCGTGATTATGTATGCTGTCATCCTCGGATTGATAGCAGAAACTCTAATAAGGCGAGGTCGTCAGCGTAAGTCAGCTTGATATTACGTTCATTTCCGCGTACAATTCCTACCTTGACGTCAGGCAAGTAACGCAGAACTGTTCCGCAGTCATCGGTGGCGGTGAATTGCGGATCTTTCAATGCTATCCCGTACGCTTGTGCAATTGTCTTCTGGCGGAAGCCCTGAGGGGTCTGCATCCGCCACAAAAGGCTGCGATCCCGGATTGACTCCATGCGGGTTCCGGCTTTGTCACACTGGACTATCGTATCTACCGCAGGTATAGCCACATCGACCGCATCATATGTTTCCATGGCTTTCAGGGTGTCTGTTATGATTGCTGCCGATACCAGCGGACGTGCGGCATCATGGAACAGCATGACAGTCTCAGGCTTGTCTGCAAAATAGCGCACGGCAGCCAGACTGGAGTCAAAACGTTCCTTTCCACCGGGCAATACGGCAGTAACCTTAGTCCAGTTATTTGCTTTGACAAGGCTCTGAACCCGATCGATGAATTCTGTCGCCGTTACTATTACCACCTGGTCTATACCCGGGTGGTTATGAAAAGTCTGTACGGAATGTTCCAAAACAGTCTTTCCACCCAAAGTCAGGAACTGCTTAGGTGTGGAAAGGCCGGTCCTGGAACCGGAGCCTGCGGCAAGTATTACAGCAACAGTATCCATATAGAGTATCTCTTTCTGCTAAGTGAGCCGGATAAATAACCTGACAGTCTCCAAACCTACGGCCCTTAGGGCCTATCCCTCCCACTCCTTCGGAGCGGGCCCCTCCCGTTCACAGCGCCACGGGCGGCGATGGGTTTTGAGACTGTCAGGTTATTTATCTCCTGAAAATCAACAAACCTCGCTGCCTGGCTTTACAGGGCGCTGAACGGTAGTTACGCTCAATGTGCCTTCGTTATCCAGTGCGCTCAGTATCATACCCTGGCTCTCGCGGCCCATAATCTTGCGCGGTGCCAGGTTGGCTATGAAGCATACCTGCCTGCCTATCAGATCCTCGGGATTGTAATGCTGTGCTATACCTGACAGGATGGTGCGGCCGCCCAGACCGTCATCAATCCTGAACTGGAGCAGCTTGTCTGACTTGGGAACCTTGGTGCACTCAAGCACAGTACCCACGCGGATATCCAGTTTCTCAAACTCCGGGAACTGGATGTTCTCCTTTATGGGCTTGGCGGGCTGAGCGGCAGCGGCAGCCTTCTCATTCTCCTCCTTGCGCTTGAGCAGTTTCTGTATCTGGGCCTCTATGGCATCGTCCTCAATCTTCTCGAACAGCAGCTCTGCCTTACCCAGCTTATGTCCGGAGGGCAGCAGGTCAATGGCACCTAAGCGGTCCCACTGTGCACCCTCCAGACCAATCATGCCGCGCAGCTTATCACTTGAGAACGGCAGGAACGGCTCGAATGCTATAGCCAGATTGGCCACCAGCTGGAGTGATATGTTAAGTATGGTCTCCACACGCTTCATATCGGTCTTGGCCAGCTTCCAGGGCTCGGTATCGGCCAGGTACTTGTTACCTATACGTGCCAGATTCATGGCCTCCTTCTGGGCCTCGCGGAACTTGAAGTTGTCCAGCAGGGACTCCAGCTGCTGCTTTACGTCGGCAAACTCCTTAAGGGTGTTGCGGTCGTAGTCAGTCAGTTCTCCGCAGGAAGGAACCACACCGTCAAAGTACTTCTGTGTCAATACCAGTGCGCGGTTAACAAAGTTTCCGTAGATGGCTACCAGTTCATTGTTGTTGCGGGCCTGGAAATCCTTCCATGTAAAGTTGTTGTCCTTGGTCTCGGGGGCATTGGCGGTAAGCACGTAACGCATCACGTCGGCCTTGCCGGGGAAATCCTCCAGATACTCGTGTACCCATACGGCCCAGTTGCGTGATGTGGATATCTTGTCGTCCTCCAGATTCAGGAACTCGTTGCTGGGCACGTTGTCGGGCAGTATGAATGTGCCCTCGGCCTTAAGCATGGACGGGAACACTATGCAGTGGAACACGATGTTGTCCTTACCTATAAAGTGGATAAGGCGTGTGTCGGGATCCTTCCACCAGGTTTCCCAGCTGCCGCGCTCGGGATGCTGGTCGCAGAACTCCTTGGTGTTGCTGATGTAACCGATGGGGGCATCGAACCATACATAGAGCACCTTACCCTCGGCTCCCTCCACCGGAACGGGGATTCCCCAGTCCAGGTCACGGCTCACGGCACGGGGCTGCAAGCCCATGTCAAGCCAGCTCTTGCACTGACCATAGACATTGGGACGCCACTCCTTGTGCTCCTGCAGGATCCACTTTTCAAGCCACTCCTGATACTGCTCCAATGGCAGATACCAGTGTGTGGTCTCCTTCATCACGGGCTTGCTGCCGCTCACGGTGCTTAGCGGGTTGATAAGCTCGGTGGGAGAGAGTGATGTGCCGCACTTCTCGCACTGGTCACCGTATGCATGGTCATAGTGGCAGTGGGGGCACTCGCCGGTGATGTATCGGTCGGCCAGGAACATGTGGGCCTCCTCATCGTAATACTGCTCGCTGGTTTTCTGTATGAACTTGCCGGTATCGTACAGCTTGCGGAAGAAATCGGATGCAACCTGATGGTGAGTGGGGGAACTGGTACGTCCGTAGATATCGTAGGATATACCCATACCCTTGAAGGTATCCTTCATCTGATAGTGGTAACGGTCGATGATCTCCTTGGGGGTAACACCCTCTTTCCGGGCGCGGATGGTGATGGGCACTCCGTGCTCATCGCTGCCTCCTATGAACATCACGTCCACCTTCTTGAGACGTTGGTAACGGACATAAATATCGGCCGGAACGTATGCGCCTGCCAGATGGCCTATATGCAGCGGGCCGTTGGCGTATGGCAGGGCCGATGTAACCAGAATCCTCTTGTAATCTTTCATACTGTGTATTAAGTTTCTAAGTTTGCGTTTCAGTCCGCAAAGGTAATAAAAATGAAACAAAGGGGACTTTCCCCCTTGCTTCATTTTAGGTAATCCTCAGCCTTGAGTTCCAGCAGGCGCATCTTTCGCAATATCTGCGGCAGTTCATTCTCAAGAAAATCTGTACGCATCTTATCAAGCGCTATGGCACGTGCCCCTTCACAAACAAAGTAACCGATGCCACGCTGATTGAAGATTATTCCGTCATTGGTAAGTTTCTCGTAACTGCGCATGGCTGTGTTGGGGTTAACTCCCAGCTCACCGCCCAATTCACGCACTGACAGTATCCTGTCACCCTCCTTCAGTTCGCCGCTCAGGATCTTTTCACTGATTCCATCGGCAATCTGGAGATATATCGGTTTATTTTGATTGAATTCCATAATAAGTCCTTTTTAATGTTCCATCTTCTTAACCCTCAGCCATATAAGAACAAAGAGCAACACGTTGACGAATGTATCATTAAGTGTGTCAGTCAATACCGCATGTTTCAGCATCCATGTTATCAGGGGGAATGAATCCATCAGTTCCTCGGGGCTCATGCCTCTGCTTGCCGCTTCCTGGAACCTTTCAATAACTCCGTGCGTAAGAACCGGAGTCAGTAACAGGCTGAGCACAATGCTGAACAGTATCATGAATCCTATTGTCTTGGCCGGCTTGGATGATTTGAACCACAAGGCGCCCAGCAGGAAGATAAGGAGAGTACCTGCCATATCATCATAATACAACCAGGGATTGGAGAACGCCTTTATATCAGCGAAATCGGGCATTACACTACCTATTTCAGAATACATTTTCCCCATTACATTGGATAGATAGTACTGACCGTCATTAACTGCCATTATTATGGATTCGCCGCAAGAGCGGTCCAGCAGGCAGACAATCTGGTCCAATGACAGGTATATGGCCAGAAAGGCTAACGGAACTGCAATGCAGCATACTATCACCATGGAAACCGTCCTTTCCATCGTCGAAACCGGCAGAGTCAGGAATGATGAGCCCTCCTTCTTGTCCGTAAAGAAACCATATATCTTTGAAGGTGAAGAGATGAGTATAACCACACCGGAGATGACAAACAGAGTAATCCTGCCCACTAATTTCATACTGTACCACCCGTGACCCAGAAACGTTGAGAAGAATCCGGCCAACAGGTAACCGGCAATACTGATAGATGCCATGACCAGCAGTGAGATGCCGTATCTGGCAATGGCATTCCTGATATCGGTCACAAGATAACGACCAAAACGGTTCAAATTAAAGAAATCACTATTCATAGCCGTAATCATTTTATTTGTTGAACATATCCTTAATCATACTTTTATGGAGCAGAACCGCATTGAACAGGGCCTCTATGTTGACCTTGCTCTCAACGCTTTCCTTATTAATAAGAACCTGGATGCTGCCGCCGGGAATCATCTCTGAATAGAGAGCAGAGGGATCAGCATCGGAAGTATAGTCAAAATAGAGTTTCCGGGCTATTTCATCGAGCGATGCGTTAAGCAGCACATCCCTGCGGTCCAGAATGATGATGGGATCGATGATGGCCTCCAGGTCACGTGCCTGATGAGTTGAAATCAGCAGGGTTGACTCTTCGGATGTGTACTTTGAAACGGCCTTGCGGAACTGCCCCTTGGAAGGTATGTCAAGTCCGTTGGTCGGCTCATCCATAAAGATGTACTTGGTGTTGCAGGCCAGTGCAAAACTGATGAACGCCTTCTTGAGCTGTCCGTATGACATATGGTCCATGCGCTGGTTCTCATCAGTATCAAACACTCTCATTATCTCCGAAAACTTTCCGATACTGAATTTGCTCCAATACTGGCCATGGTCATTTGCATAATCAATTGCCTTTCGACGCGGGGCCGGAACCTCATCGGGCAGATAATAGATGTTTGAGAGAAATGAAGGTTTGCGGTCAGATGGTGACTGACCATCAACTTCAATTGATCCTTCACAAACATCCTTAAGTCCGGCAAGCAAGGTCAGAAGAGTGGTCTTTCCCACTCCGTTCTCTCCCAGGAGTCCGTAGATGCGGCCCTCCTGGAGTTCCATCGAGATGTCTTTCAGTACGACGTTGTCGCCATAGCTGAATCCCAGTTTCTTGATTTTAATCATAGTTGTATGGTTTGTTTTGCGTTGTTTATTGGTGTATTACATCACTAAGACACTGCAAATATAGGGTGCATTTCTTTACCTGTTGCGACATTAACACACTTTAACATCTCTCGCGCACGTACATTAATTATTATACCCGCTGTGCCCCCGTTTTATGCAGGTAAGGGCAAAACAGCACAAAAGTGATATGAACCCCGAAAGTTTTTTGTCCAACTTTCGGGGTTCATATCAAAGGAACTGTCCTCTTTTGTACTGTTTTCAGAACTCGGCCAGGTGCATGTCGCCCTTCTCGGCCAGAGCCTTGTGCAGCGCAAAGGCTTTGTCAAGGGCATGGCTGGTCTGACCTTTCTGTGCTATCTTGAGGTAATCCCACATGAGCTGCTTGTAATCCGGGTGCACGCAGTTTTCGATGATGCACTTGGCGCGCTCGGCTGGTGATTTGCCGCGAAGGTCGGCAATACCCTGCTCGGTAATGAGTACTTTGACGCTGTGCTCGTTGTGGTCCACGTGTGAACACATGGGGACGATGGCGCTTATCTTGCCTCCCTTGGCTACCGACGGGCAGCTGAATATGGAGATGAATGCGTTGCGGGTAAAATCGGCCGATCCGCCTACGCCGTTCATCATCTTGACACCACTGACGTGGGTTGAGTTTACGTTTCCGTAGATATCGGCCTCAAGTGCTGTGTTCATGGCGATAAGGCCGAGACGGCGTGCAACCTCAGGGCTGTTTGAGATCTCGGTGGGACGGAGCACCAGTTTGTCCTTGAAGAAGTCCATATCATCATATATGCTCTGAAGGGTCTCGTTGCTGACGCTCAATGATGAACTGGAGCCGAACTTGCAGTGACCCTCACGCATCAGGTTGATCACTGAATCCTGGATAACCTCGGTGTACATCTGGAATGCGGGAACCGAAGGATCCTCGCCCAGAGCACCCAGAACGGCGTTTGCAACATTACCCACACCACTCTGCAGAGGCAGGAATGTTGAAGGAATAATGCCGCGCTTAAGGTCAGAGATAAGGAACTGGGCTACGTTGTGACCAATCTGGAGTGTTGTCTCGTCGGGTGCGGTGAATCCACGGGCCTCATCGGGGATGTTAACCTCGACTATGCCGATAATCTTGGCGGGATCTACCTGTATGTAATCCTTTCCGATATGGTCACTGGGCTGATAGACCGGAATCTCGCGGCGGTAAGGGGGATCGGCAGGCTCATAAATATCGTGCAGACCCTTGGCGCAACGGGCGTGGGCTGCGTTGAGCTCAATGATGAGCTTATCGGCCAGACGGGCTACGGTGGGAGCGATACCGACACCGGCGGTTACCCATATCTTACCGTCTTCAGTTACATCGAAAGCCTCCATGATGCCGATGTTGAGCTTGCCATAGAACCCGTAACGCATCTCCTGCGCCATCTGACTAAGATTGATATCGTTGTAGGCAATTTCACCGTTGTTTACAGCGGTACGGAAATCCTTGTTGGTGGTGTAGGGAGCGCGATAGCGGATAGCATGCTCACGTGACAGAATGCCGTCACATGAATCACCGGTGGATGCACCGGTGAATATGCTAATCTGAAACTCCTTACCCTGCTCATGAAGCTCATGGGCCATTAAACCGATCTCATGTGTTACGGCCTTGGGGGTACCTGCGGGGGTGAAACCGCTCAGTCCTACGTTATCACCGTTCTTGACGAAACGTGCTGCCTCGGCAGCAGTCATTTTTTTGAAAGCCATAGCTATATGTTTTATACTTGTTTGATTTCTTTGGCTTAAAACCGCGCAAAAGTAAACAATACCTTAAATAAAAACAACTAAATTCGCACCCGATTATTCATAGAGGAATATGGAAGACAGCAACAAGAAACTATTTATTGAGACATACGGCTGCCAGATGAACGTGGCCGACAGTGAAGTCATAGCTTCAGTCATGCGTATGGCCGGCTATGAGCCCACCGACAGCATAGACGATGCCGATGCCATATTCCTGAACACCTGCTCCATACGCGAAAACGCCGAGCAGAAAATCTGGAACCGTCTGGAAGCCCTGAACGCCATGAGAAAAAAGAAAAAGAGCCTTTTCATCGGTGTTATGGGCTGTATGGCGGAACGTATAAAAGAGGACCTGGTGCGGAATCATCACGTAGATGTTGTATGCGGCCCGGACTCCTATCTCTCGCTGCCGGACCTTATGGCTCAGGTAGAATCAGGACACAAGGCGATGGATGTGGAGCTCTCCACAACAGAGACTTATCGCGACATAATCCCGGAGCGTATCTGCGGCAACCACATAAGCGGATTCGTATCGATAATGCGTGGCTGCAACAATTTCTGCCACTACTGCATTGTACCTTATACCCGTGGCAGAGAGCGGAGCCGCGACCCACAGAGTATCCTCAATGAAGTTCTTGACCTTAAGAAAAAAGGTTACAAAGAGGTGACTCTGCTGGGGCAGAACGTAAACTCTTACAACTTTGAAGACGGTCAGACTACCGTGGGATTCCCGCAACTGCTCAGGATGGTTGCAGAGGCTGTTCCCGATATGCGGGTAAGATTCACAACATCGCATCCCAAGGATATGAGCGACGACACCCTTCATGTTATAGCAGAGGTACCCAACATCTGCCGGCACATACACCTTCCGGTACAGAGCGGCAGTACCCGCATACTCAAACTGATGAACCGCAAATATACCCGTGAGTGGTATCTGGAGCGGGTTGAAGCAATCAGGCGCATCATCCCCGACTGCGGGCTTACCACCGATATGTTCACCGGCTATCACTCAGAGACTGAGGAGGATCATCAGGAGAGCCTTTCACTGATGCGTCAGTGCCGTTTTGACGCATCGTTCATGTTCCGCTACTCGGAGCGTCCCGGAACATACGCCAGCAAGCATCTGCCCGACAATGTTCCGGAAGAGGTCAAGATACGCCGCCTGAACGAGATGATAGAACTGCAGAACCAGCTATCACTGGAGCGCAACCGCGAGTGCATCGGCCACGAGTATGAAGTGTTGGCCGAAGGATACTCGAAACGCTCCCGCCAGCAACTTTACGGGCGCACAGAGCAGAACCGCACCGTGGTGTTTGACAAAGGCACCAACAGACCAGGAGATTTTCTTACAGTCTACATCACTGACGCCACATCGGCCACACTCTTTGGTACAGAAAAATGACGCAGAAGGGAGACTGTCCCTAACGCGCTATTCCGTAAAAAAAACTTAAAATACTTGACAAGGGGTATAGCCGGTTATTATCTTTGCGGACAATCTTGCGCTTACGCGTGCGTATGCACGCTTGCGTAGAAAACCGTCAAATGAACTATCAGGATTTCAGACCTTGTCCGATATGCGGGGCGTCGGGACAGATTCCTTACGCCAACTGTACCGATTATGTGGTAAGCAAAGAGTCTTACACTCTTATGCGTTGCCCGAAGTGCGGAATGGTCTATACCCTGGATCCACCCTCGGAGGAGGAGATGAAACGGTATGACAAACTGAATCTCAAGCTCAAGCTGGGAGACTCCCCGTCCGGCCTGACCGGCAGGCTCTACTACAGGGTAAGGAGCCATATGCTCCGAAAGAAGGCAAGGATTATCGGGAAACAGGCATACCGTACGGGTGGATCGCTCCTGAATTACGGAGCCAAGACGGGATTCTTCTCTCACATGATGGAAAGGCGCGGATGGAAGGTGACATCGGTGGAAAGATATCATGAAGAAAGGATGTTTTCGCTGGAAATGTTCCATCACCGAATGATAGACGTCTCTGAAATGAGTTCACTTCATGCAGGAACGTTTGACGTGATAACCTTATGGCATGTATTTGAACATGCCCATAACCCAGATGCCCTTCTGGACAGGTTCTATGAGTTGCTCAGACCTGGAGGTATCCTTGTTATGGCCTGTCCCAACGTGCGCTCGACCGATGCCATGCACTATGGTCCGTATTGGGCTGCATACGATGTTCCACGCCACTTATGGCATTTTGACCCAATATCGCTGAGCAAACTGGCACTAAGGCATGGATTCATCCTTATGCACCACGAGAGGCTTCCCTTTGACAGTTTCTATATCTCTATCCTTTCTGAAAGGAACTTGAGACACCGTCTGTCGTTCATACGGGGAATGCTGTACGGGTTCCGCTCATGGCTTGTGTCCCTGACCAGACGCAGCAAGAGCAGTTCGCTGGTCTATGTATTCAGGAAAAGACAAGAAACAGACAATAATGGCTAAACAAAAGAAAAAGAGAAAGATTGACTTGCTGTTCATCACAGCGTGCATCAGCACCTCGCTCGTGTTGCTGCTGATAGGTATAGTGGCCCTGCTCCTTCTTACGGCAAATGACCTGTCACGCCATCTCAAGCAGGAAATGACTGTGGAGGTCATTCTTAAGGAAACCATAACCGATGAGCAGTTCTCATCGCTCAGGCGCAGCATCGAGGCGGCACCGTTCAGCGCCGTCTGCTCATACATTTCCAAGGATGATGCCCTAAAGGACATGACCAAGGCCATGGGTACCGATCCCACACAGTTCCTGGAGTACAACCCCTTCTACGCATCTCTGAACATACGCCTTGAGGCCGATTATGCATGCAACGACAGTCTCAAGATGATAGAAAGGAGGATATCGTCCATGGAGGGTGTACGTGAGGTAACCTGGCAGAAAGACCTGCTGGACATAATTAACAGCAATATACGCAAGGTAGCCGTAATGCTGCTGATCCTGGCTCTCATCCTGTCGCTGGTATCTTTCACCCTGATAAACAACACTATAAAACTGACCATTTATGCCCAGAGGTTCATATTATATTCAATGAAACTGGTTGGAGCCAAATGGTCATTCATCCGTAAGCCGTTCATAGTAAGGAACCTATGGGTTGGCCTGGCTTCGGCGATACTCACCTGTATCATGATCTGGTACGGGCTCAAGATAGGCCTAAGATATGAACCCTGGCTGATAATGCTGGCCGAACCCAAGATAATCATCCCGGTGTTCGTTGTGGTAACCCTGATAGGCCTTCTCATCACCGGACTGTGCGCCCTGCATTCCGTCAACCGGTTCCTGAGGATGAAATCAGGAGAACTTCATTACGTTTGAACTAAAAAACAACAATAATGGACAAGAAAAATTTCGCATTCACCAAGAAGAATTACATTCTGACTGCTATCGGAATGGCAATCATCATCATCGGACTCCTGCTTATGACAGGCCCCAACTGCACATCCGATTATTTCGAGCCAGATATTTTCAGCGTGCGTCGGGTCAAAGTGGCACCTGTAGTGACCCTGATCGGATTCATCACAGTAATAGCTGCGATAGCCTACAAGCCCAAATCAGAAGAGAAAGAGGATGACAAATGAGTTGGCTTGAATCACTTTTGCTGGGATTGCTGCAAGGTCTTACTGAGTATCTTCCCATCAGCAGCAGCGGACACTTGGCGATAGCTTCTTCTCTTTTCGGCATAGACGGAGAGCAGAATCTGGCTTTTACCATACTGGTGCACGTTGCTACAGTTCTGAGTACACTTGTCATACTGTGGAAAGAGATAGTATGGATTTTCCGTGACCTATTCAGCCGCCAGTCCTGGAAGAGCTACAGTGGCCTGAATGAGGGAACACGATATGCTGTCAATATCATCATCTCCATGATACCGGTGGGTATCGTAGGCCTGTTTTTCAAGGATTCCATCGAGAAAATATTCGGATCGGGCACCACTGTCGTGGGATGCTGCCTGCTTGTTACCGCAGCGCTGCTGACATTCTCATACTATGCCAAGCCCCGTCATAGGGACCGGATTTCAGGATGGAATGCTTTCATAATCGGCATTGCCCAGGCTGTTGCGGTACTTCCCGGCATATCACGTTCCGGATCGACTATCGCCACCGGTCTGATACTTGGCAACAGGAAAGACAAACTGGCTCAGTTCTCGTTCCTGATGGTCATACCCCCTATCCTTGGAGAGGCTCTGCTGGATATGAAAGACCTGGTCGAATCTGCCGGAACGGGTGCTGCTGACGGCAGCACCGGTATCGCAACGCTGGCCATAGGCTTCCTGGCCGCTTTCTTATCAGGATGCGCTGCCTGCAAGTGGATGATTTCCATTGTCCGCAAGGGTAAGCTTATCTGGTTTGGCATCTATTGCGCAATAGTCGGAATACTGACACTTATATTCCTCTGAACAGAATGGATTTTCAGGAAGGGGTAATTCTTGCGTTCGACAAACCGTACCGCTGGACATCGTTCGATGTGGTAGGCAAGGTCCGATGGCTGATATGCAGGCACCTTGGAATCAAGAAACTCAAGGTTGGGCATGCGGGCACATTGGACCCCCTGGCTACAGGCGTGCTGATAGTATGTACCGGCCATGCCACAAAACGCATAGAGGAGCTTCAGTCCGGAACCAAGGAGTATCTGGCAACCATAAGGTTGGGAGCGACTACGCCTTCTTATGACCTGGAGAAACCCATAGACGCAACCTTCCCCACGGAGCACATAACACGCGATATGGTTGAACAGGTCCTGGAACGGTTCAAAGGAAAGATAGAGCAGGTACCACCCACTTTCTCGGCCTGTAAGGTGGGCGGCAAACGAGCCTACAAGATAGCCCGGAAGGGAGATGAGGTGGAACTCAAGCCCAAGACACTGGTTATAGATGAGATAGAACTCACGGATTGCAACCTTCCGGATATAACCGTCCGGGTGGTATGCAGTAAAGGTACTTATATAAGAGCTCTGGCAAGGGACATCGGTCTGGCACTGGAAAGCGGAGGGCACCTGACTGCCCTGCGCCGAACCCGGGTAGGAGACTATAACGTTGAGGATTGCCTGAATCCCGAAAAGTTCGGTGAATGGCTCGACAAAGCAGACATAGAGATGCCGGAGAAAAATTAAGAAATTAGCAACAACATAAACACAAAAAAAGGGAATGAAACTATCACAATTCAAATTCAAGCTCCCCGAAGACAGGATAGCACAGTATCCTGTGGAACACCGCGATGAGTCGAGACTGATGGTCGTGCACAAGAAAAGCGATGAAATTGAACACGTACTGTTCAAGGACATCCTGAATTATTTCGATGAAAAGGACGTATTCGTATTCAATGACACACGTGTTTTCCCCGCACGCATGTACGGCAACAAGGAGAAGACCGGTGCCCAGATTGAAGTATTCCTGCTGCGTGAGCTGCGTGAGGAAAATCTCCTTTGGGACGTTCAGGTAGATCCGGCACGTAAGATCCGTATCGGAAACAAACTCTATTTCGGCGAAGACAACTCGATGGTTGCCGAAGTCATTGACAACACCACATCCCGCGGACGCGTCTTGAGATTCCTGTATGACGGACCGCATGATGAGTTCAAGAAAGCACTCTACGCTCTGGGCGAATCACCTATCCCCAACTATCTAAAGCGCAAGGCATGCGCCTGGTCATATGACAATGACGGTAATGTCACTCCCGTCCCGATGTCCCAGAAGGGTAAGGATGATTTCTGTGACGAAGACTGTTTCCAGACCATTTTTGCCTCCAATGAGGGAGCTGTAACCGCTCCTACGTCAGGACTTCATTTCAGCCGTGAACTGATGAAGCGTATGGAGATCAAGGGCGTTGACCGCGCTTTCATAACCATGCACTGCGGTTTGGGCAATTTCCGTGAGATAGACGTGGAGGACCTGACCAAGCACAAGATGGAATCAGAGGAGATGTACGTTACTGAGGAATGCACCCGTATAGTCAACCAGGCCAAGTTGGGAGGTAACAAGATATGTGCCATCGGCAATACCGTCAACCGGGCGCTTGAGACTGTGGTAGGTACCGACCATCTCATCAAACCGTTTGAAGGCTGGACCAATAAATTCATATTCCCGCCTTATGATTTCAGTGTGGCGGACAGCATGGTCAGCAATCTGCAACTGCCGGAGTCAATCCAGCTGATGCTTACATGTGCCTACGGTGGCTATGAAAAGATAATGGCGGCATACAACCTGGCAGTCAAGGAGGGTTACCGGTTCGGCTGCTATGGCGACGCAATGCTTATAACCGACTGATTTACTCCAATGGCACAACTGTACCTTTCTCTGGGAACCAATCTGGGTGACAGGCGCTCTAATCTTGATACCGCCCTGGACCTGATTGCCCGTGAGGTAGGTATCATAAAGGCCCGGTCAAGCGTAATTGAGACAGAGCCGTGGGGATTTGACAGCCCTAACTGTTTTCTGAATATGGCTGTCCTGGTGCAGACAGACCTCAAGCCGCTGGAAGTACTTGACAGAACCCAAAGGATTGAGAAGGACATGGGGCGGACATCAAAGACAGGTACCGACGGTTACCATGACAGGATCATTGACATTGACATACTCCTGTATGATGACCTGACTATGGATACCCACAGACTGACAATACCCCATCCGCGTATGTGGCAAAGGAGATTTGTAATGGAGCCGCTGGCACAGATAGCTCCGCATATCGTAAAGGACTTGTGATTATGGCAGACAATTATCTGGAAAAGCATTATGATGATTATCTCAAGCGAAAGGCCGCCTGGGAGAAATCACTCAGGAACGGAAAGCCCAAATCAAAGCCTGGCATTCCAAGACCTGATGATGAAGCATTGTAATGTCCGTAAAAACCGATTCATATGAAAGAGATGACCCTTAGGGATATTCAGAAGGTATCGCTCCGGATGACAAGGAGGCGTTCCATGAACTGTACCTTAAGTCTTGCCGCCATCTGGCCCAGTTTGCATATCCCGCCAAAGAGGAGTACTTTGACGCTCAGGTTATGGATGGATACCATCTTGCGGATTTTGAGGATTCACGGTTCTATGTCATCGACAGATATGACGAACTGCTGAAACTGGAGTACGGCGATTATATGACACCGCCACCTGTAAACCGGCAGAAACCCCAACAGGATTATATCAGATTCTATTGGAAGGACTAATATAAAACAAAGCAGAACTGATTTTATGAAAGCTATAATACTTAATTCAGGATTAGGCCACAGGATGGGATCCATCACCGACACCCATCCAAAGTGTATGACCGAGATCTCATCGGACAACACCATTCTTAGCCGTCAGCTCAAGAAACTGGTGTCGTTCGGGGTGGATAGGGTTATAATGACCACCGGTTACTACGACTCTGTTCTTGAGGAGTACTGCAACGGACTGCATCTTCCAATACAGTTCACATTCGTCAACAATCCGGTATATGACAAGACCAACTACATTTACAGCATCTACTGTGCCAGGGAGTACCTCAAGGATGACGACATAATCCTGATGCACGGTGACCTGGTATTTGAGCCGTTGGTTCTTGAAGCCGTACTGGACAGTAAAGTCAGCTGTATGGCTGTAAGCAGCACACTGCCTCTGCCCGAGAAGGATTTCAAGGCTGTGATAAAGGAGGGCCGGATTGAAAAGGTAGGCATTGAGTTCTTTGACAATGCAATGGCCGCCCAACCCCTCTACAAACTGCTTAGGGAAGACTGGCTGGTATGGCTCGAAGCAATAGAGCGTTTCTGTGAGAACAATGACCGTAAATGCTATGCCGAGAACGCTTTCAACCAGGTATCGGACCGATGCCGGATATATCCTGTCGATGTAAAGGATATGCTGTGTGCCGAAATTGACACCCCGCAGGACCTGGAGACGGTGAGCGCACGTGTCAAGAATGTCAATGACCGTACGGTTTATATGTGCTGCTCCACCGATTACATTCACAGCGGCCATATTGCCATCATAAACAAGGCGTGCCGTCTGGGCAGACTGACTATCGGAGTATTGTCCGATGAAGCCGTCGCCAGTTACAAACGCTACCCGCTGCTGCCGTTTGATGAACGCAAATCCCTGTTTGAGAATATAGCCGGAGTGGAGAAGGTGGTTGAACAGAAGTCCCTGAGCTATGCCGACAATCTGAGGATGCTCAGACCGGACTATGTGGTTCATGGCGATGATTGGGTGGAGGGATTCCAGAAACCTGTCCGTGAAGAGGTAATAGGAATACTTAAGGAGTACGGCGGGAAACTGGTTGAATACCCTTACTCATCGGACCCCAAATACAAGCATCTGGACTCTGCCCTCCGCGCCGAATTGGCCATGCCCGACATGCGCAGGGGGAGGCTTCGCAAACTCATCGGCATGAAGGGGCTGGTAACTGCAATGGAAGCCCACAGCGGCATCACCGGTCTGATAGTCGAGAAGACAACCGTGCTTCAGGACGGCAAAACCTACCAGTTTGACGCCATGTGGATAAGTTCGCTGTGTGACTCCACAGCCAAGGGCAAGCCTGATATTGAGCTGGTGGATATGACCAGCCGTTTCCGCACCATAGATGACATAATGGAGGTTACCACCAAACCCATCATATTTGACGGTGACACCGGCGGACTGACAGAGCATTTTGTCTATACCGTCCGTTCACTTGAACGCATGGGTGTAAGCATGGTGATTATCGAGGACAAGACAGGACTCAAGAAAAACTCCCTGTTCGGTACCGAGGTTAAGCAGACCCAGGATTCAATTGAGAACTTCTGCGAGAAAATCAAGGCCGGAAAGAAGGCTCAAAAGACCAAGGAGTTCATGATATGCGCCCGCATAGAAAGCCTTATCCTTGAGAAGGGAATGGAAGACGCCCTTAAACGTGCGTTCGCGTTTACCGACGCAGGTGCCGACGCCATCATGATACACTCCCGAAAGAAAGATCCCACCGAGATATTTGAGTTTGTGGAGAAGTTCCGTAATGAGAACAAGGTCACCCCGATTGTGGTGGTACCGACATCATTCAACACCGTGACAGAGGATGAGTTCAAACAGCGCGGAGTCAATGTGGTGATATACGCCAACCAGCTGACACGCACCGGATTCCCCGCCATGCAGGATGCCGCCCGCACCATACTGGAGAACCACCGCGCCAAGGAATGCGATGACAAGTGCATGTCCATAAAGGAGATAATAACACTTATTCCCGAAGAATAAACCGATATGATAAGACCTGAATTCTTTATAGAGGCCCTTAAAGAGAAGGGGATTGACTGCTATGCAGGTGTGCCGGACAGCCTGCTCAAGAATATCTGCGCCTACATAACAGACCACTTTGATGCTACTCATAACATCATAGCCGCCAATGAAGGGGCAGCCGTAGGATTTGCAGCCGGTCATTATCTGGCAACAGGAAAGCCGGCCTGTGTCTACATGCAGAACAGCGGCGAGGGCAACATAATAAACCCTCTGGCATCGCTTACTGACAGGGAGGTGTATAACATTCCCGTGCTGTTGCTTATCGGCTGGCGAGGACGTCCTGGTGTCCATGATGAGCCCCAGCACGTAAAGCAGGGTAAGGTTACAACCGGACTTCTGAATGTAATGGGGGTCAACTATGAGGTTCTGAGCAAGGAAGAGAGTAAAGCGGCCGGACAGATTGAGAAGGCTGTATCGGCGCTCCGCAGCAATGAGGTATTCGCACTGGTTGTCGAGAAGGACACTTTTGATGAGTACAAACTGCAGAACGTCAGTGTCGATGACCTGACCATGACACGTGAAGAGGCTATACGGACCGTGGCTTCGGCTCTATCACCCAAAGACGTGACAGTAAGCACCACCGGTATGATAAGCCGTGAACTGTTTGAGGCACGTGCTGCATGGGGGCAGGGGCACGAACGTGATTTCCTGACAGTAGGCTCAATGGGACATGCCAGCCAGATAGCATTAGGAATAGCTTTGGAGAAGACAGACCGTAGGGTATGGTGTTTTGACGGTGACGGCGCCACAATAATGCACATGGGTTCCATGGCAATAGTGGCCAGCAAGAAACCGGCCAACTACATACACGTGGTGTTCAACAACGGAGCCCATGACTCAGTAGGAGGACAGCCCACCGTAGGACTTAAGATAGACCTTCCGGCAGTTGCCAAGTCTGTAGGTTATGCCTATGCTCTCAGTGTGGATAACAGGGAAGCCCTGAATGACATCCTTAACAAGGTGAATAGTCTTGAAGGTCCCGTACTGATAGAAGTAAAAGTAAAGAAGGGTAACCGCAAGGATCTGGGCCGACCCACCACAACGCCTATAGAAAACAGGGATGCGCTGATGCAGTTCCTCAAGAAGTGACCGTATGCAAAAGATAACAGAAGGAATAGACAAGCTGCAGGATTTGCTCAAGACCACCGGATGCCGCAAGCTGTTCATGGTCATTGACTCGTCATACCAGTTCCTTAACATAAAGGAGAGGATCGAGGATATAACCGTATCCAAAGTCACTTTCTCCGATTTTACGCCAAATCCACTGTACGAAGATGTCTGCAAGGGCATAGACCTGTTCCTTAAAGAGAATTGTGACGCTATTCTGGCTGTTGGTGGAGGAAGCTCCATTGACGTGGCCAAATGCATAAAGCTGGCTGTACTGGCCAGGGAGGGACGTGAAGGACTCATTCCCCCGCTGGTGTCGGAGCGTCTTGACATAGACGGGAAACGAATTCCTTTCATCGCCATTCCCACTACAGCAGGAACCGGAAGTGAATCAACACATAATGCCGTAATGTATTATCAGGGTTCAAAGCAGACCGTAACCAATGACGGTGTCCTGCCCGATTATGCACTGCTTGAGCCCAAGGTCCTGGCTACACTGCCGCTATATCAGAAAAAATGCACCATGATGGATGCGCTCTGTCAAGGCATAGAGAGCTGGTGGTCCGTAAATGCCACCGATCAAAGCCGGGAATATTCAAAGACGGCCCTTCAGCTGATAACCCGATACTGGCGCTCCTACATCTTTGACAACGATCGGTATTCGGCCTCACAGGTTATGCTGGCCGCAAATTATGCCGGTAGAGCCATTAACATATCGGCTACAACGGCGGCACATGCCATGAGCTATAAGATAACGTCACTATACAATCTCCCCCACGGACATGCTGTCGCCGTATGCCTGCCTGCGATATGGGAGTATATGCTGGAAGTCCGGCCCGAAATGGAGGTGTTCAGTCTAATTTCCCGGGCATTGGGTTATGATTCTGCCGAAAAAGCCATTTCCGGTTTCCGTGAGATGATGAAAGAACTGGAACTGTCCTGTCCCGTAGCCATAAACCGCGACCGGGAACTGGATGTATTGAGTAAATCCGTCAATCCTGTACGTATGAAGAACAATCCGGTCTTCATAGACCAGGAGACGGCTTGGAAATTATATAATCAAATCCTGTCATAAGAAACTATGCCGGTAAGGTCTGTTCTTTCTGCATGCTATAAGTTGAAGGAGAGGTTGAGATTGAAACTCAGCATTCTCCTTTACAACCGTCATCTATGCAGAATACTACCGGACATTTCGTCCCGCAGGCCTGTCAGGATCATGTTCTATGTCAATAATCTCTCCATGTGGAAGAGTGACAGGTTATTGATGCTTCTCAAAAACGATGACAGGTTTGATCCGTTCATCGTCTCTTACATATACCCGTCGGACACCATCGGACATAAGAACGCGCTTGAAAAACAGCTGTTCGGCCATTTCGGCTCCATGGGAATAAGGATTGAGAGCGGATTTGACTTTAAGGAAAACAGGCTCTATCCCGTATCCCGGTTCAGGCCTGACATCCTGTTCTATCCGCAGCCATACAGGAACCGGCTGAAAGACATCCCCCGCAATGTGCTCCTGTCTTATATTCCATACTGTTTCGAGATGGAGGATGAGAGACATTTCTACAACACATTGTACCAGAACATATGCTGGAAGATCTTTGTCCCGACAGAATTGCACAGGGAGCTCAAGGCACGTTACAATTTCAATGGAGGCAGGAATGTGGTGGTTTCGGGCAACCCGCTGGCCGATTATTTCTTTGACGGCCACACTCCCGAATCAGATATCTGGCCAATAGACAATCCTCAGCTGAAAAGGATAATCTGGGCTCCTCATCACTCCATTCTACCGGATGACATCCTGGATTACTCTAATTTCCTGGAGGTAGCCGATGACATGCTTGAGACCGCCAACAGATATAAGGAGAGGGCCCAGTTCGTATTCAAGCCCCATCCCATGCTTAAGGAGAAACTGTATAAGCTTGAGTCATGGGGCATTGAAAGGACAGACAGGTATTATGACGCCTGGAAATCCCTTTCCAACGGCAATCTGGCCGAAGGCAATTACGTAGACCTGTTCATGACATCCGATGCCCTGATCCATGACTGCAGTTCATTTACGGCCGAATACCTGTATGTAAACAAACCTGTAATGTATCTGACACGCAAAGAGAAGATTGAAGTATTCAATGACTTTGCCGATGAATGCTTCAGGGTTCACTATCACGGGTGTTCCCTCTCTGATATAGAATCCTTTATTGACAATGTCATAGACGGAACAGATCCTATGGCAGAAAGGAGAACGGAATTCATCAATGGGCAATTGAAACCTGAAGGAGGTGAATCGGTTGCCTCGAACATATACAATGAATTGTGCAAACTGTTTGAATAGATGGCTGAAAGTTTAAAGACACAGACTGCCAACGGCGTGTGGTGGAGTTTCCTTGAGAAATACTCCACGCAGGGTGTATCTTTCATAGTCACCCTTTTCATGGCCAGGATCCTTACTCCGGGTGAATACGGACTGATAGGGATGATTGCCATCTTCATGGCTCTGGGACAGGTATTCATAGACGGTGGCTTTGCCAATGCACTCATCCGGAAAGAGAAACGTACCGAGACTGACTTTTCGACCGTATTCTGGATCAATATCAGCATAGGATTACTCTCCTATGCACTCCTGTTTGTGTTTGCTCCCCTGATAGCCTCTTTCTATAATCATGAGATACTGATTCCCATCATAAGGGTTTACGGCATCAACCTTATCCTTTCATCCCTTGCTGCCGTAAACAAGGTCAAGCTGACTGTTGAACTCAATTTCAAGACTCAGCTCAAGATATCGTTCATTTCGGCCTTCACATCAGGCGTGGCAGGTATCGCCTGCGCATTGAATGATTGCGGGGTCTGGTCCATCGTGGTTCAGACTAACGTAGCCGCCGCAATGACAGCAATCCTGAGTTTCATCTTTGTCAGATGGAAACCCGATGCCGTATTCTCCAAAGAATCTTTCAGGTCCCTGTTCAACTACGGTTCCAAACTGTTGGTCGCCCAGATAATCAGCACCGTGTATGTCTATCTGTACAATCTGGCTATAGGTAAGAAATACACTAAGGAGGAGCTGGGACTGTACACAAAGGCCGGACTATTCGGACAGATGGTCAGCACTCATCTGGCATCGGTCATGACAAGAGTCTCATTCCCGGTTCTGAGCAGAGTCCAGAACGACGATGAGAAACTGATCGGGGCATACCGGAAATTCATCGGAATGGTAGCATTCATAGTCTTTCCGGTAGCACTTGGAGTGTGCGGCGTAGCCAGACCGCTGATCGTTTCGCTTATCACCGAAAAATGGATAGGATGCGTTCCTTTCATACAGATCCTGATTTTTGCATATCTGTGTGACGGTATTACACTTGTAAACCTGAATCTCCTGTATGTAAAAGGAAAATCAAACGTAGTGCTAAAGCTGGAGATCATCAAGAAATCCATAGCAATAGCAATACTCTGCATCACCATAAGGTACAGTGTCATAGCAGTCTGCATCGGTCAGGCCGTTTATGCGGTCATTGCGTTGATTCTCAATACAAGGAACACCCGGAAGATACTGGGATACGGGCTTTTGAAACAGCTCAGGGACATATTCCCATACCTGTTACTCTCGCTGGTCATTATGTCTGTCGGGTTAGGCTTGGATTACCTGCTCTCTAATGACTGGCTTGTACTGGGCCTCAGCCTTATGCTCTGTCCCTCTGTTTATTTGCTTCTCTGCTATGCGTTCCGCCTGAATGCATTGAATGAGATGGCTCAGATAGTCTCTTCTAACCAGAACTGTCCTGTATGGCTGAACAGACTGTTTGTCAGATTGTCTCTTGTCACATCAAAAGAACTGTCGGTATGAATATCCTGTTTGTCTGCACATTCAAAGTAACGGAGAATGCCAGCGGCGGCATAGCGCGCGTGACCGGCAATCTGAGCAATCTGTTTACAGGTAAGGGGCACATCTGCAGCCTGGCATACTATAATGATGTGGATGGCCTGCCTGGAGGGTCTTTCAGTAAAGTAACCAGACTGGTCAGACATCAGGAGAAAGAGGCTTTGTCAGCAATGGCTTCCCGGAATGACGTATTCATAGTTCAGGTCCAGATGAGCAAGACAAATCTCTATCTGTTACCATTACTCAAGTCTCTGAGGGAAGAATATGGAACAAGGATGATATACTGCCATCACAGCGTACCCTTTGCCGAGGCTGCGGGTTATGACAGCGGTTATCTCAAATATCTGCTGTTCAACTCCGGATTGAAAACAGGCCGCCGGATATCCCAGTCCCTATGGTGCCTTACCGCAATGCTGTTTCCGCAACTGGCCGTAAAACGGATTGCGCGGCGCAGTCAGGCTGTCACTGACAATCTGGATATGACCGTTCTGCTCTCCGACTCATTCATTCCCCTGTATCGCAAGTATGTAGACTGCACTGAATCCCGGATAACGGCTATCGGGAACTGCGTTACTTTCAATGAACGGATTCCTGAGTCTGAACTGCAGTCCAAACAGAAGACGCTGCTGGTTGTATCCAACATGACGGAGCATGCCAAACGCATTTCGGCCGCTCTTGATATCTGGAAGAGGGTTTCGGCAAATGAGATAGCCCGGGAATGGAACCTTATCCTGGTGGGTGATGGCCATGACCTGGATTATTATCGCCGTAAAGCCAAGCGAATGGGGCTTGAGCGCTGCCTGTTCAAAGGCCGTCAGGACCCGCTCCCATATTATTCCAGGAGCAGCATAATCCTGATGACATCGGCGTTCGAAGGATTCGGAATGGTGATCATTGAAGCGCAGCAGATGGGTTGTGTCCCGGTTGTTTTTGAGTCATCATCATCGGTTCATGACATAATTGAAGACGGATACAACGGTATGATCATCCCAGGATTTGACAGGAAACTGTTTGCAGAACGCCTATCCGGCCTGATGGCCGATAATGACCGGCTCAACAGGATGGCCCGCAACTGCATAGAGCCGGATGACCGTTTCTCCGGTGAATCCATATACACCAAATGGGAATCCATCCTTAAACCTGACAAAAAAGCTGAAAAATGAACAACCTTGAGGAAACAAGAAACGGATATCTCATAACAGCCGGAATGAAAAGGGTGTGGTCAATCCAGTTGGATATAACCCGGCACATCCTTGATGTCTGCAAACGCCATGGACTGAAGGTCTGGGCAGACTGGGGCACGCTGTTGGGGGCAGTAAGGGAAAAAGGATTCATTCCTTGGGACGATGACATAGACCTGATGATGATGCGGGATGATTATGAGAAACTCATACTGCTGGCTGACAGTGAATTCAGGCATCCCTATTTCCTGCAGTCATTCCATACTGAAAAGCAGTACTACCGCGGACATGCCCAGGTAAGGTATGACGGAACAGCCGCTATCCTGAAGGATGACATTGACCAGCCTTTCCATCAGGGTATATTTGTGGATATATTTGTCTATGACAATATTCCCGATGAAAAGGGCAGCAGATGGAAACGTTCCCTCTTCAAGGCCAAATGGGCTCAGAAATGCCTCCTTACATCATATTACAGAAAATTCAGCGTCAAGGCCCCTGTAACAACAGTCAAATTCCTGATTGCCAGGTTTGCATGTATGCTGTTCGGACCCCGGAACATCTACCGTTTCTATGAGAGGCAGTTTACAAAATGGAATGCCCTGGACAGCAAATGCATGGCATGCCCAACCTATGACCGCAGGCAGATTGAGAGGGAAACCAAGCAGAAGGAGTGGTACCGGGAATCCGTAAACCTCCCGTTCGAGGATATGGAGATGCCAGCCCCGCGCAATTATCATGAGGTTTTGACAGCCATTTACGGGCAAGACTACATGAAGCCATGCAAAGCTCCGTCCGGGCATGGCGAAACACTGTTCTCAACGGACAGATCATATATCGACGTAATCCAGGAACTGAAACAGAAAAGATGAAACAGTATGACTATCTCATAGTGGGTGCCGGTCTGTGGGGCAGTATGTTCGCCTATCGCGCACATAAGGCAGGAAAGAAGTGTCTTGTGATAGACCGCAATCCCCATATAGGCGGAGGATGCTATACTGAGAGCATCAACGGCATAAATGTCCATAAATACGGGCCGCATATATTCCATACCTCCAACAAGCGGGTATGGGAGTTCATGAACAGCATTGTTCCGTTCAATGATTTCATAAACTCTCCTATTGCCTGTTATAAAGGCAAACGTTATAACCTGCCTTTCAACATGAACACCTTCCATCAGCTATGGGGAGTGAACACGCCCGATGAGGCAAAGGCCATAATCGAAAGGCAAAGGGCCGAATATGCAGACCTGGAAGAGCCCCGGAATCTGGAGGAGCAGGCCCTGAAACTGGCCGGACGCGATATCTATGAGACTCTTGTCAAAGGTTACTCAGAGAAACAGTGGGGAATGAAAGCCACCGATATACCCGCATTCGTGATACGCCGTCTGCCGTTCCGGTTTGAGTTCAACAACAACTACTTCAATGATACATTTCAGGGTATCCCCACTGGCGGTTATACAAAGATTTTCCAGACTCTCCTGGACGGTATTGAAGCAAGGTTGGATACAGACTATTTCCAGAACAGGAATTTATTTGACAGTCTGGCCGATAAGACCGTATTCACCGGTCAGATAGACGCTTTCTTTGACTATCGCCTGGGAGAACTGGATTTCCGTTCTCTACGTTTTGAGCACAAGCTAATGGAGGGTGTAAGGGATTTCCAGGGCAATGCCGTCGTCAACTACACGGAAGCCGAGGTACCGTACACACGCTGCATCGAACACAAGCATTTTGAATTCGGACAGCAACCTGATACTGTAATCACATATGAGTATTCCAGTAAATGGGAGAAGGGCGCCGCACCATACTATCCTATCAACAATGACCGCAACAACGCCCTTTATGCCGGCTATTCTGAATTGGCAGCCCAAAGGAAGGATGTCATTTTCGGCGGCCGTCTGGCAGAGTATAAATATTATGACATGCATCAGATAGTAGAGAACGTTCTTGAAATGAATATATGAGTAAACTGTTATCTGTAATAATCCCCACTTACAACATGGAGGCGCTGCTTCCACGCTGTCTTGATTCCATTCTGGTTGACGGTGCCCTGGAGCGCATTGAAGCCTTGGTGGTAAACGACGGCAGCAAAGACGGCTCGCTGACTGTTGCCAACAGTTACAGGGAGCGCTTTCCAGGTTCGGTTACCGTAATAGACAAGCCCAACGGCAACTACGGCTCGACCATCAATGCCGCTCTTCCGGTGGCTAAGGGTAAATACATCAGGATACTTGACTCCGATGATTGGGTACGTACCGACTCCCTTATAAGATTCCTGGATGCTCTGCAGGATCTGGATACCGATATGGCCGTAACACACTTCACCATACTTCATGAAGGAGGCAGCCGTGAACTCACCAAATACAATGACTACGGACGGGAGCCATTTGAATATGGAAAGACATACCAACTGGATGAGGTCCTCAAGGAGGGTTACATAAAGTATTTCCTGATGCACGGTCTCACATATCGGACCGGACTTCTGCGTAACATGGATTACCGTCAGACCGAAGGTATATCCTATACCGATACCGAGTGGTGCTGTTACCCGGTATTCAAGGCTCAGACAGTAACATTCCTCGATATTGACCTTTACCAGTACAACATGGCACGCGAGGGACAGACCATGGACCCGAAAGTGATTTCCCGCAGCCTGATGCAAATGGAAAAGATGATAAGGCAGCTCATATCATTCTTTGAGTCTTCTGATACGGCCAACCTGTCAGAGACAAGGCTGACGTTCCTGAGGAAATACTATGCCAACCGCATTAGATTCCTGTACAAATGCTACCTGGTGGATACTCCACGTGAACACTTTGACGCAGTCCGTTTTGAGGAGTTGGACAAGGAACTTACAGAGGCTTGCCTGAAGAACGGATTCGGCCAGATACGCCTGTATCCCGAAAACAAGATCATCAGGTGTGACCTGCTCCGGTTCTGGCACAGGCACCATCGTCGTCCCCGCAGATGGTTTGAATCCCTCAACCGGGCTCTGAACGTGATAATGAGAAAACTCTATATGTTATTTTTCAGATGAGCAGACTACTTTATATAAGGTACAAGAAACCGGGCAAAGTCCTGGAGGGTGGCGAACAGGTCTCCCAAAAGAACTGGAACGTTTTGTGCAGAATTCTCGGTGAGCATAATGTAGATACCGTCTATATCCACGATGAGAACCGCAAGCGTACCGTTGCAGACTATCTGAAAGGTGCTTTCTGGTTTCCTTTCGGGTACTTTTTCGGCATCACTCCTGCAATTGTCAGGAGACTTGTCAGGACTGCCGGTGATTATGACTTCGTATTCATAGACCGAAGCGTTTTCGGAATCATCGCCGCAAAGCTCAAGAAAAGCGGTTATAAAGGTGTAATCATCGGATTCTTCCACAATGTTGAGATTCTCTATTTCAAGGCAAAGCTGGGACATAAGCCCTGGAGGTTCATCATTACCGGTTGCGCAGACCGCAATGACCGCTGGACTTGCCGTTATGCAGACCGCACCATCTCACTGAATTCACGTGATGCCGATGTCATCAAAGAACGATACGGACGCATACCCGATGCCATTGTCCCCGTCACTTTCAATGACACCTACTCAAAAGAGTCTTATCCTGAGCAACTGACATCGCGCAAGCCGCTTTGTCTGTTTCTGGGTGCATACTTTGCGCCCAACTGTGAAGGCATTGAGTGGTTCTCCAGGAATGTCTACCCTAATGTGGATATAGAAATGAAGATAGCAGGTAAAGGAATGTCACGCATCCGGGACAACTATTATGTACCGGAAGGTACTGAGATCGTCAGCGATGCGCCCGACCTGGTCCCTTATTATGAGGAGGCCGATATCATGGTACTGCCAATATTCAAAGGCAGCGGCATGAAGGTCAAGACCTGCGAAAGCCTTATGTACGGAAAGAATATCATAGCCACAACCGAAGCCCTGCAGGGATATGACCTGGACTACGACAGGATGGGTGCCAGGTGCAATACCGCCCGGGAGTTCATTGATGCAATCAAGTCATTCTCAGAGAATCCGCGGCCAAGGTTCAACAGATACTGCCGTGATGTGTTCCTGCAGAGATACTCAACAGAGAGCGTGGTGGAAACTTTCAGAAAAATTCTGAACAGATAATGAGAAGTCAAGGCAAGTTCATATTTCACATACTGGCCTTCATTATAGTGACCATCTGGGGTGTTACGTTCATCTCAACCAAGATACTTATCACCTCCGGACTGACTCCCGCCCAGATATTCACCATCCGGTTCATTGTTGCATACATCGGAATATGGGCAGTCTGCCTTATCAAAGGCGGCAGGGACAAGGTGCTGTTCACCCGTACAATCAAGGAAGAACTGATGATGGTCTATCTTGGCATTACCGGAGGTTCATTATATTTCCTTACCGAGAACACGGCACTGGCCCATACCCAGGCATCGAACGCTGCATTCATAGTATGTACCGCACCACTGCTGACACTGCTCCTGACTCTGCTCCTTAAGCGTCTGTTCAAGGGTCCGCTGATGGATGGACTTGAGAATGTAAGGCTGGGGTTCCCGCTTATCGGCGGCACAGTCCTGGCGCTTACCGGTATGTTTCTGGTGGTATTTGACGGATACACCCTGCACCTGTCGCCCAAGGGTGACCTGCTGGCATTCGGAGCAGCCCTCTGCTGGGCTCTCTACAGCCAGTTCATGAGTCAGATGACCATCCGCTACGGGACTTTCTTTGCCACCAGGAAGGTGTTCATCTACGGACTCATTACCATTATCCCTGTAATTCTGCTGAGCGACAACTCAAACCTCCGGAACGTAAACTTCAGTGACATCAAGGTGTGGGGCAACCTGCTGTTCCTTTCCGTTCTGGCCTCACTGCTCTGTTTTATCAGCTGGAACAGGGTTATGGCCGCTATCGGCAACGTTACATCAACAAATTATGTATATTTGAACCCCGTTATCACGCTCATAGCCGCCATAATCATTCTTGGGGAGAGCATGACAGCTACCGCCGCAATAGGATCGGCCATGATCCTGGGAGGCGTCATACTGGCGGGAATACAAAAGGATCCAACAATAAAAAATAGAACTGATATGAAAAAGACTCTTTTGACACTTGTATTGGTTTGTTCAATACTGACGGCCTGCGGAAACAGACAGGCACAAAACTGTGAGAACTGCTGCAAGGAATGTGAGAACTGCTGCAAGGAAGACAAATGCTGCGAAATGGACGATTGTTCCGATAATGCCGTAATCAAGGCAATCATGGACCGCCGCTCAATACGTAAGTACAAGGAGACAGCCGTGAGCAAGGAGCAGCTCCAGCAGATAGCCGAGTGCGGCATCAATGCTCCCAATGCCGTAAACGCCCAGAACTGGGCAGTCAGGATAACCACTGACCGCAATCTCATAAACAGCATTCAGGGTACATATAATGCACCGGCACTGATCTTTGTGGCCGGAGCAACCGGTGTTGACTGCGGCCTGATGGGTGAGAACATGATGCTGGCAGCCCACTCCATGGGTTTGGGCACAGTATGTCTGGGTGGCCCTGTAAGAGCCATCAAGGCAAGCAGTACCCGGCTGTTGGAGAAACTTGAGATACCTGCAGGAATGGAACTCCAGTTCCTTGTGGCAGTGGGTTATCCCGATGAGCAACCGGCAGCAAAACCACGCAATAAGGAGGTAATCAAATTTTTGGAATAACATAATATGAAAGGACTGACAAGAATCATGTTGATTGGAGGTGCGCTGGCCATAACCGCCGGCTGCGGACAGAAAAAGAGTGATTTCAAGTATCTGCTTGATGAGTTTGCTGACCTTAAGGTTATGCGTTACACCATCCCCGGATGGGAGGAGCTCACTTTGCAGCAGAAAGAGTATGCATATCATCTGGCCGAGGCTGCCAAGTGGGGCCGCGACATCCGAACTGCAAGTACAACATCCCTATCCGCCATGTGGTTGAGAACATCCTGAACAACTACAAGGGTGACCGCACCACAAAGGAGTTTGACCAGTTTACGGTATATGCCAAGCGCCTGTTCTTTGCCAACGGCATCCATCACCACTATGCCGAGGACAAGTTCTTCCCCGAGTGCCCAAAGGCATACTTCCAGTCTCTCATGGAGGCTGTAGGTGACGGCGGCAAGTGTGCCGAACTGCTGGATGTGATCTATAACCCCAACACCCTGCAGCAGCGCCGCTCAACCAGTACTGACGGTGACATAGTGGTTCTGTCGGCCGGTAATTTCTATGAGGGCGTTACCCGCGATGAGGTTGAGAAATACTACGCATCAATAGAGGATAAGACCGATGAGACTCCCATAGCCTACGGCCTGAACACCAAGGTTACCAAGGATAAGGACGGCAATATCGTGGAGATTCCATGGAAGATTGACGGCATGTACGGACCTGCCATCAGGAAGATCTGCGAGGAGCTCAAGCTGGCAGCCGCCTGCGCCGAGAACGATATCCAGAAACGTGCCCTGGGTCTGCTCATAAAGTACTATGAGACAGGCGACCTCAAGATATGGGATGAGTTCAACATCGAATGGGTCAAGGACACAATAGGAACTGTCGATTTCATCAACGGATTCATAGAGGATTACAATGACCCGCTGGGCCGCAAGGGAGCATGGGAAGGCTATGTGAACATCAAGGACCATATGGCTTCCGAGCGCTCCACCATTCTGAGCGCCAACGCCCAGTGGTTTGAGGACCACTCACCGGTTGATCCCCGCTTCAAAAAGAAGGAATGCAAGGGCATATCGGCCAAGGTCATCAACGCCGTCTGCCTGGCCGGAGACTCATATCCTTCAACTCCTATAGGCATCAACCTGCCCAACGCCGACTGGATACGCAAGATGTACGGCAGCAAGAGCGTGACCATAGCCAACATCACACACGCGTATGACTACGCCGCACAGGAATCACCCACCAGCACTCTGGATGAGTTTGCATGGGATGAGGCCGAGAAGGCTTTCTACCGCGAGTGGGGCTCATGGGCCGATGAGATCCATACCGACCTGCACGAGTGCTTAGGTCACGGTTCAGGCCAGTTGCTGCCGGGTGTATCAACCACCGCTATGGGTGAGTATGCATCGGCCCTGGAGGAGGCCCGCGCCGACCTTTTTGGTCTCTACTTCACTGCCGATCCCAAGATGGTTGAACTGGGTATCATGCCCAACAAGGATGCCTACAAGGCCGAGTACGCCAACTACATCCGTAACGGACTGATGGTGCAGTTCACCCGCGTGGAACTGGGACGTCCCAACACCGAGGCCCACATGCAGAACCGTAAGCTCATTGCCGAGTGGTGCTATGAGAAAGGCCGGAAGGACAACGTGATAGAGAAGAAGGTTCGTGATGGCAAGACATACTTTGTGGTCAACGACTATGAGAAACTGCGTGACCTCTTTGCCCAGCTGCTGGCCGAAATCCAGCGCATCAAGTCCGAGGGCGACTATGAGGCCGGCAAGTATCTGATTGAGACCTACGCCGTCAACATTGACCCCACCCTGCATAAGGAGGTCAGGCAGCGTTACGAGGCCCTGAACCTGAAGCCTTACGGCGGTTTCATCAACCCCGACATCGTTCCGGTTGAGAAGAACGGCAAGATTGTTGACTACCAGGTAATCTACAACGACGACTACCTGAAGCAGCAGCTTGACTACGGCCGCAAGTACGGCGCACTCAATTGAGAATTGGGAATTGAAAATTGAGAATTAATACTCAGAACCTGCGTTAAAAGCCCACGACATTATGAAGCCCTTCGTCTTTTTCCGAAGGGCTTCATATAATTATCAATTGTCAATTGTCAATTATCAATTTATATAAGTATCTTTGCAGCGGACAATGTGGAAAGATTTGCGGAACTGATGGTTCCGGACAGCTTGCAACCACACAAAAAAATGCTAAAAGTCAATCTTTTAACACGCTTTGAATGAGTACCGTTGCGGTCCCATTGTCCACAAGACTCTGGGACTTTTATTTTTTTGATATATGTCATACCTATTCACATCCGAATCGGTGTCCGAGGGACACCCTGACAAGGTAGCGGACCAGATATCCGATGCCGTCGTAGACGAACTCCTGGCCTTTGATGCTGACTCAAAGGTAGCATGTGAGACCCTTGTAACCACCGGACAGGTGGTATTGGCTGGCGAGGTCAAATCCAAGGCATACATTGACCTGCAGGAAACCGCCCGCCGAGTGATAAACCGCATTGGCTATACCCGCTCCGAGTACAAGTTTGACGGAGACTCATGCGGAGTGCTGAGCGCCATACATGAGCAGAGCGCCGACATAAACCGCGGCGTGGAGCGCGAGGACCCCGAGAACCAGGGTGCCGGCGACCAGGGCATGATGTTCGGTTACGCCACAAACGAGACCGAAGAGTACATGCCGGTTTCATTGGCCCTGTCACACCGCATACTGCGTGTGCTGGCCGATATCCGCCGCGAAGGAAAGCAGATGACCTATCTGCGTCCCGACTCCAAGAGCCAGGTGACCGTTGAATATAATGATGACGGCAAGCCCGTACGTATTGATACAATCGTGGTTTCAACACAGCACGATGAATTCATCGCCCCTGTGAACGCCACAGTCGAGGCTCAGCTGGAGGCTGACGCCAAGATGCTGGCACAGATTGAGAGTGACGTCAGGAACATACTGATTCCGCGTGTGGTAAGCTCCATCACATCGGACAAGGTAAAGGCTCTCTTTAACGGTGAAATCAAGTATTTCGTGAATCCTACCGGCAAGTTTGTCATTGGCGGACCGCACGGAGACACCGGTCTTACCGGCCGCAAGATCATTGTGGATACCTACGGAGGCAAGGGAGCCCACGGCGGCGGCGCATTCAGCGGCAAGGATCCCAGCAAGGTGGACCGCAGTGCCGCATACGCAACCCGTCACATTGCCAAGAACCTGGTTGCAGCAGGTGTGGCCGATGAGGTATTAGTACAGGTTTCTTACGCCATCGGCGTGGCCAGGCCCATCAACATATTTGTAAACACCTACGGCACCAGCCACGTAAAGCTGACCGATTCCCAGATAGCCGATAAGGTAAATGAGTTATTCGATATGCGCCCCAAGGCCATAGAGAACCGCCTCAAGCTGCGCAACCCCATCTATAGCGAGACCGCTGCCTACGGACACATGGGTCGTGAGCCGCAGACCGTAACCAAGGTCTTCACATCTCACTACATGCCGGCCAAAACCATCACGGTGGAACTCTTCACCTGGGAAAAGCTGGACTATGTAGACAGAATCAGGCAAGCCTTCGGCATTATATAAATTTGTCAATTATCAATTGTCAATTAAAAAAACGGTCCTCGGACCGTTTTTTATTTTACCCAGGCTGGGCTGTGGACCTTGGTTTTTGAAGGATCGTAATGCTCCGCCTTTACATCGGGAATGGCAACGTAGTAGGTACGGTGTGACTTGTTGTTGAGTTTGGACTCACGCAGCCAGAGGTTGGCACGCTTGAGAGCGGCATAAGATACACCGTGTTTCTCGGCAAAATCCACCAGGTCCTCAACGGGATCGGTTATCTTGACCTGTTCCTTTACGGGGATGTAGGGATAGAGGTCCTCGCGCCTGAAACTGAACCCGAACATACCGGGATTCTCAAACATCATCTTGACCGCAAGCAGGCGGAACATATAGCGCGAGGTCTCCTCGACCAGCCACATATCCATGGCATCCTTCTGGTGCTGAGCCTCTATGCGGCGGTCCATTCCCTGCTGGCCGCCGTTGTAACTGGCTGCCACGGTCATCCAGTTGCCGTACTTGCTGTATGCCTCCTTCAGGAAACGGCATGCAGCCTCGGTAGCCTTTTCGGTATTGAAACGCTCATCAATATTGGCATTAACCTCAAGTCCGTAAGCACGTCCGGTGGATTGGGTAAACTGCCACAGGCCGGCTGCGCCCGCACCAGACTGGGCCTGCGGGTCCAGGTTGCTCTCAATCACCATCAGGTACTTAAGGTCATCGGGAACACCCATACGCTCCAGAATAGGTTCTATCTGCGGAAAATACCTGTTGGCTCTCCTGATCATCAAGGTAGATGTGGAGTGCGTATATGTGAATGCTATCAGTTCACGGTCCATGCGCTCCCTCAGGTCAGCACGGTCCAGTTTTACGGTTTGACCGGCAAACACCACCGATTCTGGGACAGGAGGCGGAGCCGGCTGGACAGGCTGTCCTGATGTTGGAACTGATACGGATACCATGGCAAAAGCAATCAGTCCGGTAATGAGAATTTGTAATTGCCTTTTCATAAAAAATGGATTAGTATGGATATTTGGTTATTCGGGACTGCAAAAATAGGATGTTTTTGCCTATTAATTGCCAAAATTAAAACTGATTCACTACTTTTGTTGAACTAACCAACTTAACCCTTATAACATAATGAAAAAAACCGCGTTATTTGTTTTGCTTTCAGCTTTAGCCCTTTCGGCCTGCAGCCAGGCTCCAATCAAGCCCCAAGACAACATGCTGTCAATTGGCATGCCCGACGGAACCCTCTACTTAACCCCTATGGCCGATGACGCCATCCGTGTACAGTATATTCCGGAAGGTATAGAACTGCCACAACTGGAAAACCTGATATATACAGAGAAACAGGAAAGCCAGGCATGCCATTATTCCCAGTCCGGCAATAAGGTTACCGTCAGCGCCCATGGCGACGGCCTGCGTGCCGTGGTCAATACCCGTACCGGACAGATCAGATTCTTGGACTCAAAAGGAAAGGAAATCCTGGCAGAGGATGTCCGCTCCATAGTGGCAGGCAAGACGGGTGACCTGAATTCACTCTCCGT
>CAJOLR010000006.1 GCA_905235565.1 uncultured Bacteroidaceae bacterium | reverse complement strand
TCATAACTGTCTTGCGCCATTGCAGTGTTAGTCATCCCCAAAAACGCACCCAAGAAAAGATATTGACAGAGAGTTTTCATGTTGCTATACTATAATTATGTGTAAAGTTTTTAATGAAACCATAAGTGCTAACGGCGACCTCCACCTCCACCACGAGTGCTGCCTCCGCCACCGAAACCGCCACGGCTACTGCCTCCGCCACCAAAACTTCCGCCTCCCCCGATACTGCCTGAGGAACGGGTAGAAGGAGTGTAAGTGGATGTGCGTGACTGCGATTGGGAGGCCGAAGTGCGACTACTGCTATTTTGGTTGCTGTAGGAACGCTGAGGCTGATAAGTGTTCACATTGGTGCGAGAGGTGGTGGTGGAACGTTGCGTGGCACTGGTGCGTGTACGGTCATTGACCTGTGTACGGGCACCTTCGTTGGTGGAAACCGTGGAACGTCCCGTGCGGGCATTGGTGTAGTCGGTGTAAGAACGACCACGAGTGCTGGTACGTGCATCCTGTGCGGAAGTGCGATAACCCTGTGCGCTGGTGCGAGTGCCAAGGGCTGAAGTGCGCCCTGTTGTCATGCCCGAACGTGCCATTGCGCTGGTGCGGGTGTTGTTCATGGTGCGTCCCATAGCATTGGTGCGGATGCGGTTGCTGGCTGCCATGTGACCCCGTGAAGAGTTGTATTGACGTGGAGTGACATTGCGACGGTAGGATACACCATAATGTACGGGGTGACTCCAACCAGGTCCCCAACTCCAGCCGTAACTCCAGCCGTAGTGCCAGTACCAAGGGTCGTAGTAATCATAAAGATAATCCCACGCACCATAGCCATAGTAGAGATCCCAATAGTATGGGCTGGCAAGGGCATAGAGACGTGGTGTGTGGAAACGGATGAGACGGCGCGAATAACGGTAGTCCAGTTCTGGGTCGTCCATGTCATACTGTGAAGTAGCATAGTTGCCACTTAGGGTGTCAATGGATGCGGCAAGTGAATCGCTGTCATAAGCACCTCCTGCATTCTGGTACTCTCCTACATACACATAGCGGCGATTGTACTCGTCCTCGCTGCGGTGGTTGCTCTGATAGTCAACAGTCGATGGAGTGACGAATGTTTGAGTGCGTGCGCTCAACTGAGTGGACCTTTGCTTCTTCAAGGCTTCCTCTTTTGCCTTTTTAGAAGAAGTGAAGTAGAGGTCATCCTGTGCCATCCCCATCAGTGGCAGAAGCGTGAAAGCAAGAATCAATAAATTTCTCATATTCTTTAGCGTGTTTATTCGAACAATAACGATAGTTTTTTACGTTGCAAAAGTAAGAATTATCCTGTCTTACGCTTGCGGACAAATCCCTACGAAAGAGGGGAATTTCCCTAAAAATCCCTTTTAACAGGGACAAAGTTAGACAAAATAATCCAAAAAGATGTAATAAAAGACCAAAATCGTATGTTTTCTGCACATTACCATTTTTTATATGGAAGTAAATCACTAATTTTGAAGAAAATTTCAAGATTGTTAGATTATGACGAAAAACTTAAATCTCTTGATTTGCGGAGCGGTCACTTTATGCCTCGCTATGCCGATGTCCGCCATGTCATCGGTAAATGAAAATGCGCCCCTTTCCGTGGCAAAGGCCAAACAACGCGCCATTGTAAAAGTAGAGCCAATTGTTGTACAAACCCCTGTTGGCACAGCACCACGTCTTCCATGGCAAGTATGGGTGACTTACAACGACGGTACGCACGAGTGGCGACAGGCCAAGTGGTCCAATTCCCTGCTGTCCACCGAACAGCAGGAGGCGAATCCCGAACTGTATCCAGTGGGCAAGACTTATACGGTTAATGGGGTCATCATTGGCGACAACACCACCGAAAGTGGCTACCCCATCTCGGCAAACGTAACAGTGGTGGCCGAGCCGTGGAACGTGCCCGACCACACTCCCCTTGTACAACCATTGCCGTTGAGGGATGTGAAGATAACGGGCAACAACCGCTTGACGAACAACCGCGACCTCAACATCAAGGAAATCCTTTCGTGGAATGTGGCACAGCAACTCTACAATTACCGCGACACGTATGGTCTGCCAACTGATGGTTATCCTAAAGCCGATGGATGGGACTCACCCACAACGAAACTGAAGGGACACGGAAGCGGACACTACATGAGTGCGTTGGCATTTGCCTATGCTTCGGCTAATCCTGAACAAAAGGTTGAATTGAAGAAACGTATCAGAAGGATGGTCAATGAGTTGCGAGAGTGTCAGGAGCGTACATTCGTATGGGACAGCACGCTGAACCGCTATTGGGAAGCACGGGACTATGCCCCCGAAAATGACTTGAAAAAGATGAAGGGCAACTGGGCTGCCTTTGATGAATACAAGAAGGACTATCGCCACTATGGCTACGGCTATCTAAATGCCATCCCAGCCGCTCACCCAGCACTGATTGAGTGCTATCGTGCATACAATAATGAAGAATGGGTGTGGGCACCCTATTACACCATCCACAAGCAACTGGCCGGGCTCATAGACATAGCCATGAACGTGGATGATGAGCAGGTGGCGCAGAAGGCTCTGCTCATAGCCCATGACATGGGACTGTGGGTATGGAACCGCCTGCATTACCGCACATACGTAAAGACCGACGGCACCCGTGCCGAGCGTCAGGCCCGCCCCGGCAACCGCTATGAGATGTGGAACATGTACATAGCCGGCGAGGTTGGAGGCATGGCCGAGTCCCTGTCACGTCTGGCCGAACTGTCATCGGATGCAACTGACCGCAACCGTTTCATTGAGGCGGCATCGTACTTTGACTCGCCCGCATTCTTTGACCCCCTGTCACGGAACATAGATGACATACGTACACGCCATGCCAACCAGCATATCCCTATGATTACCGGTGCGCTGCGTTCTTACAGGACCAACGGGAATGCCTATTACTACAACCTGGCATACAATTTCTGGAGCCTTGTACAGGGCCGCTACGCCTACGCCATGGGCGGTGTGGGCAACGGCGAGATGTTCCGTCAGCCCTACACCCAGATACTGAGCATGAACACCAACGTCATGTCCGATTACAGGCGCAACATACACCCCAACCCCAACATAAACGAGACCTGCTGCGCATACAACCTGGCCAAACTGACCAAAGACCTTAACTGCTTTGACCCGGACAACGCGCAGTATATGGATTACTATGAGCGTGTACTCTACAACCAGATAGCAGGCTCACTCCATCCGGAGCATTACAGCGTCACATACCAGTATGCGGTAGGGCTCAACGCGTCCAAGCCGTGGGGCAACGAGACTCCGCAGGAGAGCTGCTGCGGCGGCACCGGAGCTGAGAACCACGTCAAGTACCAGGAGGCTGCCTATTTTGTATCGGACAACACCATGTGGGTGGCGCTCTATCTGCCCACCGAGGCCCGATGGCAGCAGAAAGGCGTAACGCTCAGGCAGGAGTGCCTGTGGCCTGCCCAAAAGTCAGAGATAACCATAACAGACGGCAGTGCGGAGTTTGCGCTCAGACTGCGTGTACCCTACTGGGCGACAGATGGCTTCACAGTTAAGCTGAACGGCCGTACAGTAGCAAGGCAGTGCCAGCCGTGCAGTTATGTGGAGATTCCTTCCCGGACTTGGAGTGAAGGTGACCGCGTGGAGATATCAATGCCTTACAGCAAGCACATCAACTGGGGCCCCGACAAGATGGACCTGGCAGCCACCGGAACGGGCCAGACCAACACCCCGTTCGCCCCGCAATGGGTGGGAGCACTCATGTACGGCCCGCTTGTGATGGCTGCAACCGATATAACATCATGGAATGATGCAGAGTTTGACATAACCGCCGATATGAGCGATGTAGATGTCCTGCCTGTCACCGCCGCCGGTGGTACTGACGGAAACAGGTACGGTCTGCAGTTTGCCGGGCATACGTTCCTGCCCGACTACTGGATACGTGACAAATCCACCCATTACCTGCGCCTGAATGTGCTTAGCGGCAAGTCCCGTGATGCATCCGCCAGACACGGTGGTATTGACTACAGTGAACTTAAGCAGGCCATAGATGCCGCTGCAGGGCGTGTAAAGGCACAGGATGCGTGGAACGCGCTGGATGTCAAGACGCCCGCATTCGCACCCTGGGCTGCGCACGGATACGCCCGGATGAAAGAGAGCATGCAATCCGCTCAGGCACTGCTGGACAAGAACGCCCAGGGAGTTGACCAGAATATGGTCAATGATGCCGCATCGGCCCTGAAAGCCGCCCTGGCAGTGATGCGCCCCGGTAATCTGGCCGAGCCCGAGGATCTGGACGAACTGCTCCGTCTGGTCACCGACTGCAAGGATAACATCCCCGACAAGACCACCCCGCTGCGCGAGGCCATAACCTATGCAGATATGGTCATACAGTACGTCAACGACGGCAGCGGCACCCCGGATATGATACAGAACGCCCTGAGCCGGCTGCGCTCAGCCCTGTGATATGAAACTGAACGGAAGGATAATCAGCCTTGCTGCGCTGCTGATACTGGCAGGATGCAGCCGTAACGTTGGCAAGCAGGTGTATATCCCGCGTGACCTGCAGGGTATGGACCTGAACGACACCGCATCGGAATACTGTTTCCGGCGCAGTGTATCCACACGGGACCTGATAGTGTTCTGGGAGAAAGGTTTCGGTCCCGACGTATCAGTGGCACCGGATTACAAGGGCCATAAGATGACAGCCAATCTGGACAACCTGCTTGCCCAGTCACAGTATTTCTATGATTTCTTTAAGGATACTCTGGATTTCATAACCGCAGGGTCAGCGGCCGACAGCCTCAAGATGATGATAATGCTGCGCTATGACGATGACGGAACGGCTTACGGCGGTGACTACGATGAAAGGATTGGTGCGCTCTGGGTAACGCCGCTGCGTACGCAGGATGAGCGGATGAACTGCATAGCCCATGAACTGGGACACAGTTTCCAGAGCCAGCTTTGCATTGACAACAAGAGCGGATTCGGAGGCGGAGGCATATATGAGATGACATCGCAATGGATGCTGTGGCAGGTTAACCCACATTGGGTTGACGATGAAAAATACCACTGGGACGCATTCATGCAGCAGACTCACCTGGCATTCATGCACCCGGACAACATGTACCATTCTCCATACGTTCTGGAATACTGGTCCTGGAAGCATGGAAAGCGGTTCATAGCCGACCTGTGGCGTTCGGCCCGCCAGCGTCATGACGTAGTGGCTGTTTATGAGGATCTTCTGGACATTGACGATGCCGCTTTCGGCCGCCGGATGCTTGACGCTGCGCTCCACTTCATGGCTTACGATATACCCCGCGTCAAGGACGTTATGAGGCCCTACGCCAACAAGCATAGCTCTGCGTTGCAGCCTGCCGATGCAGACGGATGGCAGCGTATAGCCGATGACCGCATACCCCAGCAGTATGGCTACAACGGCATATCGCTCAGCGTTCCTGCTCCCGGCCAGACTGTCACCGTGAGCCTGAAGGGACTATTCACCCCCGGCAGTACAACCTACGCCCAATCAGAACAGTACATAAAGAATGCAGCCTGGAGTTTCGGACTGGCAGCAGTCCTGGCCGACGGCTCCTGCATCTATTCCGATGCCGCAGTATCCACAATCGGACATAACGGCACCATTACGTTCACAGCACCCGCCGCAGAGCCACTGTCCCACCTCTGGCTGGTTGTAGTACCCACTCCTTCCAAGCATCAGGATGTACTGGAAGAAAACTCCGCAGATTACATAAACTATCCTTTCGCAATCCGATAACACATTGGGGACGGTTCTCTGTGTGTTTGCTTGACACATTGAGAACCGTCCCCAATGTGTTATCCGTCCCCAATGTGTCATTTAATGCGGCGGATTAGACTCTCACTTATCCCAGTAATTCGGGCAATCTGGCGGATGCTACCCCCTATCTCCCTAAGTTTGCGTATTAATTCACAACGTTCAAAGGGTGAATAATTCTCAATTACACTGAAATAATCCTCAGAACCGCATAGTTCAATTAAACAATCAATAATGGTCTCATCCTCTATCTTCTTAATTGAAGGGTCATAATTATAATCAAGAAACATCTGGGTTTTGGGCAATGGCAAATTGACCAACCCTGTGAGTTCATCAATCGGGATTTTTGAAAGAACAGCCGCTGTTGCACACAAAGGCATCCGGCATGACGCTGGATTTGAATACTCACGCCAACTGCTCCATGTGTACTTGCTCACATCTTTTGTAAGACCTGCTGCAACCGGATTCTGATGAATATAGCGCAGCAATGTAACAAAATAGTCCCAGTCATTAACCGGTTCGCTCTTAAATCTATCCTGGAAGAAATGTCCCACCCTATCGTATTTTTTGTTAAAATACTGCGCATAAGGTATTGTCATACCTTTAATTGTCGATGCAAGACTGTTATCAATATCTTTGATAAGCAAATGTACATGATTAGACATTAGGCAATAGGCATAGATACCGCAATGAGGAGATAAGGGATAACCGGTTTCATCGATAGGATGGATTAGCCTATACATTAAGCGGATAAATTTCCAATAATCATCATTGGATTCAAAAATCACCTGCTTGTTTATTCCTCTGAGCATTACATGATAAATGCTGCTAACACTAGTTTCTCTGCTTTTCCTTGGCATTCAGAAAAAAATTTTAAGTATTATCGGCGCTAAGATAATAAAAAAAATTATAATAACACATTCGGAACGGGTAACACATTGGGTAACACATTGGGGACGGTTCTCTGCGTGCGTACTTGAACACGCAGAGAACCGTCCCCAATGTGTTACCAATACGGTCTTAGATTGCGCCGCTGATAAGTATCAGAGACAGAGCTGAAAGGATAGCGTAGAATTCCGGGAAAGCAGCCATCACCATAGTGCCGGCGGTTACATTGTTACCGCTTGCAGTGGCAGCGATACCGTTTGCGCAAACCTGGCCCTGGCGAACGCCTGAGAGCAGGCATACAATACCCACAGCGATTGTTGATCCGAATACTGCGGCAGCCTGCAGGGCAGTCATATCATCAACAACATGGCCACGGATAATGAAATAGCATACAAAACCGTAGATACCCTGTGTTGAAGGCATAGCCGACAGAAGCAGGAAAGTACCAAGTGCCTCAGGACGCTTCTTAAGTCCACCGATTGCAGCGTTACCGCAGATGGTAAGACCGTAAACACTACCTAAGCCCGAAAGGGCAATCATCACGCCTATTCCGATGTAGGCAAGAAGAACACATGAATTCATTGTCTTAATTATTTAATTGTTACTGATTTATTTCTTAGCAAAAGGTTTGTAGGCCTTGCCGCCTCCCTCAAATCCCGCATTCTTGAAAAACTCCACGAATGTAAGACGTATAGGATGCACAAGGGCACTGATGACACAAAGGAACAGGTTCAGACCATGTCCCAGCAGCAGAATGAGCGCAGTAGGCAGCCACCCCACCCATACGGGCAGAGCACCGCCGGCCTGGAACGCCAACTGGTTGAACACGCCGCCCAGGATACCGCCGGCCAATCCCAGCGCAAACAGACGGATGTATGACAGAACGTCGCCCAGCAGGCCGCTCACCATATTGTACGTACCCCACAGGCCCGATCCCAGGTTTGCGAACGGGTTCTTGCCCGGGCTGTTAAAGAACAGAATCAGCACGCCGCATACGATGGCAATGCCCAGCATAATGTTCATCGCAAGCGCCGATATATCGGCCCCGGTAAGTTTAAGGAGCAGCAGCACAATCATGTCCAGAAGCAGCACCAGCCAGCCAATCTCGCTCAGGGCATACTTAACGCCCAGCTGGATTGTTATGCGCACAATCTTGAATCCCATACCGAACAGGATCTGCAGTATACCCACGCAGACCGCAACCACCATCATGGGGCTGTAACCCATCACGTTGTAGTTATTGTCGGTAATGAACTTATCCTTCACGCCAGCCAGCCAGGGCCAAGCCACAGTATCCAGCGATATGCCGAACACCATACCCGTAAGCAGGCCCACGATTATTGTCGATATGCCCAGCCACTGCCCCAGAGACATGAAATCACGCAAAGCGGGCAGTTTTCTCTTGGCAAACGTGCAAGCCAGGAATATAATCAGACCGTAACCGCCGTCGCCCATGCAGAGACCAAAGAACAGCATAAAGAACGGCGCAAATGCGGCTGTGGGGTCCAACTCACTGTAATTAGGCAATGAGTACATCTCGGTAAGCGGCTCAAACAGGCGGGCAAACTTATTGTTACTCAGCTGAATGGGAATGTCATCATCGGGAGTGGGATCATCCACCTCAAAGAACACGCCCTTAAGGTCAAGCTCACGGCTGGCCTCCTGCACCTTATCGGCCGGAATCCAGCCCTCAAGCAGCAGCAGGGTATCGGCAGCCAGATGCTCGCCGGTAAGCTTTACGCGGCCAAAATCTATCTTGCTATCCAATTGTTTTACAGCGTCCTGCAGCACCGGCGCACCCACTTGGGCCAGCTGTGCCATCTTAACAGGGATTGCATCGATTGCAGCCCTTGTCTTGGCAATGTCAGCCTCTACGGCCGATAACGACATATGCGGCAGATGAACCTGCTCGGCATCGATATCGGGCATCACATCATTATGGGTAACAGTCACAAAGTTGACCTTCTGCTTGTCGCGTTCAATCTCTACCAAGCCGTACCTGGAAACCCACTCATCGTTGAATGCGCGAAGCGGGCATGTATAGAAACGTATCTGATACCCGGCAGCCGTCAGACGCTCAACCTGCGAAGGTTCAAAATCGCCCCAAGGCAGCAACTGTGCGCGGTCGCGCAACAGAGCCTGAAGAGTCTGCTCCTGCACCACTTTCTCGGCCTCCAGGATATCAAACCTCTCCAGAATCTTCTCCGGACACAAAAGGGACGGTTCTCTCTGTGCTTTTTTTACAAACTCGTCAAAAGGAGAGCCGGTCTCAGTAACACGCAGAGAACCGTCCCCTTTGTGCTGCTGATGCAGTTCCAGGGTTTTGAGAGCGTTCCTGCACCGGGCAAGAAGGTTGATATCCTCCTGAAGCGCCTGGTCCTGGACGGCACCCTGCTGCTTCTGGATTACGTGTACAATACCCAGCGATCGCAGATGCTCCAGGAACCCGTCATACTCCTTACTGTGAATAAGGAAGGAGAGTTTTTTCATCTTTGTAATCATACCTGTGCCTCCTCCTCTTCTTTAGCCGCTTCACGCTTTTCAAGCAGAGATTTAAGTATCTTCTGGCTTGATTTGGACAGGTTCTCCTCGTCCTCCATAAAGCGTTTTATCTTACGTATTGCATCCTCGTAGCCCGGAATCTGCACCTTTTCAAACAGGTTGACCTTCTGGGTGGTCTTTTTGCGGGCTTTCTCCAGCAGGCCCAGCTTGGCGGTGGTGAACTCCACCAGGATAGCATCGTGGGCCAGTCCCTGCAGGATGTTGATGCCGTCATAGTACCATGCAGGCTGACTGAACAGGCTGAACGGAGCAATATCGAACTCAACCTCGTCAAGCACCGGAATCCTGGTTCCGGCAATCTTGCGCACGGTCAGATGAACATCCTTGACGCGCACCAACTCAGGGTTGAATTCGTTCCACAGCGCAAACATGGAGTCATACTTGACTATGCCCTCCTCCAGCTCACGCTCCAGCCGGACCAGATCGTCCTTGCATTTCTTGACCTCCATGCGCAGCGCACTCTCCTTACTCTTTATTATAGGTAAGGTGCGCTTTCGCACTTTCAGCTGCTTTTCCAGCACCTGGAGTGAGGTCTTGTTATATTGGAACTTTATACTCATATTCTCAAATCAGTACCAAACGGAACCGTCCCCAATGGTATCATTTTGGCCAGTATTGTTCTACAAGTGCGGCTTTGATGTTAACCTCGTCGGGCTTGAAGTTCTGGGCAAAGAGCTGCCAGGTAACATCAAGCATCTGGGTGGTGTCAAGGTTCACGTCGATGGCCAGCAGCTTCTCGCTGTAGTCATGCGCAAACTTAAGCGTACGCTCATCGTAGTCAGTCAGGTCAAAACCGTTCTCCACCTTGGTCTTGGCGTTGGCGGCATCGGCATACAGACGCACGGCGGCGTTCATCACCTGCGGATGGTCTGCGCGGGTCTTCTTACCGTTAACCAGTTGTTTAAGACGTGAAAGTGAGCGGAACGGGTCAACTATAACCTTACCTATGTCACTGTCGCGGCGCAGGAACAGCTGACCCTCGGTTATGTAACCGGTATTGTCGGGCACAGCGTGAGTGATATCGCCGCCGGAAAGCGTTGTCACAGCGATAATGGTAATGGAACCGCCCGATGGGAACTGCACAGCCTTCTCGTATATCTTGGCAAGGTCCGAATACAGAGAACCAGGCATTGAGTCCTTGGAAGGAATCTGGTCCATACGGTTGCTCACGATAGCTAAGGCATCGGCGTACGATGTCATATCAGACAGCAGTACCAGCACCTTCTCATCCTTCTGCACCGCAAAATACTCGGCAGCGGTCAGCGCCATATCCGGCACCAACAGACGCTCTACGGCAGGGTCCTCGGTTGTGTTCATGAAACCTATGATACGGTCCATGGCACCGGCGTTTGAGAACACGTTCTTAAAGTACAGATAGTCATCATTGGTCATACCCATACCGCCCAGGATAATCTTGTCGGCCTTGGCACGCATGGCCACGGTAGCCATAACCTGGTTGAACGGCTGGTCCGGATCGGCAAAGAACGGAATCTTCTGGCCGGACACAAGAGTATTGTTAAGGTCTATGCCTGCTATACCGGTAGCAATCAGCTCCGACGGCTGTTTACGGCGAACGGGATTCACGCTGGGGCCGCCAATCTCCACCTCGGTACCCTCAACTGCAGGACCGCCATCGATAGGATCACCGTAAGCGTTGAAGAACCGGCCGGCCAGGCTGTCGCTCACCTTCAGAGTAGGAGCCTTGCCCATAAACACCACCTCGGCGTTGGTAGGGATACCGCCGGTACCCTCAAACACCTGCAGTGTAATCTCATCGCCTGCAATCTTGACCACCTGGGCAAGCCGGCCGTCAATCATGGCCAGTTCATCGTAACCCACACCCTGCGCACGGAGCGAGCAGGTAGCCTTTGTAATCTGGCTTATCTTGGTGTAAATCTTCTGGAATGCCTTTGTTGTCATAGCTGTAGCGGGTTAAGCGGTTTTACGTTCAGCAAGAAGAGCCTTGAGCTCCTTCTCGTACTCAAAATACTTGTCCGATTCAAACGGCTGGTAGTTCATCTGCTTGCACAGGTTGATAACCTTCTTGAAGTAATCGATAACCTCCAGGAAAGTATCAAACTTAAATTCGGTGTGGCAGATGTCAATCACGCGGTCCACGATTGTCTCCTGACGCTCCATCGGGGTCACGGCATCAACCTCGTCAAAGGCATCCTGCTGCAGCACGATAAAGTCTATCAGTTCTGATTTCCAGAACGTTACGTGATAATCCACAGGAACGCCGTCATCACCAAGGATGTTAATCTGCTCGGCAATCTCCTTACCGCGCAGCAGACGGGTCTTGAGCTCGTTCACCTTACCGGTCCAATCGCCGTTTATGCGGTCCGTGATATACTTTTCAAATTCCGGATAATCCAGATACTTGGAGTAAGAGTCAATGGGGTTGATGGCCGGATAACGCTTGCGGTCGGCACGCTCCTGCTCCAGGGCGTAGAAGCATCGGGCCACCTTCTTGGTGTTCTCCGTAACAGGCTCCTTAAGGTTACCGCCGGCAGGTGATACAGTTCCGATAAAGGTGATTGAACCCGGCTGGCCGTTGTTGAGATACACGTAACCTGCACGTCCGTAGAAGTTTGCAATGATACTGGATATATCCATCGGGAAAGCGTCCGGACCGGGCAGCTCCTCCATACGGTTGGACATCTCACGCAGAGCCTGTGCCCAACGTGAAGTGGAGTCGGCCATAAGCAGAACGCGCAGGCCCATGCTCCTGTAATACTCCGATATTGCCATAGCCGTATAGACCGAAGCCTCACGCGCGGCCACCGGCATATTGGATGTGTTGGCGATAATGATGGTACGCTCCATCAGCTTGCGGCCGGTATGCGGGTCATCCAGTTCCGGGAACTCGGTGAAAATCTCCACAACCTCATTGGCACGCTCACCGCACGCGGCAATCACCACGATATCGGCCTCTGCCTGCTTGGAGATAGCGTGCTGCAGCACAGTCTTACCTGTACCGAACGGGCCGGGAATGAATCCTGTACCGCCCTCAACTATCGGGTTCAGGGTATCAATTGAGCGTACGCCTGTCTCCAAAAGCTTGAATGGACGCGGTTTCTCGCGGTAGTTGGTCATAGCCACCTTGACCGGCCATTTCTGTATCATATTGACGCTCACCGTATCGCCCTTGGCGTTCTCTAATACCGCAATCTCATCGATTATACGATACTCACCCTCAGGGGCAATCTTCCGGACCGTATACTCGCCCTCCAGCTGGAACGGAGCCATGATCTTGAGCGGCTGGAAATTCTCCTCAACCTTACCAAGCCAGTCCCATGCACGCACCTTGTCGCCCTCCTGGACTATAGGATCAAACTTCCAGAGGCGGTCATTATCAAGCGGATAGGTGTACTCACCGCGCTTAAGGAACACACCCGTCATCTTGTCCAGGTCATTCTGCAGACCGTCAAAGTTATGTGACAGCATACCCGGACCCAAAGTCACCTCCAGCATGTGGCCGGTAAACCGGGCGGGCGCTCCCACCTTAAGCCCTCGGGTGCTCTCAAACACCTGGACGTAGACGTTCTCGCCTACCACCTTGATGACCTCGGACATCAGCTCGTCGCCTCCTGTCTCAATGTAGCAGATCTCATTCTGCGCAACAGGGCCGTCCACTTTCAGCGTGACCATGTTGGCTATGACACCTTGCACTGTACCTTTTGTACTCATATATAATGTATTTATTTAAACTCAGCAGGAACCTCAGTCTGTTCTTTGAGGTCTCCAATCAATTTACGGAACAGTTTCTGTCCCTCCTCCTTGTCAAGACTGCTCCAGCGCTCCACCATACCTAAGCGCACCATGAATGAGAACAGGCGCTCCACGGTAAAGTAATTAAAGAAGGTGTGCTCCTCCAGCCAGTTCCACCTCAACACATCCACCTTACGCTCGCGCTGAGCCAGGTCATCCTCCTCGACCAGACGGGCCACATCATCAAAATAATCCAGCTCCTGGCTCAATCCCCAGTCACGGGCACCGCTGGTACGCAACGCCTGCGCCACATCATTCTGCCCCACAATAACCTTCTGTATATCAAGGTTATACTTGCGTGCAGTAATGCCGCTCAGGAGATTGTTCAGATTCAGGTTGAACTCATACCATGCGCCAACAAACTCATTGCCCGACTGAGCCATTGCATACTCATAGAACAGCCCCCACAAGCGGTCCTCGGCAAACGCCGCCTTATGGCGCCAGCTCTCATCTGTCCATTCCTGTACAAAAACATACATGAATGCCGGCACATCAGGGCGCGGAGCCTCATCGGCCTTGATATCGGCCACAAGCTCCTCCATAAGGTCCGATCCGATAAGCCCGCGGCAGACACCCTCCAGCCGGAGCAGGTCCATAATCTTACGGTCAGCACCGCTCAGGGAGTTAAAAACCTCCGTACGGAACTGATCCACCGTAAGAGCCGCCTTGCTGTCATCAAAGCTGATGTCGGGCAGCCCGGCTATAAGATAATAGTAATTACGCATCAGAATAAGGTCTCAACCAACTGCGGGCGCAGCATAGACTTGAACCAGTTGATAAACTCCTCGGTACCGAAGTTCACCTTATATGAGCCGTCGGCCGGCTGGATGCTGAACTCGGCAGCCTGACCGTTCACCTGAGTTATCTTAACACCCTTGTCAAGCAGGGCCTTGGCATTGGCGGTAAAATACCCGGTCAGGGCATCGGCATCCTGAGCCTTGATCTCAATCTGCTGGTTCTTGCCCCACTCCTGCGCAATCCTGAGCATAAACTCGTTGAAAGCCTTCTGGTCGGCAGTAAAGCCCTTAACTGAGTCCTGGACAATCTTGTCGGTCACGACCGATGCAATCTCACTCTTGAGTGCCTCTACAGCCTGCGAAGCATAGAGACGCAGCTCTTTCTGCACATTCTCCGCATTGTCGGCAGCCTCCTTGCGGGCGGCAGCCAGAAGTGAGTCAGCCTGTTTCTGTGCATCGGCTACAATCCTGGCGGCCTGATCATTGGCCTGGGCCAGAATCTGGTCGGCCTGCGCCTGACCTTTTGCTACACCTTCATTGTAAATAATGTCGGTAAGTTCCTGAATCTTATTGTTCATAATGGTTACAGTGTAATTTCATCAGAAATGTAGATTGCAAATATAATCAATTTGCAAAAGTGAGCAAAAGGTGAGCTCCCCTTTTGCTCACTTTTTGAGATTGTTACGCCAAACCGCCGGAGTAACCCCCTCCGAATCCTTGAATTTACGGATAAACTGGGTAGAACTCTGGAATCCGCTCTTCAGGGCAATGTAATCAATCACCGCGTCCGGCTCGTCTCTCATAAGCGTCTTGGCATGATCCAGACGCAACTTACAGAGATAATCCCTGAAAGGCATACCATAATATATATTAACCAGCTTGGATACATAAGTACGGTTGGTTTCAAGCTGACTTGATATTATATCAATCGTCATATCAGGATTAAGAAAACCCTGGTCGGTAATCATATACTTATTGAAAGAATCCATTATCTTGTCATAACCCTTGGCAGGAGATGATGCAATGGGGCCCGAATCAATACCCTGAAGGAATTCTTGCCTTGACTGGAGCATGGAACCGAACGGATGACGCATCCTGTCCAGATTGAGATAACCGCCCGGCAGAGGTGGAATGGTCGAAACATACCCTATCATGAACAATATAAGTGCAGCTATGATCGACCAGCAAGAAGAAAGCAGGGAGGCTATGTCCAAGAATAAATTGTGAAAAATCAGACATACCGCCCAAAGAATTAAGTAAATGACAAAAAATAAACATAGTATATTAGCTACAAATGATGATTTTTGGCCTCTCAAAAAAGAAATCACATGTATAAATTTAAACTTTCCGGTGAATAATCTTGAAAAAACATACACAAGTGAAAGCGACAGGGACGTAAAGAACACCCCGAAATAAACATCAATGTATATAAAAGTGAACGCTGTTTCAAAAGCATCAGGCAAATTCCGGTCAAGCACACCTTCAAATTGACTTGACAGAATTTCAGCACAGTGTGGAATGCCCAACAATGAGCATATAACAACACTTGATGTAGTCTGAAGTATGGCTGGCAGGAACATTAAATAGGTAAAAGGCCGTTCTCTGGTTTCCTCATAGAGAGACCTTATATATATACATATAGTCGGGAATACCAATAAGGAAGTAAACTGCATGACTATATTATAAATAACCAACCTCTCAAATCTGGGATAAGGTGCCATATCATAAGAGCCACAGATCAAAGAGATTGAAAGAAGCGTCATAATCCAGGCCATAAGACGGTCTGAACGGGTTTTATCACTTTTTAAAAGAATAAACAGTAACCAGATGGCACATACTGAAAATGGTAGTTGTACGATAAAAAACGCTATCATGATTTGTCCTTTTTGGGTTTACAATGCAAAGATACTGCTTAAAAACGCACCAGAACCATAAAAATAGCCAATTTTTGTACAATTTCATTCTTTTTGCGAAATCGTCAATTGTTGTTCTGTCTATTAATATTCAAACCAACTATGATTTGTTGATATTTGAACCACTGTTTGAATTTCGTTTTGTGAATTTTAGAAGCGCATTTTACGATATTGGAAAATCGTCACATATATAATGCGTAACTTTGCACCGGAAACAAACAAAGAACGATTTTTAAATGTCAAACGGAACGAATTCAAACAGAAGAACGGCAAAGATACAGATTATTCTTGGTCTGGCAATAGCCGTGATGTTTGGAACGACATCTTGCGAGCGCAAGGACCTGTTTCTCCGCGTAGACCGTACACAGATAACAGTAGAGATCAGCGACATTCAGCTGAGCGTTCTGTGGGGTATCGACTGGCAGACAGAATGGAAGTATGATTGGAATGAGAGCGCAGTAAGTTTTGGTACCATCGGTTACACCAAGCCCGAGCTCATTAAGGGTACCATATACAATGTAGATACCTACAACCACAAGCGTTTCAGCTCTTTCTTCAAGATATTCAGCGCAGAGGGTGGCCGCGTATCACTGACCGCGGGTTCAACCTACGATATGATGTTCTACAACTTCGGTACTGAGTACACATCATTCTACCAGAGCGAGGATTTCGAGACCTATACCGCATCAACCCGCATGAGCAGCCAGTCATCATGGATACGCACACGTGCTGAGAGCGAGAGCAGCGATATGCCCGATACCACCAGGACATACATCGATTACAACCAGCCCGATGAGCTGTTCGGTTCACTTATCACCGACCTGACCATCAACGAGGACCCCTCATCATATGAGAAGGAGTACGATGCAGACGGCAACATCACATATATCTACAGAATCAACGCTCACCTGCGTCCCTACTCATTCATCTATCTGTATCAGATAATAGTTCTGAACAACGAGGACCAGGAGGGTGACCGCATCATCGGTTCAAAGGGTCTTACAGTTACCGGTCTGTCACAGGGTGTCGAGATGTTCTCACGCAAGACTTTCAACAACACCATCTCAATATCAACCGAAGATGTTAAGCCCATGCAGAACCACGACATATTGCTGAACGGCCAGAACACAAACGTTGATATCATGGCTGCCAGAATCCTGACCTGGGGTCTTCCCGGCATCAACCCGCTGGAGAACACCAAGGCCGGCACAAAGGCTGTAGAGATTGACCAGAACTTTATAGGAATAGGTCTGACACTACGTAACGGTTACACTCACACCGAAACACGCGACATCACCGAGTTGATGCACCAGAAACCTACCGGCGGTATAATCACAATCTACATCGATGCCAACGAGATTCCTGCCGAGGAGCTTGAGAAAAAGCAGACGACATCCGGTGGCGGTTTCAACGCAAGTGTTGAGAATTGGGCCAACGAGGTCAATGCCGAGGTTACAATTTGATGAAGAAACGGTGGAAAAATCATCAGATTTTAAATAAAAAGAGGAAAAATAAAATAAATAAAAAATAAATAAGTATGTTTACGCAATTAAAAGAAGGAAGATGGAGTTACATGCTTATGGCAGCAATAGCATCAATCGCCCTGGCTGCACTGATCAGCCTGTTTTCAGCCAGAGCAACTGCGCAAACAGAAAACCACGCCAAGCATAACCAGAAGCAGGTTATCACGGGCAGGAACACACAGTATAACGAATCTACAGTAAGATTCATAAATTGAGATATAACAAAAAAAATAAAAAAATAAACAAAACATTTAGGACTAATGAAAAAAAGTTATTTGATTATTGCAGCAGCAGCAACAATGCTGGCATCCTGCTGGGAGACTGAGAAAATTGGCAAGGATTACGTAAACGATGAAAACCCCTCTGTTATTGGATTCAACACATTCTCAGACAAGGCCACACGCGCAACTGAGGTAGAGAATCTTGAAAAGTATCACGGCACTTTCAACGTTTACGCGACCAAGGTTTCAAACAACGAGAATGCAGACAAGACCCCCGAGGTTGTATTCAATGGTGATGATGCAGCCGATATCATTACTTATGTTGCCGGTAAGATGGATCCCAACAACTGGACCTACAGCCCCTATCGTTACTGGGACAAGCAGGCTACATACGCTTTCATAGCAGTAGCCCCAAACTCAGACATCATCAAGTACACAAAGGCTGACAATGTAGCCGATGCTGCCGGCACATTTGCAACAACTGCAGCAGGTTACACACTTAATGGTCAGAACCTTCAGAGTACCGATAAGCCCGACACCATCGAGGCCAAGGTTGGTTTTACCGGCGTAGACGGCAAGGATACTGACCTGATGACATCAGGCCGAATCAGCCGCAACGGTGCCGCTACAATTGAGGATGTTGTTCTTGAATTCAAGCACATCCTGGCCAAGCTGAACATCGCTATCGCCAAGGATCCTCAGTTTGACAATGTAAATGTAATAATCAGAAAGGTACAGGTAGTAGGCCTGGACAACAAGGGTTTTTACAACGAGGGCACATCAACCATCAACAGCAGTTGGTCTAACACAGAGAAGGTTGGTGATTACAAACTCCTGTGGGAGAACGCCAACGGTGTTGATCTGCTCAAGGGTGAGGGCGAAGGTGACAACTACAAGCCCGGCAAGAAGCTCTACTTTATTGAGTCACTCGTAATGCCTCAGTCAATTGAAGAGAACGTTGAGAAGCTGATCATTGACTACACCATCGTTACCGAGACCCGCGAGGAGAACTACAACTACGAGCTAAAGTTTGATGACGGTGAGAACATGGTATTTGAGAACTTCATGGATCACAACAACTACACCATCAACCTGACAGTTCGTCCTAACATCATCACATTTGATGCTACAGCTACCGTTTGGGAAGACAAGACCGGCGAAAGCGTAATCCCCGCAATTGTTAACCCGTAATTTAACCCTTATATATAATAAGGAATATTTTAAAGAAAAGAGTTAGACTAATGAGAATAATCAATATGATGGTTTTAGTAGCAGGTGCCGCAATCGTGGCATCCTGCTCTGATTCCACCAAAATGAACCACGAAGTCCGTCAGACCGCTCAGAGTGAAAGGATAGGTTTTGTAACCTACTCTGAAAAAGCTACACGTGCTGATCAGACCAACTCGGTAAATCTATATGACTTCTACAAGACATTTGACGTTTACGCTTGGAAAAACGCCAACAGTCAGGTTCAGAGCGTATTCAACCATATTCCTGTAGAATACTTCACAGAAGATACGGTTGGTAATTACGTGTACAAACAGTCTCCTGCCAAACCCAGTATTGAATGGGGTGACGATTGGAAAACTGCAAACAACCGTAAGGGTTGGTTCTATGAGGAAGTCCGCTACTGGGACAAGTTGGCAACAAGCTACAACTTCTATGCCATTGCGCCCTATGAGGTAAATCCTTCTCCGGCTATCCATATTGAGGATGGACAAGATAATATCACAATTGGTTCCGATTCGGCAAGATACAAGGTGTCAACAGAGAAAAACCTTGCTCTTGTGAACGATACAATAACAATGGGTAGGAAATATTATGGATTCAACAAGGATTACATGCTGGCTGATAAATCAGAAACCAAGTACAATATTGTTACTCTTACTTTCCACCACATCCTTACTAAACTGAACGTAAAAATCACCCTTACTGATGCTTACAAAGGTGCTCAGCCCTTTATAATCAGAGATTTGAAGATTGCAGGTCTTGAGGATGAGGCATACTTTGATTACACCACCAGCATGACCACCAACGGTTGGAGCGCCAAGAGTGATTCAACCTATGATCTACATATTGATACAGATTATTTCCTCAAAAACGTTCCTGACAGCATTGCTGACACAACTCAGTACAGCGGTTACTACTGGATTCAGACCCTTATATTCCCGCAGACTCTAAAATGCGATACCATTGGTGCCCAGACAACAGCACAGAACAGCAAGTACCTGTATATAGAGTATGCAATAGGCGAAGAGATATTTAACGCATACTATGACCTGGCTTATGTATTTGGCAGCACCATGGAGGCTAGCAACAATACATATGAACTCAAACAGGGTAGCGAGTACACCATTAATATAAATGTAGGCCCGGATCCTATAACATTTGAGGCTGAAGCTGCAAAGTGGGCCGATGATATTGAAATCAGCCACGATTTAGATTAAGCATACTTATTTCAACAAGCTAACAATTTAAAGAAAAGAGATTTAGATATGAAAAAGAGTTTAATTATGATTGCAGCCGCTGCATTTATATTTGCAGGTTGTGCTGGTAATGACACCTTTAAAAGGGACCTCAGAGAAAATACTGGTGAAAGCAGTGGGGCAATTGGTTTCACATCATTCACCGAGAAAGTAACAAAGGCAGAGAATTCAGATGCTCTGTACTCATGGTCATTCTATGATCATCAGGAGACATTCCAGGTTTGGGCTCGCAAAAACAACCAGCCTACAAAGGAAATATTTGAAGGAGATACAGTTTTTGTAACCAAGGAAAGTGGTGTTTATAAGTATACTTATGCCCCTGACCGTTACTGGGACAAGCTGGCAGACAAGTATAATTTCTATGCAGCAGCACCCGCTCCAGCAGAAGATGCAGAATGGAAATGGGAATTTAACGCCGGGGATATAACAAATGCCGAAACAATTGATAAAGGTTACTTTACAATTGAAGACAACAAATTCTCTTTGAACGGTGTAAACCTTCAGAGTGTAGAAAACGGCAAACCTTCTGATGCTCTAAAGAATTCCTTTAAGACTGCCACCAACAATTCAATAAAAGATGTTGACTTGCTTATTGCCGACGAAACACCTGTTGCAAGATCATTCTACAACAAGGCTAACCCCGAAGCAGTAAACCTGAACTTCATCCACATCCTGAGCAAGCTGAACATTACCGTCAGCACATCACTTGATGAGAAGGGCAACAATGCGCATAAAGTTGACCTGCTTGCTTTTGAAGTAAAGAACATACCTAACACCGGTAGTTTTGATGAAAGCTCTAAAGACTTCAGCTCTAGCAAAAAACAAATACGCTGGACTCTTGATAATGCCACAGCTCCTTCAATAGTTAACATACCTACAGGTATTAATGCATATGATGCAATCAATTACACAATAGATAATGACAAGAAGGTAAGTGTTCCGTACACCAATGCTGTAGCTCCCAATCCTGTTTCACAGGCTACCAAGTCCGGCAAGAAATACATTGTGGAGTCACTCATCATCCCGCAGGAGATTAAGTACGAGAGAGTTGCTCTTGATGGTAAGTTTCACGATGCAGTTAACGAAAACACAGCAGTTCCTTTCGCCAGTTATGAAGCTTATGAAGCAGCAAGACATAATGATGTTGAGAGACTAACTGAGGCTCAGTTCGATGCATTGTTTGCAACTAAATACACTACTCTTATAGCAAATTTCAGTGATTATAAACAGGTATCAGAGAACATTGATCAGGCCACTTTCAATGAGCGTGTTGCAGAAGCCACTGATAACAATAATACACCTGATGATGATTCTGATGATGCCCCATACACAGATTTCAATGCTTACAGCACGGCTAAAGGCAATAAAGCGACACTGAATGAGGCACAATTTACAGCATTACTTGCTAATGGTGGCGGATTCAAATTGTGGAACGATTATACCCAAGTTGCTTTAGAGAATATTAATGAAGCTGAATTCAAAAGGCGTAAGGCTGATGCAACCGCCACACCTGAAACTCATATTCTTGCTTATGATGTTCCCAAAGAACCCTACTTCACCATTACATATGCAATTGATGGCGAAGTATTCACAGGCACATACAACCTGGCTGCTGCATTCCTGGGTAAAACCAACAATGAAACCGTAACAGAAAATGAGACCGTTAAAGCTTGGGAAGGAACCTTTAGCTTCTACGAGGGCTGGCAGAACACTCTGAACATCATCATCAATCCTGCAGCCATCAAGTTTACTGCAGATATTGCTGAGTGGTCCGACAACACAGAGGTTTCTTATGAGATTGAAAAGGGTAACGAATAATTAAGACCCCATATAGGCCGGCAGGGATTGAACCCCCTACCGGTCACCAAGAAAGAAAACTAACGAATTAAAAGAAAAGAGAATTATGAAAAAGAGTTATTTGATTATTGCTGTCACCGCTTTATTATTGGCAGGTTGCGCAGGCAATGATACCTTTAGAAAGGACATCAATGGAAATGACACCAGCAACGGGGCCATCAGCTTCAATGCTATCACTGAAAAAGCAACAAAGGCTGAAAACTCTGATGCGTACTACACACAGAAATTCTTCACTCATCAGGAATCATTCCAGGTTTGGGCACGTAAATCAAACCAGCCCACTCAGGAAATCTTTGATGGCACAAAAGTCAAAGTAGAAGAAGGTACTACTGCTAACACTTATACCTATACTTATGCACCTGAGCGTTTCTGGGATAAATTAGCTGGAAAATATCATTTCTACGCAGCTGCACCTGCCCGCCCTGAATCTGATACTGAATGGATTTGGAATTTCCACGGTGAAGGTATCACATCTGATGCTACTCTTAGTGCAGGATATTTTTCAATAGACAAAGATTTCACTCTGAATGAGGTAAATCTTAAGCATATAAAGAATGGAGGCGCAGACAATAAACTTGAAAGCGTATTTAAAGAAGCTCAAGTATCTGCAACAGATGATAGTAAAGATATTGATTTGTTGATTGCAGCACCAACAGAGGTCACCAACTCTTATTATAATGTAGCAAATCCAAATGCAGTTAATCTTAATTTCATCCACATTCTTAGCAAGTTAAACGTAACAATAAAGACAACACTTGGAACCGTAAGACCTACTGATGGCGCAGCTGATGGTTCTGACGATCACACCTATCAGGTTAAGTTGCTTGCTTTTGAGGTAAAGAACGTTCCCAATGTAGGTACATTCAAAGAGGACCCCAATATCATTCCCGCTAACAACAAGAAGCAGATCCGCTGGACCCTTTCTACTCCTACTGCTCCTGCAACAAACAAAACTAGCATTCTAACAGGTATTGAAGGTCTTGACAATGAGAATAAGATAAAAACTGATGCATTATCAGTACCGTACAACCCAACAGAAGCACAGAAGTTGTACATTGTTGAGTCACTCATTATCCCGCAGGGGATTAAGTATGAGAGAGTTGCTCTGGATGGTCTGTCACATGATGCAGTTGACGTTAATGATCCGATTCCCTACACCAGTTATGAGGCTTATGAAATAGCTAAGCATAATGACGTTGATAGACTTTCCGAAGCTCAGTTCAACGCTTTGATTAATAACGGTGCTTTTGTAGAATGGTCATATTATCAGGCAAATGCTATAGTACCGGGAGAAACAAAGACTACTATTGATCAAGCCACATTCAACGACCGTGTAGTTGAGGCCACTAAAGAAGGAACAACACCTTATTCAAATTATTCAGAATATACCCAAGCCAAGGGTAACAATGCAACTCTTACCGAAGCTAAGTTTAACGCTTTGATTAAAGACGGCGCTTTTGTAGATTGGACAAATTATCAGGCAAATGCTATAGTACCAGGTGAAACTGAAACCACTATTAATGAAGATGAATTCAATAAGCGTATTGCTTATGCAACAGCTACACCTGAAACTTATATTCTTGCTTACGATGAGCCCAAAGAGCCCTATTTCACCATTAAGTATTCAATTGACGGCGAAATATTTGAAGCAAATTACAACCTTGCTGCTGCATTCATGAACTATAATAACAATAGTCAGAAATGGGACAACACCAACAAGAAATATGTTGATCTTGAAACTAATGATCCTACAAAATTTGATTTCCATGAGGGTTGGCAGAACACTCTTAACATTGTCATCAACCCCACAGCCATTGAGTTTACTGCCGATGTAGCCGAGTGGTCTGATAATAAGAATGTTGATTTTGAAATAGAAAACGGAAATGAATAACTAATCATTTCTAATGATATTAGGCCGGCAGGAGGTGATACCCCTACCGGTCACCAAGGACAAAAAGAATTATTAACTAACAATTTAAAGAAAAGAGAATTATGAAAAAGAGTTATTTGATGATCGCAGCCGTTGCCGCAATATTTGCAGCATGCGCTGGAAATGACACCTTCAAGGATGTCGACACACAAGATGTAGCCATTGATTTTGCACATGGTTATATAGGAAAGCCTACAAAAGCCGAATTAACAAACAATTGGTTCAAAGAAACAAACAACGATTTCGGTGTTTATGGTTTTAAAGGAAGCCAAGCTATTTATACAAATGAGCAAGTAAAATGGAATGGCAGTGACTGGGAACACACAAACGTTCGTTTTTGGGATAAAGCAGCCACCAATTATGAGTTTTATGCTTACGCCCCATATGCGCAAGTTGCCACTTTTACGGATAAAAAATTTGGTTTCACAAACATAGTAGCCAAGCCAATCGTTGATATTGAAACTGCCAATGCAGATCTTGCAATAGCAACTCCTATGACTGACATTTCTTATGACAAGTGCACACATAAGACTGAAGCTGGTCATGGAACAGGTCATGTTGAATTCATATTCAATCACGTTCTTTCTAAGCTATCATTCATGATAAAGACAAGCCTCAATGTAGTTGCTGCTGGTGGTGGTGATGTAAAAGGACTCCAAGTTAATGCTATAAGCCTGGACTTCCCCACCGCAACTTCTGCTTCTTGGTCACAAACTGCCGCCAACGCAGTTGATGGTACTACTGCATTTGTTGGCTACACCGTAAAAGATGGTATTAACACAACTACAAACAAAGAGATACCCGCCAACTATGAGACTGTAGTTCTTACAGGAGCCACCACCGATGTAACCGCTACTGCTGCACCTATCGGTAAAAAATTTATTGTTGCCCCTGTTAACACAGCCAATACAGAACACATCTTTGGTATTAAGGTAGATTACACTATCACATACAATGATGACGTAGTTGAAACCTCAACCGCATACGGTGTAATAGGAGGTGGTGATGGAACCACTGGCACACAGTATAAGCCCGCCCAGAACACGAACTATTGCATAACACTCAACATTAATCCTGAGACAATCGAGTTCTGTGTTGATAAGATCAATGACTGGAATGAAGAAACAGTTCTCAACACTGATGTAAAGTGAATTGAATAGAAAATACTAACTTATAAAATAGCATAAAATGAAAAAAAATATATTCATAATAACATCATGCGCCTTAGTATTAGCAGCATGCAGTGATACGGATTCCATCAAGAAGGATATCCAGAACAGTAGCGATGAAGCTATAGGATTTGAGACATTTACAACCAAGTTAACTCGTGCTGAGAACTCTAGTGCTGGATTGAATGGTAATCTTGAAGATTACAACACCACATTCAAAGTATGGGGAAGTAAATATGTACGTAATAGTGCAGTAACAGATCCTACTGCCGCAAATTACTACACCGAGACTCCCGTATTTGGCTTTGAAGACGGTGCAACACCAGCCTATCCTGGCCAGACAGTAACTTTTGGTACTCCAACTGCAAATGAATGGAACTATTCACCCAAACGTTTCTGGGACAAGTCCGCAACTAAGTATGATTTCTACGCAGCATCTCCAGCTACTCCTTCATGGGTATGGGATAACGTCAATAAGAAATTATCTTTGGCTGACTTTATTATTAGCGGAACCAATATGGCTGAAGCAAATCCTTCAACTTCTGTTATAGCTAATAAAGTAATGGCCACAAATAACACTGAGGATTTGATGATCTCAACAGACATCACAGAGCACAAGACCTACACCACACAGCCTGTACAGTTGAATTTCAACCACATCCTGTCCCGTCTGAATATCGGTGTTCGAAAGGGAACCGTTCTTGAAGATGCCGCTTTCACCGTAAAACTTAATTCAATTAAGATTTACAACATGGTGAAAAAGGGAACTTTCAATGAGGATGGCGCTACAGTTGGATCATCATTACAGAATGCCACAACAGCACGTTGGACTAAATCAACCACAGTTACAGATAAGTTTACAGGTACAACTCCAATGCAGTTTGCACCATCTACAGCCCTTACAATCACTTCATCTGTAACCTCAAATAACTATCAGTATGTTTATGAGGGCTTGGTCATTCCCCAACAAGTTGCTTACAAGCAAACTGCGACTGCCGAAGAATATGCAGCTGAAACAGATGCTACAGCAAAAGCCAATATGTTTTTGCTTGATGGAACAAATGCAAAGAGTGCAGGTGCCGCTGATGACAGCGCTCCCTATCTCGTAATAGATTATCAGATTGAACAAACCGGTTTCACTGACAGATTTGTATATTACTATAATCTTGCAGATATTTTCAATGGCAATGGAGGCACTAGTGCTATCGACTTCAATGAAGGTTGGCAGAACAACCTGATGATCACACTTAACCCTGCTACTATTGAATTTGATGCACAAGTATATGAGTGGGCTACTGACAAGGATATCGAGATTGATATTCCGGATGAAGCTCCCGCTAACAACCCATAAGCAATCATCAGCTAACTCTTTTCTTTAAAATAGGCCGGCAGGGGGCGATACCCCTACCGGTCACCAAGACAAAACAGAACAAAATAATTATTAACTAAATAACTGATTATGAAGAAATCATTTTTAATTGCAGCCGCATCAGCAATCATTCTTGCTGGTTGCTCAGAATCAGACACTTTCAAGCCAATTGAGGAGGTTCCAATTGGATTTACAAAGGTCCATATTGAAAATGTAACAAAGGCTATCACTCCTGGTGCCTATACAACCGCTAATTTTGAGACAGAAGGCAATACATTTGGCGTTTTCGGTTATAAGAAAACCACTTCACAACCTAATGCATTACTATTCAATAATCAGAAGGTAGAGTATAAGAGTGGTTTAAGTACAGATTTGTATGGAGCAGCAACAGACTGGGCTTACACACCTCTTAAGTATTGGGATAAGAGTGCTAATGAATATAACTTTTATGCATATGCTCCTCATGACGGAGATTTTACAGGTACAGCTGCTCTTTCAAGCAATTCTGAAAATTCATTTTCAATAACTGGATTTGAGCAGGCTAATACCAAGTCGGCAATGATTGATCTTATGACTGACCTCACACATAACAAGGCTGTTGTAGGAACAGACATAGGTAAGAATGATGTTGCATTCACATTCGGTCATATTCTTTCAAACATCAATCTGGTTATGGCTGTTAGTCAATCACTTAAAGCTGATGAGACAGACAATCCTGTAAGAGTTGAAAGTGTAAAAATCGGTACAATAAAGCTTGATGGTGATTACGCATATGCAACAAATGCTTATAGTTGGACACTTAAGACTGGTTCACGTACCGCAGAATTCAATGCAGCTCAAACAGAAGGCAACGTCTTCGCTTCAAAGGCCCTTAAAGCTTCAAATGTTGAATTCACTAATGTACCTGATCTGACAGATTTACTGTTTGTTCCGCAAACTGTAGATGCTGGCTACAAAATCACTATCAAGTATTTCATTGGTAAAGAGCAATTTGACAAAGAGATTTTGCTCTCTGAATTTAAGAATGGAAACAACACTCTTGCCACATGGGCTCCTGGCAACAAATATACTTATCAGTTGATAATTGGTCCAAATCCGATATTGTTTGACATTACTGGAGTATCCGATTGGGCCAATGGTGGTACATACACATATACAATTGAGTAATCCCATCAGACTAACTCTTTTCTTTAAATAGGCCGGCAGGTGGGTGAAACCCCTACCGGCCACCAAGATAGAGCGTGAGCGCTAGATGTCCAATGATATTTATTAAAGGGAAGTGTGCAAGTTTGCAAAGATTGAGGCAGCAGAGCGAGAGCGAATTTTGTGTGGATTATTTTTATTATGCTAAGGATTAAAAAAGCAGCATTGCTGAATGTGGCACGACATAGAATACTGGGATTGTTGGCAGCGGTTATGCTGCTGGCAGGATGTCAGTATGATAGCATTGTGAATCAGGTCCGCGAGGAGACCCGTCGCAATGACAGTCTTGCTATAAGTTTTGGCAATGGTGTAATAGATAATCCTGTTAAGACACGCGCTCTCAGCCTGCTTAGCCAGCACACTAATACCATGGGAGTTTGGGGTTGGCAAACCACAACGGATCAGATGGAGGTTCAGCTGTTCAATAACCATTTGGTCAGCTTTGACCAGGATGCAAATGACTGGACCTACACTCCTGCCCGTTATTGGGAGAAAGGCAGCTCTTACAGATTCTATGCTTACGCGCCCAACTCAACAACAGTACCGGGCACATCGGTATCTATCAATAAGGGTACCGGTCGTATTATTATAAATAATGTGGTGCTGGAGGGCAACAATACCATGAGCGCAGCACCCCGGCCACAACCATACGGCACTTTCAGCAGTGTGACGGATGTAGACTGGCTGGTGGACCGTGAAGGCAAGACAGTTAACCCGGAGCAGACAGGTAGCCAGGTTACATTCAATATGCAGCATATCCTGGCCAAGCTTATAGTGATGGTTACCCCAAGCAACACCATAAATGAGAGTGGAGTTACAGTGATATTAGACAGCCTTAGCATAGGCCAGTTCTATAGCAAGGCAGACTTTACCCAGATACTGGACCACAGTCCGGTTATTGGCATTGAGTCCGATGAGTCCGCCCAGGAGTGGCAGATTGACACCACCTGCACCACCTACGCACTGCACAGTGTCTATGGCGCAGAGATTGATTCTGCCGGTTGTTGTGTAATAGAGTCACTTATTCTGCCACATCAGGCAGACAGCACGCAGAACATTCTAATTCACTACTCACTGCACTATCAGGATGGTCGCGTGCAGCATTTTGACAGCCGTCTGGCATTGCAGGATGCATTCAGCGTATTTAATAGCGCCAACAGTTACACACTGCATCTGATAGTCGGTCCGCAGGTTATCACATTTAATGCAGGTGCCACACTGTGGGATAAAGAGGAATGGAGCGGATGGTGGAAAATAGCCGAGGGTACGCTAATAAATGTAATAAATAAAAACTGATAATATAAAATGAAGCAGAAGAGAAGTTTGATTATCCTTACAGGAGCAATAATGATGTTGAGTGCTTGCCAAGACAATAATACGCTCAACAACATTGCCCCTATCCGTGACAACAGCACACAGATTAACTTTGCCAACTACGTAGGCGGCATAACCCGCGCATCAAAGGGTGTAGGTGCCACATTTGTAAGCGGTGACCAGATTGCTGTCTATGGCTTACAGAACATAGACGGTGAATATGGCAAGATTTTCAACAACCAGCTGGTAAGCAACACCGGCCAGGAGATTTGGTCATACACTCCTGCCAAGTATTGGGAAAAGAGCTCGACATATGATTTCTATGCAGTTTATCCCTATGCTGTAGCCAACAGTTTTGACTTTGACGCTCGCAAGTTCAGCATAACAGACTTTACTGTGGCCGACACTGCCCGTGATCAGGTTGACCTGATGATAGCCAAGCAGATAACTGACCATCAGCCCTATAACGTGGTTAATTTTGAATTCAGCCACATACTGAGTAACGTTAACTTTTACGTTAAGGCATCATCACAATTCAACACTGACGGTATAAAGAGCATTGAGGTGGTAAGCTTTGATGTGACCGGACTTTACAGCAAGGGCTCTTTTGCCCAGACCGGCTGGAATACCAACAACGTATTTACCGGTGCATGGACTGCCGATGCAACATCGGTCTATGATATGCCCGAGGTTAAGAACGCTGAATATTCAATAGGCAGCACCAAGGCAGCCGAAGTGGCTACAGACCTGCTCCTGCTCCCGCAGCAGATTAATGACAACGCTATACTGACCATCAAGTTCAAGCTGGTGTACAGCGACGACACAGAATCTGTATTCAGCCGCTCAGTAGCACTCAACAAGATTGTAGGCAACAGGGTATCTGACCCCTCACAGAAGGCCCTGCTGGCCAGGTGGGAGCCCAACTACCGCTACAACTACACAATATCAGTTGACCCGTCTATCACATCGGATGGCGGCCATTTCCTGCCCAATATCAACCCCGACCATGATCAGGATGAGCTTACCAACCAGGATCCCGAAAACCCCATTACTCCTGTCAATAACATCATTGAGATAGACAATGACGGCGACGGCATTACAGATGAATACTGGATTGATGAGGATATGGACGACACCCCGGACTACCCCATCGTCTGGAAGGATATAGACGATGACGGTAAGGAGGAGGCTCTGCCCGACCGCGACCAGGACGGCCAGCCCGATGACAGCGACGGTGACGGCAATCCTGATGTAATCTGGATGGATACAGACGGTGACGATATAGTTGACACAGAACTGGAGCGTCCCAAGACCAAGCCTGATGTACCGTCAGATCCGTCAGACCCTGACTACCCCACCGAAGCCTTCATTGATTACGATGGTGGTACAGACGGATATAAGAACGCCACAGCATGGATTGTCTCTGATGAGAACGGTGAGTACTTTGTAGACACTGACCACGACGGCAAGGGCGATATACCAGTAGTATGGAGAGATGTTGACGGTGACGGTAAGCTGGAGGGTATTGCCGATAAGGACGGTGACGGTGCAGCCACCGCAGCTGACAGCTATGATAACGATGGCGTTGACTATAACGGCCAGACCAAAGACTACGATGTAATCCTGATCAAGGAGAAGGATGCAGACGGCAATGAGACCTGGCGTGAGCTTGAAAAGGATCCTTCTGTACCCGAGGTGGAGATAACCTATTACAAGACCATCATTGAGTTCTCTGCCACAGTATCAGACTGGGAGGATGAGTATGAGGCATCTTATGTAATGAAATAAAAATAGTCCAATAAACACATAACTATGAACACTAAGACAGCATTAAGATTGAGCGTGATTGCCTGCATTGCACTGTTTACGTCATGCCAGCAGGAAGGCATCCTGCATGAGATAGATACAGACTCCGGCAATCAGAACGCCTACATTGAGTTTGGAAACTACGTAAACAAGATGACCCGCGCATCAAAGACCAGCGGCGACGGCGGTTTTGTGGTTGGCGATACAATGGCAGTCTGGGGTGAGCAGACCACAGGCTCTGATATTGATGTGATATTCAACAACCAGGATGTAAGGTTTGTATCCGGCTCAACATGGACTTATGACAACAAGAAACTCTGGAACATAGGCTCTTCATACGTATTCTACGGCGTATTCCCCTACTCCAGGACTCTCTACACCATGAGTGAGGATGCCAACCGCTACATAACCATTCCGGAGTACACCACTCCCAATGATCCGGAACAGCAGACAGACCTGATGATTTCCGAAAGACGTGCGGTTTCACCCTTCAATACGGTGGATATGTATTTCCATCACATACTGAGCAACGTAACGGTTTACGCCAAGATGGCCGACGGTTTTGACGACAGCGGAATCCAGAGCGCATCAATCAAGAGCATCAGGATGTACAACGTTCACTCCACAGGCCACTATGAGCAGACCGGATGGGAGCAGGACCGCGCAGTAGGCGCATGGTCCAACCTTAAGGACTACATGGATATCCCCGCCGTTACAGACCAGGAGATAACCAAGACAGCAACACCTGTATTCAATGACTTCCTGATGATGCCTCAGGCCCTGTTCGGCACCGAGTCACAGCCCAAGGACGTAAAGATTGACGTGACATTTAAAATTGCTTACAAGGACGGAACCACGTCAACATTCATCAAGAACGGCATCCGTCTGGCTGGCATAAACGGAACAAACGGCACTGTCAGCAAGCCCATATCCAAGTGGGAGCCCAACTACCGTTACAACTACATACTGGCATTCAATCCCCAGGTTGCAACCCGCGTATGGGATGCCGATGGCGACGGCAGCATACAGATTGACCCCGAGACCGGCGATACCATAACCACCGATGATGATACTCCTTATCCCGGCACAATGAAATACAGCCCCGATGAGCCCGATACCATCTACATCTATGAGGATACCGATGATGACGGTGTGCCCGATACATGGGTTGACTACCCCATCGTATGGGAGGATATTGATGATGACGGCCTTCTGGAGGGCGGTATAGACCGCGACGGTGACGGCCACATAGACAATGTCGATGAGGATGATGTGACCCAGCAGGAGCCCGGCGGTGACCCCGACAAGGATCCTACTGACGGCAACCCCAAGAACCCGGACGGCAAGGATGTGATACTGGTTCACGTTGACACTGACGGTGACGGCGATGTGGATGATGACGATGAGTGGGTACAGTTGCAGAAAGACCCCGATACAGGCAAGATAGAGCCTGACCGTGAAATACAGGACGCTACTGTAGAGTTCTCTGCAACAGTACAGGAATGGGAGGATGCCTACACTGTTGAATACGACATCTATAACTAAGAAATTTTTTCTTACAAATTGTACAATCTGTAAATGAGACGCTTTAATGACATAATTATCCTGTTGACATTACTTCTTGCGGTAACCGGCTGCAGCAGGCATGACAAGATTACCGTCCAGGAGGATGTCATGATATCACTCAGTCCAACCATGTCGGCCGGCACCAAGGCTATGGTCAACAACAAGGCAGACCTTTTAGACCAGAGCTATGGTGAAACCGGCATAGGATTCGGTGTGTTCGGATACAAGTCGTTAAAGGATGCCGGTTATACAAGGCCACAGACACTGGTCTTCAATAACACCGAGGTAAAGCCCAGCGCTGCCACAGAGACAACAGAAAACAAGGCAACATGGTCTTACAACCCTATCCGTTACTGGGACAGCAACAACAACGCATACTACCAGTTTGTGGCTTATTGGCCCCATCTGCAGTCAGCAGAGACAACCGGGCCATGGGTTGAGAACACCAACGTAATTGGCCAGAACACTACCGAAGACATGAGCCTGACCCTGCACAACATACCCAACTGGCAGGATGCGGCCAGTACAGACACCCGGGATTATCTGGTTGCCACATCAAAGGGTAAGTACAAGGGCTCCGAGGAGGGTGTAACCCACTACAGCGAAGGCATTGTGCCGTTCACGTTCAGCCATATCCTGTCCAAGCTGACCATACAGGCCTATTATGTGGGCGTAAAGGAGAACCACGTGTCTGTGCACAACATCACTCTTGGCGGCACAGACCTGCTCAGCACGGATGGCGTGGCTGACTACACAAAACCCTTTGGCGGCAACAACGGTGTTCCGGCTTTCAGTACGCCTGTCAAGGGCGGTACCGGACTGGTATTGTTCAATACAGTCGATGCGGCACATGCACATACGCTGCAAGAGACTGCATTCTACGATCAGGACACACCAGCCAACACCCCTGACTGCGTGCACGAGTCAATCTGCAGCTGGCTGGTGGTACCTGCCGGCGGCTGGAACAACCTTAAGCTTGACGTAAGCTTTGCCGTTGGGGATGATGCCAGACCCACCCAGATAGAGGTTCAGGACATCAGCATAGGCACCGAACCTTACGCAATGGCGTCGGGATATCAATATATCCTTACACTCAAGTTTGATTCATCCAGTGGCGACATAGACGTTGAGATGGTCCAGGTCAAGGACTGGATTAACCAGGATGTAGAATACATGGTATACAATTGGTAACCGGATTTTTGGGATAATAAATTTTAATTTATTATATTTGCAGAAATATAGCGATGGGAATTAAAGGACTTGAAAAAAGGAATCTTATCTGTGTAATTTGTGCAAGCATCCTGCTTGCCTCCACCGCTCTGGTATCATGCCAGCGGGATGGAATTATTTACAGGAATATGGTTACGCTCTACCCCGTTGTGGAGAGTAGCATTGAGACTACAGTCCTTACCCGCGCCCTGACCGGAGACTACTCTCCATACAACAGCGGTTCCAGACAGACTATCCATGCATACGCAGTCAACTCTGATGAAACATCCCAGATAGTATCTGGAGTGTTTTCACCATCGTCAGCCGGTGGCTGGCGTTCAACACTGGAGGTAGAGGCCCAAGAGTCCTACTATGTGTACAGCTACACATCCCTGCCGGGCGCCACAGGCTACAGCTACAACCTCAACTTTACAAGCCCGAACGATGTGAACCTTACGTTCAGCGGCCTGAGCCTGATTTCCGGAACAGACCCCATGGTAAGCACGGCGGCAGCCGGCATGTTCCTTGTTGATGACCCGTCCGAATATCCGGAACTCACAGATGGCAGTTTCAGCATAGGCCAGGTAGAGACCCCGGCCAACGACATGTCAACCAAGGTGTTCCTGGCTATGAAACACCTCTATGCCAAGGCCACCCTGTCAATCAAGGTTGACCCCACATATAATGAACTGCGCACCATAAAGGTCAAGCAGGTTTCCGTATCGACAACAGCCGGTGGCACACTGCCCGGAACCCATAAGATTAACTTCAGGAAGAACACTGATATAGCCCAATTGGTGAAAGACCAGAACACGTCAGTCAGCAATGACACCCAGACCAGTGTTGACATATTACGTGGAGAGTCATCGACAGTACAGTTTGACAACCCTGACACCAAGGACTGTGTCACTCTTTTGCCTGACACTCAGAAAGAGTTCGGTTGGTTTACATTCCTGCCGGCAACCTATTTGGGTGGTGAAAACCCCAACCTGAGCATTACCGTTACCTACGATGTCTATGACAAGTCCGATCCGGCGGTACTGCTGCGACAGGATCAGACCGTAACAAACGGCAACATCTTAAGGAAACTGACATCAGGAGGCGTTGCCGGAAACAATTACCGCATAAAACTGACAGTCAACCCCACATACCTGATAGTACTGAGCAACACAGATGTGTCCGAGGAGTTGAGTATAGATATTGAATGATTATTAAAGGACTACCCGACATATATGACCCGAGATAACGACATAAAGACTATGATGAGACCTATCTGGCTTTGCCTGACAGGTATTTTGTTCATTATAAGCCAGGCTTCTGTTGCGCAGACAGCTACCGGAATTGTGATTGGAGGCGATATATACGGCGGCGGACGTAACGGAGCTGTCGGTACTGCCAAGACCGATAATGCCAGTGCCAATTCCAGTGCCGTTACACTTAAGGAGGGCGCACTGAGCGGGACAAGCACAACCAATATCGTTATCAACAGTGGCCAGGTCCGTACGGTTTTCGGAGGCGGACAGAACGGCCGCACATTCGGTACCACAAATGTAACCGTCAATGGCGGTACTGTGGGTGACACAAAATGGAACGGCTCCATACACGGAGGTATATTCGGAGCCGGCGACGGACAGTCGGCCGTTGTGTTTGGCGGCAGCAACGTTACCATGCAGGGCGGAGCCATAATTCAGAACATTTACGGCGGAGGTAATGAAGCCGCACTGATAGGAACCACATCAGTCACACTTAAGGGCGGTGATATTCAGGGCACCATTTACGGCGGTGCCCGAGTGGCCGACATCAACGGTTACACCCTGCTCAATATTGACGGAGCCAACGCCATCAATGACCTGACAATAAAAGCCGCATACGGCGGTAACGATATAGCCGGTAACATTTCCATACCTGACGGCACCAACTGGCAGTGGATAAGAGGCCTGTCAGCCCCCGCGGCCTGCACTGATGCCGGCACAAATGATGTAGACGGCACATGGAACGCATTTGTTACGTCAACCCCCAGCACAGAACACACTGTGTTTGTAGCGCAGCTTTTTGGCGGCGGTAACGGTGACTACACATACGGCGGCACAGATGGTGACTGGACCATGAGCCAGCTAAAGCAATGGGACAGCCAGAACGCAGGCTGGAACGGACAGAACTACACGTTCAGCGGAATAACCCGCAAGCCAGAGGTCCGCAACGTCTATCTGGAGCTTAAGGGAGGTATCTACGGTTACGTTTACGGTGGCGGAAACAAGGCCACGGTTACCAACAATACAGTTATCTGCCTTAACAACACCACAACTGTAACTGAATCCAACAGGAATCTGTATGAGTTCAGCACTGACGTACTGCGCGCCATGGGTATAAACCTGGATATTGACAAACAGGCTTATGACCAGGAGAGCAAGACCGGTTACGCATACCCCAACTATCAGTTTGACCGCGTTTTTGGCGGCAACAAGCAGGCCGACATGGCCATCCAGCCCACCTGGAAACTGATAAATGCCGACATCAACTCCCTGTACTCCGGCGGTGATGCAGGTAACATGACCTATGCCGACGGACTGCTTCTGGCCATAACGAGCCCGGGCATAAAGGTCAACAACGTTTACGGCGGCTGCCGTATTGCCGATGTCGCCCCTGCAAGCTCTACCATTGAAGAGAAGTCTTTCAGTATTAATGGCAAAAACTACACATTCCCAGCCGACCTGTCGTCCAGAGTACTGATAACAGATGGCACAATTAACAACGTCTACGGCGGTAACGATATATCCGGAACCGTTTATGGCGGATCGGCCCTGGAGATACTGCATTCAATAGGCGGCGAGGTTTACGGAGGCGGTAACGGATCATACGTATACACTGATAACGCTGCCCTTAAGGATGATGCAACGTATGGTGATCTATACTATGAACCGGGCGCATCATCAATAGACGCGCTGAATGCTTTCCGCCCCAACACCAGTAAGACATACATACATCTGGCCGGCACAGAGACTGATCCTATCACGGTAAAGACCGTATATGGCGGAGGTAACAGTACAACGGTAAGTGACAACATACATCTGCGTCTGGGAACCTACGTTACTGTAGATAATATCTTCCTGGGCAGTAACGGCGTCAACATGAAATCCACCGAGACCCTGCAGACATTTGCAGGCAGCCATAACGACAAGGACATAAGTTCACTCAATTTCAAGGACGGCAACGGTACGTTTGACAAGTTCATGCTCGGTACCGCAGTGTCATCACAGCCTGTCCTGGAATTTGACAACTCATACCCCGTATCTAAAGATAACACCGCTCCGCTGGCCAAGGTAGGATCATTCTACTGCGGCGGTAACGTGGGCAGTATGACATCGGCTGACCTGTTTAACATCAGTTTCAGCAAGCCAATTGTAGTAACCAACAAGATTGTGGGTGGCTGCAATACCGCATACGTGGCAGAAGACACTTATAATGACTTGCATCAGGGTGGTTTCATAGGCGGCACTAATAATGCCGACAAGATTATCCTTAACATAGACGGTGTCATATTCACCACCACTCCGGGTACAACGGCAACAGTAGGCAACCAGGGTAACATATTCGGAGGCTGCTTTGAGAGCGGCCGTATGGTTGGCAACGTCAGGATCAACCTTAAGGAGGATATCATACCCGCCACCTATTTTGCCAGCACAGAGGAACGTAACGCTTATGTTAACGATGATGCCAACCTGTTCCTGACACCGCTCAGCGTATTTGGCGGAGGTTTTGGAGAGAACGCCCTGGTGGACGGCAACACCACCATAAGCGTATATGACGGCAGCGGCGATGCAAGCGGAAGCGCCCTCAAGGTATTCGGCGGCGGACACGGCGGAACAGTCAAGGGCAATACCACTGTAAACATCTACGGTGAGAACAGTTTCATTGGACGTGTCTATGGCGGCGGTTTTGAGGGTCAGGTAGATGGCAATACTACAGTCAATCTGGACGGCGGCACAGTCTATAACTCATACGGCGGTGCCTGCAATGCCGATATAAGCGGTTACGCACAGACCTACGCAGGAGCCGGCCTGAGCGGCGCCAGCGGACTTACCACCATATTGGGCAGCATTTACGGCGGCAATGACTTTGGCGGCCGGATAACAGGCCTGGGTGATTTCAGTTCAAGGCTTAACGGAGCCGGCTCAATGGTTTACAATCCCGACGGTGCCAGCGTTCCCACGGTAGTCCAGGCATCGGCCTACGTTGAGTATCAGCAGGGAAAAGTAACTGACTACATATTTGGCGGTAACTGCGCAGCATACGACTATGCTACACTGTCCCGCACTCATGATGACCCGTATATAGTTGGCTCATTTGTGCACATCAGGCCATTGGACAAGGCTGACAACACCGTACAGAAGGTATTTGGTGCGGGTCAGGGCTACTCCGGCACATCATATCAGGCCAATCGGCAGGACCAGATGCAGGACCGCAGTTATGTGCTGGTAAACATACCGTCAGACCAGGACAACTTTACTGACATAGAGGTGTTCGGATCCGGAATATACAGCGGACTGGGCATGAGACTTACTGCTGCTCAAGCCAGTGCCGACCCTGAATCTGTGACAGCTGTGGTTGACCTGATTAGCGGAACCATCATGAACGCCTACGGCGCAAGCCTTAATGAGGGCGTAACCCGCCGCACAGTGGTAAACGTGCCACAGGGGTCAACAACTGTGCTTGGCAATCTGTTTGGCGGCGGCTACGGCTCATTAATTTCATCGCCCTGCGACGCCATAGAGACAAACGTCAACTGGAGCAGCAACGACGCAGTAGTTACAGGAGCCGTATATGGAGGCAACAACAACTGCCGCCGCACCCTGTTCAGCACCATAAACATCAACTCAAAGGTACGCTCAAGCATAACAAATCCCGCCTATACAGGCTATATATACGGTGGCGGTCTGGGAGAAGACACATGGTCACACTATACCGTTGTAAACCTGAATGCAAATGCCAACACATACATGGTTTACGGTGGTGGAAATGCAGGTAACGTGCTCAACAAGGAGTCTTTTGCGGCATGGAAGAACCAGTATGACACCGATAATGATAATAAGCTTTATAATATCCTGGGCAGTGACTATGACACAGATGCCGGCATGGCCCAGTTAGAGAGCCAGCTTGTAAGAGCCAACGGGCTGGGCACTATAACCAACACAAACGTTTACTTTAACAAAGACTCTTACCTGAGCGGTTACTGCTACGGCGGCGGCCAGGAAGCACACGTAAGCGGCACAACCTACATAGGCCTGCACGGCGGTTATATAGGTAAGGATATGTATGCCGCCGGTGAGAGCGGTGATGTATGTGACCTGTACAGGACCGGATCATTCATCCCTGTAGCCAATGCATTTGTTGAGGGCGGTAAGGTAAGACGTGTTTACGGCGGTGGCTGGAAAGGCAATGTAGGTTCTACCTTGCTGCCTTTCACTGCAAGCGCTGACACACTGGACAACAGTGCTCTGCTGGAGGAGATTCTGAGTAATGACCTGCCTGGTGTGACCAATGTCGTGATAGGTATAGACGAGTCCGAGGCCAGTCTGCGTAACATGGGTTCTGACTACAACTATTACAAGGGCATACCTGCAGTTGAGTGGAGCGCATACGGCGGTGGTGAGCGCGGAGGTATAATAGGAACAGCTAACCTGACAATGTATAACGGTTACATAGGCTACCGTTATTTTGAAGACGCACAGGATGATCCGACCACAGACATCGACGAGAGATATCAGGAGAAACTTGATGATGAGACTGCCGATGATCATATTGGACACAACTACCTGATTGAGCACGGTAACCTGTTTGGAGGCGGCTATGATGACGGCAGCTACTCTGACTACGCCAGCGTAAAGGTTTATGGCGGCTACATCAGGAACAGCGTATATGGCGGCGGTGAGATAGCAGCCATAGGTCGTGGCCAGACTCAAGAGAGTGGTCAGTCCAACGCAGTACGCCTGCTTAAGGGTATAGCCAAGGCCGGATGGTCAAATGTTAAGATTTACGGAGGTGACATACTGCACAGTGTGTTTGGCGGCGGCAAGGGTTACAGTGCCACCAGAGCCGAGGATTATGCCTACAGCTCCACCCGTCGTTATACAGACGGTTATGTGTTTGGCCAGACAGCTGCCAATATCCATGGCGGCAGGATTGGAACCCCCACCACCCTGCTTGAGGGCGAGGGTAACGTGTTTGGCGGCGGTAATATAGGTTATGTATATACCAAGCTGGGCAAGAAATGGGACACCGGCGACGGGGCCGACGGTTACTACTATGAGGTCGGCACTGACGGCAACTGGGTGCTTCAAGACGGTGAAAAACAGTTCACTGAGGACTCCAAGGTAGTAGTATCACCCTACAGCCGTGTTAAAGACGGCCAGACCGTGACAATAGACGAACACACATATAAAGGCGCCTACATAGATAACAGCGGTGTGTTCCACCACGCTGAATATGTACCAACCAGCGCCCTTAACACAATACCTGACAAGACCACCCTTACCGACTACAGTACACGAATGGACCTTGAGTCTGGTATCATAATATCAAACGCAGTGTTTGCGGGCGGTAACGTAAGCCAGGGTTCAGACCTTCTGTACGCCGAGGCCAAGACCGTATTCGGTAACGCCACCGCATCAATCATTGACCTGTACAGCATGGATCTGATTACATTGGGTCAGGAGGGTATAGGAGGTCTGTACGGTGACGGAAACCTTACGTTTGTAGATGGCTACCGTGAACTTAACATTACCAACTACGGTACAGACTACTACGGACTGCTGCAGGAGATTTCATACCAGCAGTATCTTGGGCTCAATGACCGTGAACGTGCATATTTCCAGCTTAAGTACAGATGTATTACCGCGGTTTCAACCTTCAGAGTGGATGAAGTGATAACATCTGATCAATACGATGAGCTGAGTGATAATGAAAAAGCCTGCTTTGAGGTGACGGGCGTATGCAGCATCTATGCCGGACGTATGATGAACACCATACAGCGTGCTGACTACTGCGGCGTGTTTGGAAGCCGTATGGTTATGAAGGGTGCCCGTGACCGCGTGCCTGCCGAGGTTGACTACACCAACTATACCATTAACCGTGTAGGCGAGGTTGCCCTGCATGAGCGTACCGTCAGCGGTGACAGTCACGGAAACTATTTTGGAATCTACAACATTGTACATTATCTGGGCGCCCTTACATCGGATGTAGAGTTTACAGACCAGATGCCTGAGAGCACAGAGACATATTACTCTTATAAGTCAGGCCTGAAAGGCAATCGTTCACGCAACAACGGCAAAAGCCACAATGAGGTGGCTCTGGCATCGGGTGTATATATGGAACTGCTCCAGGAGCCTGAACGCAACTATGTGGGCGATGACAAGGTTTACGGACCTATTACCGGCGTGGTGCAGCTTAACCTTATAGCTGCGGCTACCGGCGAGGGCGGCGGTTACGTATATGCCCAGAACATACACGGAGCCCAGTCTTTTAATGAAAGCCTTAAGCACCTTACCCTGGCCCAGTCCAACCAAGGCGGTATTACCCACAGGGCATACTCATATAACACTACCACTACATGGATGCAGAGCTCCGGTAACTTTGTATCGGCCGACAAGACAATCATAGACGAGTGCTTCCCCACGGTAAACAGTTATGAAGAGGGCGGATCTGAGGCCCATTACTGGTTCATCAAGGGTGAATTCTACGTTTACGACCAGGAGATATCGGCCTACACAGGGTCTGCCCAGTCTTACATAAAGAACGTAAGCATTCCGCTTACCATTCTGGCACAGGGTAACGGCAGGCTCATGATTGAGGACATAAAGACCAACCTCTATGCCAATGCCACACGGTTCCCCGATGGTGAGGACCATGTGATATGCAACAATATAACATATTACAGTAATGACCCCATCACATGGTGGGACTACTACAACCTGTCTGATGCCGATAAGCAATACTTTACCAAAGACAGCTATGTATGCGTAAATGATGTATGGACAACTGCCGACGGCGCTGTGCAGGGTGCTGATCCCGCCTACGCCCAGGGTACCGTATTCACCACCACACAATATGATGGCCTTACCGGCACCTGGTACAACAACAAGGGTGAAGAGGTGGCCAAGGACCGTGCATTCCGCCATACCAATGCGCTGAATCATGAAAACGGCTATCTGCTTGCCGTATCGTTAGACCAGCCAGGTATTTGGGATGAGTACTACACTCATTTTACAAACGGCAACTCATTGACAAAAGAGGAGTATCTGCTGCAGAACAAGCCTGCCGGATACAGGCTGTCTCCTACATTCAAGCTTACAGGCGGCGATAACCAGACTTACATATTCGGCCAGTCAGAGTACAGCGAGGGTGATCTTGTGGACCAGTCAGTATTTGACGGTTATGAGGCACTTAACAGCGCAGCCAAGCAACAACTGACCGATCAGGCTGCATTCCAGCCTGCATACATGGCCATGACCACCTGTAATATCACTATAGACGGTAATATTCACCATGTGGTGGAGCGCAGCGCCATATCGGAGACTCTGTATAACGCCATAACAGACGCTACAGAGAAGTCTTATTTTGCCAAGGCGTTCATAGCTCTTGAGACCATCAAGCTGTCTGACAGGCTGCTGCTCAGTGCTGACCAGCTCTACTCTTACAGTGAGTTAAGTGAATATGCCGACCAATATCCTGACATGATACGCACAGAGGGTACAGGCACAGAGGGTACAGGCACCGACATTACATTCATCGGATTCCCCAGAGCATACTACTGTACCACAGCAGGTTCTTACGGAGGTACTGAGTTCAGCACCGGCCAGAACTATCAGGCCATGATGTACGCCAACCTTAGTAAAGACGAGCGTGAAAACTTTACGTTTAACTATGACGCTCTTGACATAATGCTTGATCCCGATTACAAGGGCGATATCAGCTACTATGACAAGGACGGCAGCACCCTGTACTCAAACACACAGAAGATTGACTACCAGGCCAAGTATATAGGTGAGAATGGCAAGACCTTATATGGATACGGCAAAGGTACAACCTTAAGCCCCGAAAACGGAAAAATATATACACGTGAAGAGTTTGAGAGTCTGGCTAATGAAAGACGCCATTACTCACGCATCACCACCAATATTGGTAAATTTGAGAATAACCAGCTGACACTGTATATAGTAGCCGAGGAATTCGGCCGTGCCGGACGTATATTCTGTGAGGGTGAGCAGATAGATGCTGCAGACTATGCAAAGCTTTCTGATGACCAGAAGAGCAAGATAAAAGCCCTTACACTGACTAAGGACGGCAGCAACTACACCTACTCATACGCAGATACGGAGGGCTCGCTGACCGTAGAAACTAACGGAGAACTGACATTCTATCTGTGTACTGAGAGCTACACCAAGCCAAACAGCGATGTGACGGTTGCCAAAAACACGCTGATTAACCAGAACACGTTTGACGGTCTCTTAAACTATCAGAAAGACTTTGAGGTGGTAGCCGGAATACCCGAGGAGAAATCAGCCCTGTACGTATCACGTGACTGTGACATCTATGACTTTACAGGTGACCGTATATTTACCGTTATATACCGTTACAACTACATAGAGCCCGAAGATGAAGGTGATGTATTCAAGAACGTGTCAGAGCGTCACATACTTAACATACGCGTACACTTTGAGAGCGGTGAGCCTATCATTGGTGAGCTTATAGCTCCTGCCAAGATGCTGCCCGGCACAATCATAGGACTCAGCAAGCCATCGGTCCAGAAGGGCGCATTTGAGGTACTGGGCGGCGGATGGGAGCTCTATGAGAATGAGAACAACGCCATCAACCACAAGAACGGTGTACCGTATAACAACTACGTGACACCTATGTACTGGTATCAGGACAACTGGTATGTGGCCTACTATGCCGAGACATATCTGGGCCGTACATTCTCCAACCCGGTTCCGTTCTCAATAGCCAACTATCATGACCTGGATGCCGTGATGGCCGACAATACCAACCACATGTACATAGACCATCCGGGTGTAAAGGCAAACAGCAGGATTTACATTGACAACCGCAGCACCAGCTCTGACAACAGCAAGAGTAAGCTTGACCTGCTGTATGACCTGTTTGACCTGAGCCTGCAGGAACATACACTAAAACAGCTGCTTGATGACCAAGGCAATCCGGTAACTGACAACAACGATAACCCGGTCATGGTTGATGACTATGACATAAAGTATGACCGTGACGGAGGGCTCAATAAGCAACACTCTGCACTTAATGACCATGTCAAAGGTCTGGAGAACCTTGAGTTCATACTCAAGAGTGATGTGGAGCCAATGGCCTACACACACTGGACTCCCATAGGTACTGACGACAACTGCTTTAAGGGTACACTGCACGGCAATGGCTACACCGTAAGCGGTATAGACAAGTCTCTGTTCGGTAACCTGTGCGACAGTGTGTTCAACCTGGGCGTACGCGGTGCCATAGACGGACCAGGTATTGCCGAGAAGGGTGGTTATGCCCAGAACGTATGGCTAATAAATGATGCCAATATTGACCTGAGCGGCAAGAAGGCCATAATGGGTACCGGAATTGTTGTAAACGGTTACTACAACGATGAGAGTGCAAGCACCGGATATGCTGCCGGCAACAGTGCGATATCCAAGCAAATGGGTGCATTCCTGAACGGTGAGGTGGCATACAACCTGAACGGATTCTACCTTAACAAGCGTTATAAGGATCATCTTAACGACCACACCGGAGCACGTTACAATTACTATACCGTAAATGATGATAATTCTCTGTCAGAACCTATATTGGCGTATGCAAGTGACGATATACTGTATGTAGAGAACTACTACATGGACGGACAGTTTGTATATGCTGGTGGAAGCATTCCTGCCGGCAACGACATAAGATATGCCGATCAGGATGGCAAGCACTACCCCATCTACCCCGATGACTATATCTACTTTGGTCAGAAACTTACCTACGGACTGACCTCATCGGCTCACGATGTACAGCCCGAGGCTGTTTACAGGTCCGGCCAGTTCATAGACAAGACAGCAAGTGGAAACCGCGTATATCGCGCTCCGGCATACTTCGGATCAAGCGCGCAGGATATGGCATACTTCAACACCAACGCGGCGTTTGCAGCCACTTATCAGGATGTAGATACATACGCCGGAATGACTGCCATAGACTTTACCGGTTATAATGACGCGACATGGACCAACGGTTCAAGCCAGGATACATATTTCAGGCCCACACTGGACTATGCAGGTCTTACAGGATTCAATGTACAGGGCCTGACCAGGAACCTGCTGGTTTACGCTGACTACACCAACGACGGCAGTTCATACACACAGCTGGAACGTGTTCTGCAGGAACCTGAATGGGAATTCACCAATGACACCTGGGCAACTGTTGACCCCATAAGCAATACAGACCTAAACAGCATTAAGGGTCATCTGGTAAAGAAAGCGGGCAGCAGCTATCTGGCTGGCAACAGACATTTCCTGGTTGACAAGCATGACTTTAACGCTCCTATAAGCTATAAGTTTGAAGAGGATGACTTTATGTGGTACCAGCGTACTCCTGAATTATACGTTGAGAGTATGGAAGGCGGCTGGGAGACCGTAAGCCTGCCATTCCAGACAGAGCTTGTTACCACTCAGCAGAAGGGTGAGATAACACACTTCTACACTGGCAGCACCAAGGGTCATGAGTACTGGCTGCGTGAGTTCAACTCGGTTGATACTGAAAACGGGAAGGCTCAGTTCAAGTCACCTGCAGCCGGCAGCGACAGCAAGACTGTAGGCAGCACATTCCTGTGGGATTACTACTACAACGGCAGTAACCATAAGGATGCCAACAGTGACAGTTACATTGATGCGTCCAAGACAGACTACAGCGCAAGCCGCACGTATGCAGACTACCCGATGGCAGCAGCCGGAACACCGTATCTGATAGGATTCCCGGGCAGCCGTTACTATGAGTTTGACTTGAGCGGTAAGTTTGAAGCTCAGAACACTGACTATCCGGGACCGGCCAGACTGGATAAGCAGATAATAACATTTGCTTCAGTAAACGGCCAGGAGATAAAGGTTACTGACAGTGAGTATGCTGACGGTATGGTTTCAAAGGGTAGTAACTACACCTTCCACCCCATATATCAGGCAAAGGCTGTAGATAATGCATACATGCTTAAGGCCGACGGAAGTGCCGATGACGGCAAGTCATTCAACCTGCAGGCATCGGGCACCACAGTTCCGTTCCGCACATACATGACAGCATCTGCATCAAGCCCGGCTCAGAGACGTGCCGGAACCCGTGCCGATGTCCTGTACATTGACTACGCCGGCGATAACGACCAGCTTGAGGAGGCTGTTGTAAGCCGTGGTCTGAACATCTACGGTGAGCACATGAACATAGTCATCGAGAGCACTCTTGATGTTCCTGCCCATGTAACCATCGTTACCACCGCCGGCCGTACGCTTAAGCAGCTGACCATACAGCCCGGCACCAAGGTTACCGTTCCGGTAAACAGCCGCGGCATCTACATAGTCAACCGCCAGAAGGTAGCCGTCACCCGCTAAAATAGTACAAAAGGGGACTGTCCCCTTTTGTACTTTGTTTGTATCTTTGCAGCTCAATATATTCCAACCAATAATTATGACTATAGCTAAAATCAAAATAACACTGACAATAGCAATATTTACAGTCATTGGAAGCGTTTGCCGATTATCCGCTCAGACCACCTATTCAAGCCCAACAGCTGGCTATTACTATATAAGTAATGTTAAATTCCCCACCCGATACCTTACCCCAAACACAACATACTACGCACAAAACCAGCCCTATCTGTGGACAGACACAGAGAAGGGAGGCGATGCCATCTGGGAGATAAGGCAAGCCAACGGAGAATATCATAACATAATACATACATCAGACGGCAAGTATATAATCTATAACGGTGAGGGTGCACAGGCAGTACACTTAGAGACTACAAACAATCCCGGCAATAACGGACAGTTCAGGTTTCGCGTTGTAACCGGCAGTGAGCTGGCCATAATACCGCGCAGTGCCAGCAACCAGAACAGCGGCTATAACAACTCTTTAAATCCCTATGAAGGTGAAACCGGAATAATAGGACTCTACAGATTTGACAATGACCAGGCGTCACGCTGGCTGCTTACAAGGATTACTGCCATAGAACCACCTGCCATTAATGTAAACACCAACACGGGCCAATGCACGCTCTATTACCAGGGAGCCATCCCGGCCGATATCCATTACACACTTGACGGGACAGACCCCACCGCCTCGTCGGCCAGTTACAGCGGCACGCCGTTTACCATGGACCTTTCAAGGCGGGTTACCATAAAAGCCATTGCAATAAGCACCCGGTACACTGATGTCAAATCTGATATAGGTACCTATACACATATTCCAGTCACAGATATCAGCAACAGCAACTGGAGCACCATGACATCCGACGGTAACTACCGGCTTACAGAAGACATAACTACAGGCGGCAATATCCTGTCAACCTTTACCGGCACACTGGACGGCAATTACCATACCATAAGCGGGCTTACACAGCCATTGTTTGGAACCTTGAACGGAGGCACAGTAAAGAATCTGATATTCAGTAATATAAATATATCTGGCAGTTCAGCGGGCGCTGTGTGCGGCATAGCCGCCGGATCCGCCAAGGTTTACAACTGCGGTGTGCTGGGCGGCAGCGTAAGCGCATCCCAGAACGCCGGCGGACTTGTGGGTACCATATCTGCCAACTCTAATGTCCGTGTGGTAAACTGCTACAACTATGCCAATATTAGCGGCGGCACGTATGCCGCAGGCATTGTAGGGCGCAACCAGGGCACCATAAGCGGAACCACCACCGTAAGCGCCACAGGCGTACGCATTACCAACTGCATGATGTACGGTGACATAACAGGGGCCACCAACCGGTCGCCCGTATATGGCGGCAATCACAGCAATAATGTACAGAAACTCACCGAGTACAACTACTACCGCTCACGCGCCAATCTTACCTATACGGAATACAATGACCAGCTGGCCATTGACAAGGATGAGTTCCTGACCCGGTTCCCGTTTTACCGTCACATACAGAACACCCACCGTGAGATGGCTGCCTATTTCCTGTTTGGCGAAAAGCCGTCGGCCGCACAGGTGGCAGAGATTGGACATTGGGTGCTTAAGCCCGATGTGGCACCATACCCTATCATTGAGCCCTGGCAGACCGGGACCCACCGTACCACACAGGATATAAGAGACAATCTGCCAGCCACAGCAGGTGACTATGCCGGCAAACTGATAAACAGCATGGGCAACGGAGGCTACCTGACGGTAAGTTACACCGTAAGCGGCACATCAGGCAGCATAAGCCTGCCCATAACTGACATGGACACGCTGCGTTATGACTATACCTGGGGTAAGGTGGTGCTGCCTTTTGCCAATGAACTGTGGACACAGACTGACTACAGCAAGGTGGTTACCGGCTGGAAGATAACATCGGTCACCAAGAACGGCACCACATACACCTCATTCAGCATACCGGCCGCCCAGCCTTACAATTTTGCTGACCGTGACAACCCGCAGAAAGATATTTACGACGCCACAAACAATCCCTATATATTTGCCCAGGGTGGAAACTACATAGTACCCTACGGTGTGACAGCCATACGCATTGAGGCCAACCTGGCCAATGCTTTCTATCTGAGCGATGCCCGCTCTGACCTTGGGTATAACACCACCTACGGCGAACAGACCAGCCTGGCATGGGCAGTGCCCACCACCTATCACGACCGCACTGTTTATACAAATCTAAGCACGTTGGTGAATGCTTTGGCATCCACCACAAACCCCCATCAACAGGCTATTGTACTGGTGGGCAACTATCATTATAACCAGGCAGTGGTAGGCACCGCTTTCAATATCGGCAAAGCCTGCACCATAATGAGCATCGATGATGACTGCAACCAGGAACCTGATTACGGCTGGTACTCCTACCATACCACAGACCGCACTAATGTGCCTGCCTTGCGTTTTGACTTTGTACCCAATATAGGCATGGGTATGGCGCAGCGTATTACCGGCAGCACCCCATATCCCACCATCGGAATATGGCATGCCAGAGGATGGTTTGAACTTACAGAGACATCATTGAGCCTTATGAGCGAGTGTGAGATAAATGACGGCGTTTTCTCCGCTACCGACAACGGCCACGGCAACAACCGCTGGATAGCCAACAGCGGTTACTTTATACAGATAGTACGAGCACGGTCTGCCAATGCCGACAAGCTGAGCTATCTGCAGATTGGAGGTAACGCCTACGTTAAGGAACTCTACCCGGGATCACATACAGATAACGCCCGCACCACCACCCTGTGCCCCGTACTATGCACCGGAGGTGAGATAGAGGAGTGCTACATGACAGGATACAATGCCGGAGCCTCAGCCACCGGCAGCGACATACGTTTCTGGGGTGCCGGAGGCAAGATACACAAGTGGCTTGGAGCGTATATGGAAAGGCCCGTCACCACCGGCGTAAATGTCACGGCCAGGATTGACCATGCCCGCATATACCGTTTCTTTGGAGGCGGAACGTCATCATCGGCCCGCATAACCGGCAACATTGACATTACAATGAACAACAGTCTGGTTGATTTCTACTGCGGTGGTCCGGAGTTTGGCGATATGGCTGCCGGCAAGACAGTAACCACCCACGCCACCGGCAGCACTTTTGGAGAGTATTACGGTGCCGGATTTGGCGGCACATCAATCACATACAACCGTGAAGGCAACAATGCAAGCGTAGGATTCGGGGGTGATATTGATTTCCCCATAGCATTCGGCACCACCTACAAACGCCTGACCGATAACAGCAACTACGGCACAGGAAGCTGCTACAAGTTTGAGTTTATACTCTATGCCGGCGGTAGCGGAACAGGTGTGGCACGCTCATACACTGGTTATGCACAGTTCTCATTAGCCACAACCGGCAGCGTGACCAATGTGCTTGACAACTGCACCGTAAAGGGTAATTTTTACGGCGCCGGCTGTCAGGGTAAGGTAAACGGCACTGTCAGCTCCACCCTGACCGAATGCACTCTGCTGGACAATGCCTTTGGCGGCGGTTATAAGGCCACATCCAACACGCTCCAGGTCTATCCGGCTATAGAGCCGGCAAAATCACGCTACACAAAGGAGACCGGTCTGTTCAGTGACTTTGGCACCATAGAGCCGGAGACATTCACCTGGCAGTATCGGTCCGCCATAGGCTCCGATGATGCCAATCACATACTCTACACCAATACAGACATGAGCCAGCTGGGCAACGTGACAGGCGCCATTACACTGAGTATTAAAGGCGGCAGCGTAGCCAACAGCGTATTTGGAGGTGGAAATGAAAGCCCGTCAAACAATGATGTGACGGTTGTAATAGACAATACCGCTTCTATAGGTGAGCACGTGTATGGAGGCGGTAACATAGCCAATGTGGGCGGTGCCACAACGGTCAGCGTAAATTCCGGAACAATAAGCGGCAGCGTGTATGGCGGCGGTACGGTATGCAGGCCGATGTATCCGGTAATGTTACCGTAAACATAAGCCGTAGCGGAACACCCGGAACACCCGTGATTGGACATGATGTCTACGGCGGAGGTGCACTGGCCAACACCAACACCGGCAATCAGAACGGAGGCAGTTACAACACCACAGTAAACCTGTACCCTGGTGCCACCATTGTCCATGATGTTTACGGAGGCGGTCGCGGTCAGAAAGCGGCCGACGGCATACAGGCTGTAGAGGCTATTGTCTATGGCGATGTAACCGTTAACCAATTGGGTGCTGTACTTATAGCTGACTATAACAGTGAGGGTCTGGCCACCGGAGGCCGCATATTTGGAGGTAACAACGTGAACGGTACGCCTAAGGGCCACATACTGGTGTACGTAAACAAGACCACCGGCACCGCCGGACAGCAGCGCAGCAGCAATGAGGCCAGGGCCGATGCCGATGCCACACACACCTATGAGCTGGCAGCAGTCTATGGCGGAGGCAACGAGGCTGAGTACAACCCGTACAGCAATACTGACTTTGCCGAGGTACAGATAGACGGCTGCGATGACGTGAGCATACACTCTGTCTACGGAGGAGGCAACGCGGCATCAACGCCTGCCACAAAGGTTACCATTGGCGGAGCGTACGAGATTGAGTATGTGTTTGGAGGCGGTAACGGGGCCGGCACCGGCAATCCCGGAGCAAACGTGGGGTATCACGCTTACGGCGATGACCATGCCGGCATAACACAGGATGACATTGAATACAGACTGGCGAATTACAAGTACGGCACAGGTGTGGCCACAACAAACATCTACGGAGGACGCATACACCACATCTACGGAGGCAGCAACACACGCGGTAACGTGCGTGAGACAGCGGTGGCAATGCTG
>CAJOLR010000005.1:32253-84994 GCA_905235565.1 uncultured Bacteroidaceae bacterium | reverse complement strand
TTCGCCTTCTACCAGAGACATCTTGACAAAGTTCCAGTCGGTAAAGTCACCTACAATAAATACGCTATCCGTTGCAGCAGGTACTACTACCGTAAATACGGTCTCAGTAAGCGGAGCCTCGCATTTTACATCAAAGATTCCCTCCTCTGTAGTCCAACCGTGGAAGTACATGGAGTCATTCGCGCAACGGTCTAAGGCATCAGTCTTACCCCAGTTCTCAAACCAGTCGATGGACTCGGCTTTACCATTCATGCGGACAAAGATAATGTACTCAGCGAGCTTGTTGATCTTGGCAGAGAAACCTAAGGTATCATTACCTTCTTTCAAAATGCTCATTTCTACCTCTTGGTCGGACATACCATCACCCCAAGCGTGAACAAACATCTTAGCATTGTCTTCTGCAAGAGCCTTTGCGTTGAGCAGGTACAGGTCGGCAGTGGTAATCTCCGGCTCTGTTCCGTTCACATTGTAAACGGTGAAGACTACATCCTCGCCCTTCCAATTAACCGTTACCTCAGTCTCTTTTGCCGTGAATGCGGACAGATAAAGCAGAATACCTGCGCCCTCAATCTTGTATTGACCTTCTGCGAGGGAGATGCCATCAATTTCAGATGGTCTTAACGGTAGAGGGAGCAGGTGCGTCTTCGGCAACTGAGAGTTCAACGCCCTCAGCAGAAACAACGATCTGCAGTGCAACGAGCCCCAGACTGGTAGCCTTAATAGTATACATATCATCACCATAGTCAACGACAGTGAAGGGAGATCCTGCGGGCAGAACCGGAGCAACATACGTGAATTCACAAGCGTTCACCAATATGAACTCATCAATCATGCCGGACTCCGAGAATTGGATTTCTTCGGTACGATAGACATTCTCCTTACCTTCAACGGGAAAAAAACCATATTGTACATCATCGAAGTCAATGAAGTATTGGTCGCAGAGAGCGGCCATCATGCTGCCTGCAAAGAACATGGCAGCGAATAAGAGTAATAATTTTTTCATAACATGAAATTGTTATACATTAAAATGAATTGATTTCCGAAATCCGGGGAACATTTTGGAAGCTTTACGAACGCGAACTGCACATTCTGCACCCGATTTCCTTTATTACTAAAATATTATTCGTCCTTTTTACTAATTCTTATAATGTTAAACACAGATTGCATCAACGTGGTTCAAACACGTTCTGCCAATTTTGCATGCAAAATGCAGAAATTCTCCTGAGTTTACATTCGTTTTGCTCATTATTTTGCAGAACGTGTTTGTCTTTTAACATAATCAGCCTTGAACAACAGGAGGCAAAAGATAACGAATCCTATTTCCTGATGTCATAAGCCATCAGGGCTGTGCCGCGACGTACATACAGTTTTCCGTCAAAGACAGTCGGGTGAGAGAAACAGGCTCCTGAGCCGTCTGTTATGCGGAACTCACTTACCACATCCAGCTTCTCGGGATTGATGCGTGCCAGTCCCATGGTGCCTCGACGCTCATCAAACATATAGAACATACCGTCAGCCATGATGAGTGCACCGCGTCCCTTACCTCCGGCCCACTGCTCATGGTAGAGCACCTTGCCCGTTTCTATATCCACGGCCGCCCATTTGTGCTTATCGCCCGTACTGCCATAGATTACTCCGTCAATCTCAACCATTCCGCCCATGTAGAAATCAACCTCCTTGTTCTTCCAGAGCAGTTTTACGCCCGACAGGTCATCGGCCATCTCATACATGGTGCAGCCGTGACCGTCGCCAAGGCTTACCAGCAGCTTGCCCTTGTAAAACACCGGGGTGTTGATCATGGAGTATAGCCATCTCTTGGTGGCGGGATCGGATGTCCACTGACTGTCGTTCCAGATCATCCTGCCGGTCTCGGGATCCACGCCGAATATGTGCATCTCGGTTCCGCTTATTACCTGCCGATGCCCGTTCCACTCTATGATACGCGATGTGAAATAGGTGGCGTTATCGCCGAATCCCTTGGTCTCCCAGATAACATCACCGGTCTTTTTATTGAAAGCCGCCATGCATATCTCCTTGCCGCAGGTAGTCACAATGACCTTGTCCCCGTCAATGAGAGGATGCTCGCATATACCCTGGTCATTGGGAGTAAGGCCATACTTGTTCCAATAATCCACGGTCCAGAAAATCTTGCCGTCGGCACGGTTAAGGCAGACCAGCTCTCCCATGTTGCTTACCATATAGAGGCGGTCGCCGTCAATTACCGGAGTGGAACGTGTCTCCTGGTAAGACTTGGTCCAGGCGTGTCCATAGGTTACCTGCCACACCTGTGTGCCGTCCAGTCTGTAACAGGTCAGGCGCTCCTGCTGCTCATCTTCGGTAAGGCCGGCTGTATAAATGAATCCGTCACTCACCAAAGCGCTGGAGTTTCCCTTTCCGGCATCATTCACTACCCAAAGCTTCCGGGGGCCTCCTTCGGGCCACTCCTTAAGCAGGTTGTTCTCATCAGGATAGATTCCGCAATGGTTCACTCCACGGAAATCAACCATCTGGGCCTTAATCCCGATTGCGGTCAAGACAATGCATAAGGTTAGAATCGCTCTTTTCATATCAATCTGGTCAGTATTCTTGTGGTATAGTGTAAAAATATTGGGGACACGCGGAAAGACTCTCCCGGCGCGTCCCCAATTTGTTTAGAGTCAAAGCTTTACCTCTATACTCTTAAGGTCCTTGTCAAGCGATGAACCGCCATACATTATCTGGTAGCGGCCGGGCTTGAACTTAAGACCGTCGGTAGCCTCATCGTAGAAGCTGAATGCGTCCTTGTTAAGTTCAACGGTCACGTTCTGAGTCTGACCGGCAGCGATGTTCACGCGGGCGAATCCGGCCAGTGACTTGATGGGAGCGTCGGCATTGTCAAGAGCCTTTACATAGACCTGGATTACCTCATCGCCGTCTTTCTTACCGGTATTGGTAACGGGAACGGTCAGAGTCATCTTCTGTGCCTTGCCCGATGTCTTGGCGTCACCATAGCTGAATGTGGTGTAGCTGAGTCCGTAACCGAAAGCATACAGGGGCTGGCCATTGAAGTAACGGTAGGTACGGTTGTTCATTGAGTAGTCCTGGAAATCGGGCAGCTGGTCTGTTGATGTATAGAATGTAACCGGCAGACGGCCTGCGGGATTGTAGTCACCGAACAGCACATCGGCTACAGCCTGACCGGTAGCCTGACCGCCGTACCAGGCCTGGATAAGGGCATCGTACTTGCTCTCAACATTGCCGAATCCTATGGCACTGCCTGATACGTTCACCAGAACAATGGGCTTGCCGGTAGCGTCAAGCTCAGAGAGCAGCTGCTGCTGAACCTCGGGGAGCTCAATTGATGAACGGTCATGTCCCTCACCCTCTATGTCCGATGAGATACCGCTAACCATTACAATCACATCAGCCTGTGAAACCTTCTCGACAACCTTCTTGAAGTCAACCGGACCGCGGCTGTAGATATCGAATGAGAATGAAGCCGAACGGGCCTCGGGCTGGCTGAGCTCGATTGAGATATCGTATGTCTTGCCCTTCTCAACCTTGAATGTGGTTGCAGGAGCACCGCCACGGCCGAATCCGCCAAAGCCTCCGAATCCGCCACGGCCACCGCCCTGACCTGCATTCTCGGCAATGGTCTTGCCGTTAATCTTGAATGTGTAGCGTGAGCTTCCGCGGACATTGTAAACCATATCACCTGTATAGTCGGCAGTGAAGCTGCCGGTATACTTGGCTGAGAAACCGGTCATGTTGACACCCTCGGCCCAGGGGCAGTCCTCACGTGCCAGGGCTGGAGATGTGGTGTTGAGGCTCAGAGGCTCGTCATAGTCAACGCGGGCAACGACATTGCCTGTCCAGTCAAGGGTATTGTAATACTCTGCATGCAGACCCTTGCCGCCGTTTATCTGACCTACATAGTGTGTGGTTATTGAAGCGGAGTTCAGGTCACAACCCTTCTCATAAATGATCCCGGAACCGGGAACAGCCTCGCGGATTCCGTCCAGGATGGTCTTGGCATTGGCTGCTGTGGGATAACCGTTGTAGTTACCCAGGATAACGCGGGCATCATCGGCATTGGGACCTACCACGGCAATCTTTTTGTCCTTGCTCAGCGGCAGGATATTGTTCTGGTTCTTGAGCAGGACGATTGCCTCATGGGCGGCCTTGCTGGCAAGAGCTGTATGGGCGGGGCTGCTCAGGTCATCCAGACCCAGGTTTGCCCAAGGCAGGTTCTCGGCAGGATCAAACATACCCAGCTCAAAGCGTGCCTTGAGGATACGGCGAACGTTAACATCGATATCAGCCTCGGTAATGAGACCCTGCTCCATAGCCTGGCTGAGTGCACGGTAGCTGGTTCCGCACTCAATGTCGGCACCGGAAAGGATTGCATCGGCCGATGCGCTGGCGGCATCCTTGTGAGTGCCGTGCTGGCGGGTGTTGAAGAAGTCACCTATGGCGCCGCAGTCTGTCACTACCAGCCCCTTGAATCCCCACTTGTTACGCAGGATGTCCTGAAGCAGACGGTCGCTGGCGCAGCAGGGCTCATCCTCATAACGGTGATATGCGCACATAACTTCCTGTACGTTTCCGTCCTGAACCAGGCTCTTGAATGCCGGCAGGTAGGTCTCCCACAGGTCACGCCCTGATACGCTCACGTTGAACTGGTGGCGCAGGGGTTCCGGTCCGCTGTGAACCGCATAGTGCTTGGCGCAAGAGTGCAGCTTAAGGTATTTCTTGTCATTGCCCTGCATACCCTTAACGGTCTGGGTACCCATGACGGCGTTCAGATAAGGATCCTCGCCCGGAGTCTCCTGACCGCGGCCCCAGCGGGGGTCACGGAATATGTTCACGTTGGGGCACCAGAATGAGAGTCCCTGATGCCAGATGCTGCTGTTGGTCTGGTTAACGCCCATCTGATGATGGTTGGTGGTGTTCCATACAGCGCGGGCCTCATCGGACACGGCGGTATAGATCTCCAGCTGCTGGGGGGCATCGAATGTGGCACCTAAGGCAATCACCTGCGGGAATACGGTGACATCATCATAGCATATTCCGTGGCAGGCCTCATTCCACCAGTTGTAGGCTGGAATGTCAAAACGGTCAATGGATATGGAGCCGTTCATCATCAAACCTATCTTCTCCTGTGGAGTAAGGAGTGAAAGCAGGTTGTCCACTCTCTTGTCAACCTTAAGGTTGGGATTCTGGAACGGATACTCGTAACTGTTGTCCTTGCAACCGGGTAGCAGCATTACAGCTGTCAAAAGGCATGAAAGCAAATAAGATTTTTTCATAAGTCGGTCAGTTTTATTTATATTGCTTGTTTATTTCGAGAATCTGAAGTCAATCAGCGAGCAGATGGATTTCTCCTTTGTATCTGCCGAGAACAGGAAATAGATTGCGTGCTTGCCCGATAGTGCTGACAGTTCCGGTAAGCGGACTGACATCTCTGTGGGTACGGATGGCATATCGGACTTAAGGCCAATCTTTCCGATAACCTTACCGCCCTGTGACCTCCAGGGTCTGTCAACCATAACGGTTATGGTCCCGTCTACCCCCAGGGGAATAAGGTTAAGGTTCAATGTCAGCTCACTGCCGCAGGTTTCAGTAAAGTTGAAGTACTTGTAACCCACAATTGAACCGTCGGTATTGTTCACTACCTGATTGGTGTTGTTGACCGGATCATACGGAGCGTCAAACTTACTGTCTGTTCCGTATGAAGATGCCACATACGAGCCGTAGAAAATGTTGTTGGGCCACTCATGTACGGCAGGTCTTGGACCTGTATACCAGCATGCGATACCGGCTGAATGCCGTTCCAGCGGATTCAGGCCCTGGAGGGCGAAACCTTCGGAAGTATATTCTCCCTCCGATATCTCGACCTTGCCGCCCTTGCCTTCCTGTACCTTTACGGTGATGGGAGCAACCATTGCCTGACGGGCATACTCGTCAGTTCCCGTCTGACGGTGATAGAACACATACCACTGTCCGTTTATCTCACAAATGCTGCCGTGGGTATTGCCGTCAACTGTTGCCGAAGCGAATACGTTGTTCCGTTCATCAACCTCACGGGCACGGGCATCGATTATGGTACCTCCATATGTGAAAGGTCCCAGAGGATTGTCACTGTAGGCATAAGCCAGGGTATAGTTCGATACCGGCAGTCCGAATTCACCGTCCTTGGTGAAACGGCTGTATATAAAGACATATTTGTCTTTGATTTTACGTAATGATGAAGCCTCGAAGAAACTGAATATACCGTCATCATAGCGGCCCGATACCATGTTTTCGACAATCCGGGTTCCGGGTTTTACGGTTGCCATGGTCTTGGGGTCGAGTTCGGCACCGTATGAGTGCTCGAATCCCCAATAGCCGTACACCCGTCCGTCATCATCCACAAAAACAGCGGGATCAAAAGCCAGGACACCATCTGTCACATTGGGGTTACGGCTGCTCCAGTTGCACACCTCAAACGGTCCGTCGGGACGCGAGCTCCTGCAAACCATACTGTTTCGTCCGCCGGACTGGTTGTTGGGATAGAGATAGTAGGTCTTGCTTCCATCGGCACCGTTCACGACTGCTATGTCGGGAGCATAGAGTACATCGGCCAATCCCTGCCGGCTCAGAGGCTCACCGTTGGCGTTCTTGCTTACGCTGAATATCTCACCGTCATACCGCCAGTGCATAAGGTCATCTACAGGAGCAGACCATACCACCAACTCACGACCGCAGTAACCGGTTATCATGCTGTCATGTGAGCCGTAGATGTATACACGGAACTGACCGGGATTATCGGGATCCTCAAAAACATAGGGCTCTCCGTCCGGGATATGTTCCCAAAGGGGCAGATAGGGATTACCGGGAGTAGACATAATATTATCCTTATTCTTGGATGTACATGAAACCAGGGTGGCGGCAACGAACAGCGCAGCCAGCCTGAGTACGGGAATGACAGTTATATTCCTCATAAGATGCATATATTGGTTAAATCTTTGATTGAACTACAAAGATAAATAAATTTATTCTCCTTATTAATTAATTATTTATTAACATAACAGGCAGGAACGTCAGGTTATACATGACATTGACGGTCGGATCTACGACGGTACGGCAACGCACCATGGAGTCCTGATAATAGACGGGAAGAAAGTGCTGGTCACTCCCACTCGATAGTGGCTGGCGGCTTTGACGATATGTCATAGCATACGCGGTTCACGCCCTTGACCTTATTTATGATTTCATTGCTCACCCAGTGCATGAATTCATACGGGAGTTCGGCCCAATCGGCAGTCATTGCATCCACACTGGTCACTGCGCGCAATGCAACGGCGTTGTCAAATGTGCGTTCATCGCCCATAACGCCAACTGTGCGGTCTGCCAGGAGTATTGCCCCTGCCTGCCATATCCTGTCATAGAGTTTCCACTCGCGCAGGCCGTTTATGAAAATGGCATCGGCCTCCTGCAGGACTGCAACCTTTTCGGGTGTGATTTCCCCGATTATACGCACAGCCAGGCCTGGGCCGGGGAAAGGGTGCCGGCCTATCAGATGCTCCGGGATTCCCAATCGGCGGCCTATGGCACGGACCTCATCCTTGAACAGCCATTTGAGCGGTTCACACAGCTTGAGCCCCATCTTCTGCGGCAGTCCGCCTACATTATGATGACTCTTGATGGTCTTACCGGTTATATTGAGACTCTCGATACGGTCCGGATATATCGTACCCTGGGCAAGCCATCTGGCATCCTCTATCCCTGATGCCTCGGCATCAAAGACCTGTATGAAATCTCGGCCTATTATCTTGCGTTTCAGCTCAGGTTCGGTCACCCCTTTCAGGTCACTGAAAAACCTGTCGGATGCATCCACGCCCTTGACGTTCAGCCCAAGGCATACATAGTCATTCAATACATCCGTAAACTCATTCTTGCGCAAAAGGCCATGGTTTACGAATATGCAGGTCAGATTCTTGCCTATTGCCTTGTTGAGCAATACCGCTGCAACCGATGAATCCACTCCGCCGCTCAGGCCAAGTACCACCTTGTCGTTCCCAAGTTCGGCCTTCAGCTCACCTACCGTCTTTTCTATGAATGAGTCCGATGTCCATTCCCTGCGGCTTCCGCATACTCCTACCACAAAGTTTTCCAGCAGCAGCTTACCCTGAAGGGAATGGACTACCTCAGGATGGAACTGGACTCCCCATACGCGTTTTGCGGGATTCTCGAATGCGGCATACCTGACGCTCTCCGTAGACGCGGTCACACGGTAGCCCTGCGGAATGGCTGTGATGGAATCGCCATGACTCATCCAGACCTGCGAATCATCGTCAAACCCCTTGAATATCGGACACTCCTTATCTATGTACCCCAGTGAAGCATGTCCGTACTCCCGGGTTCCTGCCTGCTCCACCTTTCCTCCGTATGTATAGCTCAACAACTGTGCCCCATAGCATATTCCCAGGACCGGATACTTGCCTACGATTCCTGAAAGGTCCGGCCGGAAAGCGTCATCGGCATAGACGCTGAGAGGTGAGCCGCTCAGGATAACACCTATTACATCAGGATCGTCAGCCGGAAAGGCATTGTATGGAAGAATCTCACAGAATGTGTCGAGTTCCCTTATTCTGCGACCTATGAGTTGGGTGGTCTGGGAACCGAAATCCAGTATTATTATCTTTTGCATGTGAGGTATTGTGGTTATAGTTTTCCGGGCGCAAAATTACATAAAAAGAAGCAAAGGGAATTCCCCCTTTGGCACTTTTTCACTACCTTCGCGTGCAATGACTAAGAACAGCTACAACACAGTCCCAAAGCAGGTACTTCAGAGACGTTTCCTGTTACAATCAGTAATCTTTGTCTCACTATTCTCAATACTGTTCATGTCCCTGTACCAGCCGTCATTCGCATACTCGACCACTTGGTTCGGATTCAGCTCGCCCAAGCAGGCCGGAGTAACCGCCCTGTTCTACACCGTAGCCATTTCAACTCTGATAATCAGCAAGCTGCTGATATACAGGTTTAGCAGGGAGCACAGTGTAACGGTAAGACGGATACTGGTTTGGCATATAGCAGAATTCTTTGCAATAGCCATTGAGTATTATCTCTTCTCTGTCTGTTTCAGACTGGGCTCTGTAGATATTCCGCAGCTGCTCATAAGAATCCCCATGTGCGTAGCCCTGATATTGGCCATACCCTACTCGATAATCTGGATTTACGCCCAATACAAGGCCAAGAAAGAGGAGTTGGAGCTGTTCAAGGTAACCCACAAACGCGAGACTATTGAGTCCGGCAACAGGCTCATCCAGTTCCGTGACAGCCAGGGCAAACACAAGATGTCACTCAGTGAGGATTCCATATTCTATATAGAATCCCAGGACAATTACGTTCAGATATTCTATGACCTGGATGGGAAACTGTCAAGCTATCTGCTGCGTTGCAGTACCCAGAAAATAGAGGAGGACCTGGCCGGTACCACCATAGAACGGTGCCGGCGGTCATTCCTGGTCAATACCACAAAGATAGTTCGTTACGGCAAGGAGCACGGCCATCTGACCATTACCTTAGACCATCCGTCGGACAAGACGATAACGGTCACTCCGGCTTACTACAGAGCCATTCTCACACAGCTTGACAGACGCACCATATAATTAAGGATTTTTCTTATCGACAGATTCTCTGAAGAATATACAGAAAAGGACAGCGACAACTGTCATGTAGGCCGCAAACACAAGCCATGCCGAACTCCAGTCTGCCGATGCCGACTTAAACACGTAACGGTCCATCACCGCTCCCGCGCCAATCATTCCCAATGTGGCGCCGATGCCGTTGGACATCATCATGAACAGGCCCTGAGCGCTGGCCCTTATGCTCTTGTCAACACTTTTCTCAACATACAGGGAGCCTGCAATATTGAAAAAATCAAACGCTATTCCGTATAGAATGCAGCTGAGTATGAACAGCAGTACGCCCGGCATATCCGGTGTCCCCAGGCCGAACAGGCCGAACCTGAGCACCCAGGCCGTCATTGAAAGAAGCATGACTCTCTTTATACCGAACCTTTTCATACAGAACGGGACAAGCAGGAAACAAAGAGTCTCGGACACCTGCGAAAGCGACAGCAATGCGTTAGAATTTTTTACCGCGAAAGCATCCGCCAGCGCAGGGTCTGCCGAGAACGAGCCCAGAAAAGTATTGGCATAACCGTTGGTTATCTGAAGGGCCGATCCCATGAGTATCGAGAAAATCAGGAAAACAGCCATACGTCCATCTCCGAACAGGCGGAATGCCTGGAGCCCGAACGCATCGGCCATACTCCTTCCCGCCCTTTCCCCACCCGTGGGACAAGCTGGAAGCGTCAGGGAGTACAGACATAGGACCAGCGAGAGTACCCCCGACAGGATAAGCTGTGTGCAGGACTCCTGCATTCGCACCCCGCCGATATGTATCCAGTTTACCGCAAGCATACTGCAGATAAAGCCCACGGTACCGAACAGCCGTATCGGAGGATAATCCGAAACCGGATCTCCGCCACTCCGGGTTATGATGCTGTATGAAACAGAGTTTGTCAAGGCAACAGTAGGCATGAAGAACACGATACTTAAGCAATAAAGGCAATACAGGGGAGCGAACTCCACCTGCACAGCCTTAAGACAGTAAAAACCGGCTCCCAGCATGAACAGGCCAGCCAGGGCATGACAAATCGAAAGCAGCCGCTGACCTTGAATATACCTGTCTGCAACCACACCGACAAGTGCGGGCATAAACAGCGATACGAAACCGTTCATGGTAAAGAACCATTTGATCTGGCTGCCCAAACCGGCGATGGCAAGATAACGGCCGATGGAGATGAGATACGCCCCCCAAACCGCATATTCCAGGAAAACCAAGGCCACCAGCCTCAGTCTGGTAAACCCAACTGTCTTATTTTCTGGCTTTTTCATACATGATTGCAATAAAACGGCCTCTAAGGTAACAAAATGACCTGATTATTGTTGAAAAACCTGTTAATAACTCTGAAACGATTTTCATATGGAAACGAAACTTCATATTTATCTTTGCAAAAAATCAGCGCGCGCGTATAACGTAAATGGGAAAAAGGATTGTTTTTGAATTCATACGTTCATTCGTGATGGTGGCATTCTGTGCTCTCCTGACCGTTCCTTCTTCGGCCCAAAGCCATTCCCAGTCAGATAATCTGCTGCAAGTTGGAGACACAGTCGTCAAACGCATCCTTCCCAAGCCGGTGTCCGACAGCGCTTACGTGGCAACCGACTACACCGAAATCCACTTCAGGCTTAACAATCCCAAACTTGACATCTCCTACATGGACAACGGATTGTCGCTGCTACATCTGGACAGGGTCATAGACTCCTTGGGCAGGGAAAACATCGCCGCCATTGAAATAATCTCACAATCGTCGCCCGAAGGTACCCTTGAGCGTAACCAATGGCTCACAAAGAACCGTTCAGAGGTAATGCTGTACTATATGTACCGCGTCTTCCCCGACCTCAAAGACAAGATATCCCTGAACACTGTCACTGAATCCTGGGAGAATCTGGCCCAATACGTTGCCCAAGACCCCAACCTGGAGGAAGCCACCATAGACAAGATACTTAACATCATCGATTCCCAAGAAATCAGCATAGCATCCAAGAAGAGCAAGCTGAAAAACTCTCTGGGAAAGAACCCCAAGACGGGCGACGTGTATGCATATCTGTCCAAATACTATTTCCCGGTAATACGTAATTCAGGTATTTATATCCTGCATACGGTAGAGCCTGTCAATGTACTTGATATGGACATCGGGATCCCGCTGGTTGAAGAGACATCGCCAAATCTGGATGACACTATCCGCAAACAGCCCGAAAGCCAGACGTTACTGGAGCCGGAGACATTCAGGAAACGTCCGCTCCTGGCAGTAAAGACCAATCTCCCATACTATGGGTTCGCAATGAAGGATCTGGGTTGGGCTCCAATATATAATGTGGAGGCCGAACTGTATCCCACCGAACATGGACGCTGGACCTTGCTTGCAGAGTACGAGTTCCCATGGCATACGGTACCATCCAAGCACCAGTACTTCCAGATCCTGAACCTGCAGATAGAAGGCCGCAGATACTTCAAGAAAAACTCCAACCACACCGGCCATTACCTGTCCGCATACATAGGATCCAACCTGTTTGACATATGTTTTGACCGACAGGCCGGCCATGGTTATCAGGGCGAAGGATTCGGAGGCGGACTTGGCTACGGTTACGTAAAACCGTTGGGTAAGAATCCCGACACCAGATGGAAACTGGAATTCCTTGTAAAAGGAGGTGTATACATAACATTCTATGACCCATATGATGCAGGTTCGCCATTTGCCGGAAAGTATTACTACTCATGGTTTGATGAACCCAGACTATTCATCAGGCGTAACATGATTTTCCGATGGTTAGGTCCTACCGGTGCCGGTATCTCGTTGAGTTATGATCTCATACAGAAGAAAGTCAGGAACAAATAACATTGCCATGAAAAGATTCCTCACATTGTTGTTTTTGATGCTGGCGGCAACTTTGCCTATTCCGGCACAGAAAAATGAGATCATTAAGACAGGATGGAATTTCGGGCCCCTTCCTGTTGTAGGTTTTGACTCGGACCTGGGTTTACAGTACGGTCTGTGCTGTGATATATTCAACTACGGGGACGGGACCAATTATCCACAGTACAACTACAAGATAAACATCGAAGCATCGACATACACCAAAGGATCAAGCATACTGCGTACATACGGAGATTTCAAGACTCTCATCCCTGACGGCAAGCTGTTCTTTGACATCACCTATTTCAATGCCCCCAAGTTCGGATTCTACGGATTCAACGGATTCGCTCAAGAGTATGACCCTGACCTGATATCCTGGAACCCCGGTGCCGATGTCAAGGATGATGCCAAGTCAGGATTCAATTTCATGTCACGCAACCAGTTCAGGGCATTGGTGAGTATCCGGAAGACAATCAGCGGGAACTTAAGTGCTGCAGCAGGTATTGCCTTCTACCATATTACCACCGATGCGCTGGAACTCAAGGAGTATAAAGGCCAACAGACACTTTACGACATTTACTGTCTGGATGGGCTCATCCGCGAAAATGAGAAGAACGGAGGCAATGTCACTCAGTTGAGGGCTGGCCTTGTGTATGACAGCAGGAATCATGACAGTGACCCGACTAAAGGCCAGAACATCGAGGCTTCGGTAGTCTACAGCCCGGACCTGATTGACCGTGAAGGGTACAGCAACCTTGGATTCCATCTGAGCATCAGCGAATTCCTGCCTCTTTTTGGCAACAATGTCACATTTGCCGTACGAGCTCTGCTGCAGACCAATCTCTGGGGTGAGATTCCCTACTATTTCACCAACAACATCAACAGTATGTTTTTCCGTAAGATGTATACCGAAGGAGTTGGCGGAAGCGCATCGGTCAGGGGACTTAACCGCAACGGTGTGTTGGGCAACGGGTTCATCATGCTCAATTCGGAGATTCGCTGGCGTATATATGATTTCAAGTTCATAAACCAGAACTGGCAGATTGCCACCAACCCCTTCTTTGATGCCGGCAAGATACTTCAGCCGTATCGTCTTGACGAACAAAAGAGTGCAGGTCTTTACAACGGTGACGAATATGCACCTCACTACTCTGCAGGATTAGGTATAAAACTAATAATGAATCATAACATGGTTATCTCATTTGAGGGTGGCAAGCCCTTCAGTGAGAATGACGGAACCGTGCTTTGGACGAACATCGGTTTCAACTACCTGTTCTGATTCGGATTCCTCTGACACGATATGACAAACAAAACTCCGGTCCTGCTGCTTACCGGTTATTTAGGCAGCGGAAAAACCACACTGGTTAACAGGATTCTCAGCAACAGCAAAGGAATAAAGTTTGCAGTCATAGTAAACGATATAGGCGAAGTCAACATCGATGCCAACCTTATCCAGCAGGGAGGTGTTGTAGGCTTGAAGGATGACAGCCTGGTTGCACTTCAGAACGGATGCATATGCTGCACGCTCAAGATGGATCTTGTAGAGCAACTGCATCAGATCATTGCACTGCACCGTTTTGACTACATCGTTATTGAAGCCAGCGGTATCTGTGAGCCCGGCCCCATAGCCCAAACCATTGAATCCATCCCGCGCATGGAGGAGAAATATACCAAGGACGGAATACCACAGTTAGACTGCATCGTAACCGTGGTAGATGCCCTGCGCATCCGTGACGAGTTTGGATGCGGAGATGACCTGGTAAAGAAAAACATTGGCGAGGAGGACCTGGAGAACCTGGTCATCCAGCAGATAGAGTTCTGCAACATCATACTCCTTAACAAAGCTTCGGAGGTCAGTGGCGCCGAGATGGAGCGCATCCGCAAGGTGGTTCGCGCCCTGCAGCCGCGTGCCCGTATTCTGGAGTGTGATTACGGAGAAATTGAGCTGGATAACATACTCAATACCGGAGCCTTTGATTTTGAGAAGGTCGCCACCAGTGCCACTTGGATTCATGAGATCGAAAAACGCGGTGACGAACTGGAACATCAGGATGATGACGACGACGATGACGATGAACACGAGCACCACCATCACCACGACGACGATGACGACGACCATGATGAGCATGATGAGCATGAGCACCACCATCATGACCACGGGCATCACCATCATCATCACCATGACCATGAAGGCGGTGAGGTCGAGGAATACGGCATCGGCACCTATGTATATTATGCACGCCGTCCCATGGACCTGAACCGTTTTGACTGGTTCGTATCCAAACGCTGGCCCAAGGGCGTTATCCGCACCAAGGGAATGTGTTACTTTACCGATGAGTTTGACATATGCTACCTGTTTGAGCAGGCCGGCAAGCAGATGAGCCTCAAGAATGCAGGTCAGTGGTACGCCACCATGCCGGAGAACCAGCTGGCTAATATGCTACGCTCAGACCCCACTCTGGCTGCAGATTGGGATGAAACTTATGGAGACCGTATGCAGAAACTGGTATTCATCGGCCAGAACCTGGATAAAGCCTACATCAAACAGGAGCTTGACAAATGCTTAGTGGAATAGGAACGGTTTCACCCGTGATTTTTTGGGGTATAGGTATCTGAAACTACGCGATACGCGCTATCCCTCCCACCGCTGCGCGGCGGGCCCCTCCCGTTCACAAGCCCACGGGCAGCCTTGGTTTCCTATACCCACACCCACCAAAAATCACGGATGAAATCGTCCCTATTGCGAGATATCTACAAATGGAAGAACTTGAAAAAATATTATCTGAGCATGGAGTGAAGCCGACGGCAAACCGGTTGCTGGTGCTAAAGGCATTAGCGGAGTTAGACCACCCCGTCACTATGTCAGAATTGGAGAATCAGATTGACTCCATCGATAAGTCGGGCATATTCCGTACTCTGATGCTTTTCAAGGAGAACCATCTGCTGCATCAGATCGATGACGGCTGCGAGGGTGTGCGATACGAGTTGTGCCATGCCCATGGCGGGATTGATGATGACCGTCACGTGCATTTTCACTGTGAAGTGTGCCACCGCACATTCTGTCTTGAAGAGCTGCCCATACCCCAGGTGGATTACCCTGACGGTTTCCAGGTGGAGAGCATCAACTACATGGCAAAGGGAATCTGCCCTGAATGTATCCGCAAAGGCCACACTATCCATACCCATCACCACCATCAATGAACCGCATCCTGCTACATACGTGCTGTGCGCCGTGCAGCGGAGCCATCATTGAGTGGATGCTAAGCAACGGCTGGCAGCCTACCATCTACTATTGCAACCCCAACATCTACCCTCTGGAGGAGTATCTGATCCGAAAGGAGGAGTGCAACCGTTATGCAACCGGACTGGGGCTGGAGATAGTTGATGCTGACTATAACCACTCCGCATGGCAGTGCTGCGTAAAAGGACTGGAAGATGAGCCCGAGCGCGGCAAGCGCTGTCTGGAGTGCTTTAAGATGCGCCTATTGAGTGCCGCCAGATATGCATCTGAACACGGATTCAGCATCTTCACCTCCACCCTTGATTCAAGCCGATGGAAACGCCACGACCAGATTGTGGAGGCCGGCAATTGGGCTGCCGCCCAGTTCCCGGGACTTACGTTTTGGGATAAGAACTGGCGCCAGGGAGGCCTGCAGGAACGCCGCTCACAGATTATTAAGGAACAGGATTTCTACAACCAGCGCTACTGCGGCTGCGAGTATAGCATGCAGGCCATGCATGATGACAAGAAACAGGCCCGCCAGCGCATCCACCGGCTCATTTCAGTAATGACTCCGGAGCAGAAAGCTGCGCAGTCCGCCTCTATCTGGGAACGTCTGGAGCAGAATCAGGCGTTTAAGGATGCAACCGATATACTGGCATACTGGTCAATGGATGATGAGGTACAGACCCCTGCATTCATAGATAAATGGTCAGCCTTAGGCAAACGTTTCTACCTGCCATCCATACAGGGCGATGACCTTATTGTAAAGTTGTATGACGGAAAGCTCCACCCGGGTGAGCAGTTCGGAATACCCGAGCCTGACGGCAAGCCGGTGACAGACCTGAGCCCCATCACGCTGGTGCTGGTTCCGGGCCGCGCGTTTGATACCGCCGGAAACCGTATGGGACGCGGCCGCGGATTCTACGACCGTCTGCTGCCCCGGCTGCCACACGCACTTAAGGCCGGAGTCTGCTTTGACTGCCAGAAACTGCCCTGCGTGCCCACCGATGACAATGACATTAAAATGGATTTTGTGATATGATACTCTGGTACTCCGGATGCGGCAACAGCCGCTTTGTGGCCGAAACCCTTTCAAAAGAACTCGGTGATGACAACATGATATTCATCCCCGAGGCCGCCCGACAGGCAGCGGCTTTGGAATTCGGCCCCGATGAGATACTGGGGATAGTCTTTCCCGTCTATTCATGGTCTGTACCCAAGCTGGTATCGGAGTTTCTGCGCACGGTCAGCATCAAAGGCAAACCATCCTATATATTCGCAGCCTGCACATGCGGAGACCAGACAGGTCTTACGTATGAGCATCTCTGCAAGGACCTCAGCAAACAGGGATTGCAGTTGGACGCATTCTTCTCATTCCGGATGCCCGAGACCTACATCAACCTGCCCGGTTTCAGTCTGGACACCCCGGAGAACGCCAAGCGCAAGATTGACAGTACAAAAGCCAACCTGAGTGATGTCATCGGCCTTATCCGGCAGCGCACAAAAGGCAATTATGACCGTTTGCGCGGCAGCAAGACATTCCTCAAATCAAACATTCTCAAGCCCCTCTTCTACGGTCTGCTCATAACCGACCGCAAGTTCCGTGTATCGGACACCTGCATAGGCTGCGGCATCTGCGCCAAAAAATGCCCCCTGCAGAACATAACAATAGAGAATGACCGCCCCAAATGGAACGGTCATTGCACCAATTGCATGAGCTGCTACCACCGATGCCCCAGGAACGCCATCAACTTTGGCACCGCCACCCGGGGCAAAGGTCAGTATCACTTTTAATCTTCTGATAGACGGAAGTTAACCGGAACGGTGAATCTGACGCGTACAGCCTCACCTTTCTGCTTTCCGGGAGTCCAGGCTGGCATAGAACTAACCACCCTTAATGCCTCAACATCAAGTTCAACGCCTTCGGGACCTGCACTCTTTACGACCGCCGGCTCAACTATACTACCGTCCTTATTGACCACAAAAGTAATTAACACACGGCCCTGAATCTTGTTTTCCTTACATCTCTCAGGGTATTGTATATTACTTCTCAGGTATTCCAGCAGAGCTGCGGAACCACCCGGGTACTCCGGTCCTTCCTCCACTATCATAAACACCTGGGATGTATCGGCCTCCTCAGTTTCACATTCTTCACATTCTTCAATATCCCAATAAACACTGCTAGGGGATGCATCCTGCGTCTTCAAATTCATCTCACTGTTTGTATCCTGTTTGCAGGCCGATGCAACTATAACTGACAATGCCACTGCCGGCAACATGAGCAACACTCTCAGGCGTGCCCAAGGATTTGTTGAATGTCTGTTCATCATAACAATTCTTTTTTTGGTTGAACAATTTGAGAAATTATTTGTAGTTGTCGCAAAACTGCCCTGCAGTGCAGCACGGACAAGACAAATCTGATAACGGTGGCCGTCAAAGCCATTCTCAAGGACCGATGCATCGGCCTCAAACTCATGGACCTCCAGCAGGCTGCGGCGCAGTATCCAGGCCGCGGGATTGAACCACTGCACGGCACAGAACAGCTGGGCCAGAATTAGATCAAACGAGTGGTGATGGTGCACGTGCGCCTGCTCATGGGCTATAATCATGGCACCGTTGGACTCATAATCCTTACGCGAAATCACTATGCAGTTACGCCAGCTGAACGGGGCGTAGTTACGCTCGGTTATAACCAGGCGGGTTCCGTCGGCCAGCGTTCTGGAACGGCGATGGCAGATAATCTCTGAACTCAGGATGCCAATTGCAATCCTTAAGAGACAGAATATCAATCCTGCCAGATAGACAACCGTAATTACCGATAATATACTTACGCTGCCTGACTCCGTTGCCTGCACGTTTTTTACGCCCGATGTACCATCGGCATAAACCATAATCTCACCCAGCATATATGATATTGGTGCCGATGCCCTGCTGCTGATGCTCTGGAAATGCATTAGCGGAATGACGGCAGCAAGCGCCAGTGTTGCCAGCAGCACAAAACGGTTGAAACCGTGGAATGTGGTCCGGCTCAAAGTGAGGCGGTAAACAGCCACCATCAGGGCCAGCGATACGGCGGATACTATAAGGTAAATCATGACTTTGCGGTTTCAAGCATGTTCAACATCTCAATAAGCTCGCGTACATCGGAGTCACTAAGACCCGATTCCATAATAAAGGTATTGACCATAGAGCGGGCAGACCCGTTAAAGAGTTTGTCTTTCATCTCGGTCAGTGTCCATCGGGTGTACTCACCTTTCTCTATAAGGGGATAGTAGATGTGCTTCTTGCCCTGTGCCTCGTAGGATATGAAACCCTTCTGCTCCAGTATGCGAAGGAATGTAAGAATGGTATTGTATGCCGGCTTGGGCTCATCAAGATGATTGATCACATCCTCCACACCGCAATGCCTGTGCTCCCAGAGCACGCTCATTACCATCTGTTCTTTCTCGGTCAAAGCTTTCATTTGTTCTAACTAATCTTTTAGTTGACACAGCAAAGAAAAGCCCTCAAAACCCCGAAAGCAAAAAAATCCCGCACAATTTCTGCAATTGTGCGGGACTTTAACCTTATTATTTAGTTGTTAACAGTGGCTTACAGCACCTCGAAGTCAAGTGACTGCAGGTCCTTATCGGCCGATGATGAGCCGTACAGGAGTTTGTACTTACCGCTGAAGGTTGAAACCTCGTCAATCTTCTCGTCGTAGTACTGGAATGACTTGCCGGTCAGAGTGATGACGGCGTTGCCGGTCTCACCTGCCTTAAGGGTTACGCGCTGGAATCCCTGCAGACCCTTGATAGGAGCGGTGGGGTTGTCAAGGCTCTTGACATATACCTGAACGATCTCGGTACCCTCACGCTTGCCGGTGTTGGTAACCGGAATGGTGATGGTAACACTGCCGTTCTTCTTCATTGAAGCCTTTGACAGGGTAGCCTGACCGTACTTGTAAGTGGTGTAGCTCAGACCGTAACCGAACGGATAGAGAGGCTCACCCTTGAAGTAACGGTATGTGCGGCCCTCCATTGAGTAGTCTGTAAACTCAGGAAGCTGATCGGTGCTCTTGTAGAAGGTAACGGGCAGCTTGGCGCTGGGGTTGCAGTCACCGTTCAGGATCTCGGCGAGAGCCTGTGAACCGCCCTGACCGGGATACCATGCCTGGATAAGGGCATCGAACTGATCCTCGAGTGAGCCGAATCCCATGCAAGAGCCTGCGCAGTCAACAAAAATGACGGGCTTGCCGGTAGCGTGCATGGCACGGATAAGGCGCTGCTGAACTGCAGGAATCTCGATATCGGGCTTGTCGCCACCCTCACCCTCCATAGAAGGAGTGATACCACCTATAATAATTATTGCCTCAACATTCTGGGCAACCAGCTTGTCAGCCAGGTCGGTGAACTCGGCAATCTTCTGCACGCAGAACTGAGCGTTCAGACGGGCAAAATTACCGGTAGCGTGGGTATATTCAATCTTGATGTCGTAGGACTGCCCCTTGGTAACCTTGAATGACTTCATCTGCTGCATACCGCCACGGCCACCAAATCCGCCGAAACCGCCACGGCCACCGCCCTGGTTACCCTTGGCCTCCTCAACAAGACGGCCGTTTACATAGAGCTTGTAACCGTTGTCAGAGCTGATGTTGTAACTCATGTCACCGGTGTAAGGAGCAACCAGCTTTCCGGTCAGGCGTGCTGAGATATTATCGCTCTGATCCAGGCCCTCAACAAAGTTGTAGGCACCGAAGTTGCTGAAGTTAGCCTCTTTATAATTACCGGTAACAGCGGGAGCGCCGCTGAAGTTGGTGTTCTTCCAGAACTCACCCTTGAGGCCCTTGCCACCGTTGATGTCCTGGGTGTAATAAGTTGTATAATACTCGTTGCGGATCTCGCAGGCGCGGTCATAAACGATCTCTGTGTTGGGGAAGTACTTCTTTATGCCATCCAGCAGAGAGCGTGAATGCTCCTGTGTGGGGCTGCCGCCGTACTCACCGTTCATCATGCCCTTATCATCTGCGTTAGGACCAACTACAGCCAGTTTCTTTATGTTCTTGCTCAAAGGCAGTACACCGTTGTTCTTGAGCAGAACCATAGCCTGACGTGCAGCCTCAACTGCCAGCTGGTCATTCTTCTCGCTGCTGATAACGTCCTCTCCGAAGTTGGCCCAAGGCAGCATCTCGGCGGGATCGAACATACCCAGTTCAAAACGGCCCTTAAGCACGCGGCGAAGAGCTACGTCGATATCGGCCTCATTGATCTTACCGTCCTCAAGACCCTTGACCAATGACATGAATGTCTTACCGCACTCCAGGTCTGTACCAGACAGGACGGCATCTACAGATGCGGTCTCTGCATCCGGGTGAGTACCGTGCTGGTTACGGTTAAAGAAGTTGTTGACGGCATCACAGTCTGTCAGAACGATTGCCTTGTAACCCCACTTTTCACGCAGGATGTTGGTGAGCAGGCGGTCGCTTGCGCAGCAGGGCTCGCCCTCATAGCGGTTGTATGCGCACATAACCTCCTGTACGTTACCCTCCTCAACAAGTGCCTTGAATGCCGGCAGGTAGGTTTCCCAGAGGTCACGCATGGAAACCACTGCATCATAGCGGTGACGCTGGCTCTCAGGGCCGCTGTGCACTGCATAGTGCTTGGCGCAAGCGTGAGTCTTGTAGTACTTCTTGTCATTGCCCTGCATACCCTTTACGTTGGCTACACCCAGAACGCTCATGTGGTAGGGATCCTCACCGTAAGCCTCCTGACCGCGGCCCCAGCGGGGATCACGGAAGATGTTCACGTTGGGGCACCAGAATGTAAGTTCGGGATTGCCGGGTACGTAGTTGGCACCCATCTGTACATTGAAGATGTCATGGTTGGAGCGGTTCCAGTTGGCGCGGGCCTCATCGGACACTGCACTGAAAACGTCATAAACCAGCTGCTCGTTGAACGATGCGCCCATACCGATAGGCTGCGGGAATACTGTGTAACCTCCCTGACGCACGCCGTGGCAGGCCTCTGACCACCAGTTGTAGGACGGGATACCCAGACGGTCTACAGAGATGGACTTGTTCATGATAAGTCCCACTTTCTCCTCGGGGGTAAGCAGGGACATAAGGTTGTCTACTCGCTTGTCAACCTTCAGCTTAGGGTTCTGGAAAGGATACTCGTACTTTCCACCGCCGCATGACAGCATCAGCGCTGCTGCAGCCAAGACAATTACACCTGAAATCTTTTTCATAAGCGATAAATGATAGTTAGTTAATTTAATCAATTATTACAGTACGGGAGATATAGCCGCTTGAGCCATCGAAATATTCAACATCAGCCCGTATCTCATTTCTACCGGGAACCAGGTTAACCTCATCTCCGTCATATTCTGTTCCGTTGACACTCCATTTGACGGATGTGACATGAGAGAATCCTAATGTCAGAGACATCTTGTTCTTTCCGGCAACACAGTTTTCCGGTACGATAATGACAGGATCCGGCGTAACGCCGCAGACAATACCTTCAACATCAGGTAGGATATCATAGTTTCCTGCCATCGGAATCCACTCGCCGTCATCATCCATATAGAACAGCTTGAAGTAATCCGTCAATGCCGGATCCACCAGAAGGACATCATTGTCGGTCTCATCCCCATAGTAATAACCGTCACTTGCCGGGAATTCTATAGTCGAATGCCAACCCTCCTGTCTGACATTTCCGTCCTTGTCCATAAGACATACCTTGAATTCACGTGTCATGTCACGATCCACTTCATTATAGAACCATCCGATAAAGAACTCAACCTCGACTCCTGATTTCATATCGGTGGGCGTTATAGGCTCGATTCCGAAAAATCCATCATAACCAATGCATGATAATGCAGATTTTGCATTCAGGACGACACTGGCCGTATCCGGAGCTATACCGATGACAGCAGCCTGTTTGTCCGAAAAACGGAAACCGCCATATCTGTTGGGCAATATAAGATCCAGTGTATAATAGCCATTGGCATTATTATTACCCCATCCCCAATTGATATGAAGCATACTGCCACCCGTATCATACCCATCACATACAAATGCATGTCCGCCGCTTTCGTCTACTCCACTGTAAAAGACAACGCGGTCATTGTCAATCTCATTCTTCAAGATAGAGAACCAACTGTCAAGAGTATATGATGACCTTGTTATGTAAGATAAAGATTGTGAGTATGACATATTGTTCTTGAGAACTGCAGGAACAAGCCCTGAGTGTGTACCGGATCCTGAATAACTGTATGTCATCTCAGTAGCGACACCACAGTCATACATGAGTCGTGCCACCTGGTATATCTGATCGGATGTCATATTTGAGGTCTTACCCCGTACCATATTCTCATCGGACATCAGATCCCAGTCATAATAGTGTTCATCTATGGAATATGCCGGAATATAGGTACCTAAACCGGAAGTATAACCGCCTATGACACCTTTTCCGTGAACCGGCCATTTGTTATACTGCATTATGATGGCCATGGCTGTTGCCACACAACCGGTAAGTGAACGCTGGTTATCACCGGTTACAATGGGACACAGGTTATTGAACGGTTCAGTCTGATCCCATTTGGCGGTAATTATCTCCTTCTTATCCGATTCGGGTACACCGGAGGTAATCTGTGCCCATGCAGCCTTTACGGAAGCGGAGGCAACGATATCCGAAGTGCGTATGATATCCACATATTCGGCCACACCGTCCATCCACCATTTGAGATTGTCGGGCATATCGGTACTGCTGAACGATCCCTCAAGGGAATAACCTATCACAGGATTGACGCGGTCATCTCCTGCAATGATGATCCAACCTCCGTCAGGATTGTTGAAGACGTAGTATTCGGGTGAATTGACCTGACCGTTACGTCCAGCCGTCCTGCGGGATGCAATGTTCTCACGCACGGGATTGCCGGCCATACCCAGGAATCCACGGGCAGACTGTGCGGCACGCTCGAGGGTAACAAATTCAGCTCTGACGGACTGAGTCAATGCCATAGCAGCAATCAATAATGATAATATCTTTTTCATAATGCCAGAACCAAACCTGTTTCGCCGGAGCTGTCAACCAGCCAGGCAGTATTCTCTTCAACCTTAACACACTCCATCTCCATTGTGAATCCCTGTCTGCCGGTCTTACCTGTAGCATTGAAAGCTACTGTGTACATATGACCTGCAACCGGATTCCTTAAGCAATCATAAAGGAAGGTCCAGTGAACCTCACCTTTATGGAGATCCGCAACCTGCATACTGCGTCCCGTACTCAAGTATCTTGTCGAGTACTGAAGATCAGTATCAGATCCGTTCATGAAACAAACCGCCGTGTCGGGATCCGAAATGTCATACCATCCGTAAACGTCTGCCCGGGTAATGGCCAGGTCGTCAGATGGATTCTTGGAGAATGAATCAAACTGGCTCTCGTCATAAACCATTATAATTACTTCGGATCCGCTGCGGACCGGGAATCCGATAAGGTTGCCCCTAACGCCCTCTGAAAGAGAGACGCTGATGCCGGGGCAGACGACACTGATGCTGGTGTTGTTTTTAACGAATACAGCCCTGTCCTTTTCAAAAGTCTCCTTCAGAGTCACATCCTTGAACTCCATCCTGCGGTATTCCCAATCGTCAAGATTATCCTTAATGCCGCCGAAAGTACCTGTTGTGCAGGGAAGCTCTTCTGCTTTTCCGATGGTGGCATAATTTGTATAGAAATATGAAATATGGAACTCATCGTCACTGGGCTTGTCCATATATCCCATTACCGGACCGACTATGGTATTTCCCACCTTCAGTTGTGAATTCAGGTATGTCCAGACATGTATCGCTTTGGTCTTATCCTCAAGAATCACGCCGAAGACATCCTGGTTGGTACGGTCAACCGCAGTGACTGTCACACTCTTAAGATAGGCAGCAAAGAAATTGTCATCATTAGCATCCGGCACCACCTGATTAAGCTCGGAAAGGGTCATGTATTGATAATCCGACTGGAACGGTGGCAGGTCATTTGATGTCCATTGTAAGAGATTGACTCCATCCAGATCCAGAATATTGGCCTCGGGAGTCTTCTCATCAATAATTATGTTCATCCTTATCACACGTCCGGGATTCTCGTGGCAATAATTATTGAACGTGAAAGAGATAGTCCTGCCCGATGACAGGGTAACCTTGTATACCGGAGTCACATCCTGAGGTATGTAGATAAAAACAAATGAGTTTTCATCGTCCGATGAGCGCAACGGGGTGATGAGCTGCTTGTTACCGGTTGCTGTCAGGACACCGGTCAGGTTATTCAGCTTTCCTTCAGTCATGAATCCCGATACAGCCACAGATGTTATCCTTTCACCAGTACGGTTGTCAAAAGCGAGTGTCATGGCGGTCATGGCATGCTGAAGCTTCATTGTAACCGCCGATTCATTGGGATTTCCCGATGCCACAGCTGTCATCAGATTACCCTTCAACAGTTTGTCTGCAGTACTCTGGTCAGCGGGAGCCTGTATTGTAACAATCTCCTGTCCTGTAAAGGAAGGGTCATAAGGAGAGTAAGCAAAAAACCTTGAAGATTCAGACTGGTCATAGCCCCATTTTATTTCCTTATCCGGAACTATCGAACCGTTAGATGAAACCGTCAGAGGAACGTTGTCTGCTTTGACAGGATCACTTACGGTGAGTCCCAGCTTGAGCCCCGCCTTCAGGTTGAGCCTTCCGTTCACTCCGTATACCTTAACGGATATCGGTGATCCGTACTCAGGCTTTTCATCCTTGCAGCCGGAAAGTATCATCAGACACGTCACGGCAACGAGGAAAAATGATTTTGGCTTCATAAAAAAAGTGAATTGCACATTTCTTATGCAAAGGTAACTTAAAAAAACGGCTAATCCGCATTATTCGCCTAACAATCCAAGAATAAATACGTCAGAATTACGAAAAAACCACAAAAGATAAATTTTTGTTAATCTACCCTCTAGTCCATTGCAGTTCCAAAACAACAGTGTACTTTTGTGGTATTCTAATAAACTAAGACACTAAACAATAGTCAAAACTTCTTTCAAATCATGCTGATAGATCTCAGGGAAATAAACAAGACCTACACGGGTGGACAGCCTCTTCACGTACTCAAAGGTATTAACCTTGGAATAGAGCGCGGCGAGTTTGTATCAATCATGGGAGCATCGGGCTCCGGTAAGTCCACACTACTTAATATATTAGGAATACTTGACAACTATGATACCGGTGAATACCGTTTGGACGGCAAACTGATTAAGAATCTTTCCGAGCGTCAGGCTGCCGATTACCGCAACCGGATGATTGGATTCATATTCCAGTCATTCAATCTCATCTCCTTCAAGACTGCCGTTGAGAATGTGGAGTTGCCCCTTTTCTATCAGGGCGTAGGACGCCGTCAGCGTCATCAGATGGCTATGAAATACCTGGACCGTCTGGGCCTGAAGGACTGGGCAACCCACTACCCCAACGAAATGTCGGGCGGACAGAAACAGCGTGTAGCCATAGCCCGGGCCCTTATCACCAGACCTCAGATAATTCTGGCCGATGAGCCCACCGGAGCCCTTGACTCAAAGACATCGGTCGAGGTAATGGAACTTTTGAGCCGCCTTAACCGCGAGGAGGGCATCACCATCGTAGTGGTAACACATGAGAGCGGAGTAGCCAACTGCACCAATAAGATTGTCCACATCAGGGACGGCGTGATTGACCGGATAGAGGACAACACGCAGCACAACTCATCGGCATTCGGTACAACAACCATAATGAAGTAAGCCATGCACGACCTTATAACAGAAATATGGGAAAGCATAAGACGCAATAAACTGCGGACCTGCCTGACCGGATTCTCAGTAGCATGGGGCATCTTCATGATAATAGTGCTGCTGGGTGCCGGTAACGGACTGATGAACTCCTTCAATCAGGACAGCGAGGGATTTGCCACCAACACCATGAAGATATATCCCAGCGTTACCTCACAGCCTTACATGGGATACAAGACCGGCCGGTTCATGTCACTCAGCGAGCAGGATATGACCCTTCTGGCCCGGCAGTTCCCGGATATTATTGACCAGGTAACCACATCGGTATCAAAAAGCGGATTCGCGGTAACTTACAGAAAGAAGCACTTCACGGACATGGACCTGAACGGTACATTCCCGGCTCAGGCCGATATGAACCACATAGAGGTACTCTCCGGCAGGTTCATAAACAACATGGATATCGCTCAGAAACGTAAGGCCATTGTAATAACCCATCTGCTGGCCAGGAACCTGCTGGAAGGCCGCACCGACTATCAGGCTCTGATTGGAAAAAAGATAAAGGTAGGCAATCTGATATTCACCATAGTAGGCATACGCCATGCCGATGAGAACCGCAACGACCGTGATCTCTATATCCCCTACACCACCGCAAGGGCAATATTCGGCATGACCAATGACCTGGACCTGATAGCATTTACTTTCAACGGGCTGGAGACCGAGGCCGAGAACGAGGCATTTGAGTTACGCCTCAAGCAGATACTCAACGCACGTCACAGCGCAGCCCCCAATGACGAGAGTGCCTACTACATCTGGAACCAGTTCACCCAGAACATGCAGATGAACAAAGGGCGCAAAATACTCAATACAGGACTTTGGATAGTAGGTCTGTTTACGCTGCTGGGCGGTGTGGTCGGCGTGAGCAACATCATGCTCATAACCGTAAAGGAGCGCACCCATGAGTTCGGCATCCGTAAGGCCATAGGCGCCGGTCCCTGGAACATCACCAAGCTGATAATAGCCGAGAGTGTGGCGATAACCGCGTTTTTCGGGTACATCGGGATGGTACTGGGCATGATAGCGTGCTTCATCATGGACCAGACCATCGGACAGGAATCAATGAATGTGTTCGGAGAAAGCATCCGCCTGCTGATTAACCCCACTGTAGGTATGAGCGAGGCTATAAAATCAACCGTACTTCTGGTCATAGCAGGCACTATAGCCGGCCTTTTCCCCGCAGTCAAGGCCGCCCGCGTAAGACCCGTTGAAGCACTTAGAGCAGACTGATATGAGATTCGATATAGATTCCATCCGTGAGACTGCCGATTCACTGACACGTAACCGGCGCCGTACCATACTTACCGGATTCGGAGTATTCTGGGGGCTATTTATGCTGCTGTTCATGATTGGCGGCGGTCAGGGTATAAAAGGATTGCTGGAAGAGAATTTCGGAGGATTTGCCAGCAACACCATAGTCCTGATATCTTCCAACACTTCCAAGCCCTACAAGGGGCTTCCGGAGGGCCGATACTGGAACTTTACCCGTACTGACATAGACCGACTCAAGCAGATGATTCCCGAACTTGACGTAGTATCGCCCATGATCAGCGGATGGGGCAATACGGTAGAATACGGAGAGCACTCCACATCGGCCGCCATCAAGGGTGTCAGTGCAGACTACTGCAAGATAGAACAGCCCAAGTTGCGTTACGGACGCTATATAAACCAGACCGATATCATTATGGAACGTAAGGTCTGCGTCATTGGCCGACGTATTTACCAGCAGTTATTCCCCGAAGGCGGTGATCCCTGCGGCAAATACATAAAGTCCGGCGATATATACTTCCAGATTGTAGGATTGGATATGTCTTCAAGCAACTTAAGCATCAATAGCAACTCCAGTTATTCGATTATGATTCCCGAAACACTGGCCGCAACCATTTACAACCGCGGCAACACTGTTGACATTATATGTCTGACCGCCAAGGGAGGAATTCACACCAGTGCCTTGGAACCCCGTATACGCTCCATCATGGCCCGGCAGCACTCGTATGACCCACAAGACAACGAAGCCATGCAGGTACTCAACACCGAGGAGATATTCATGATAGTCGATAACCTGTTCCGCGGACTCAACTTCCTTATCTGGCTGGTTGGTCTGGGCACCCTGCTGGCAGGCTGCATAGGAGTCAGCAACATCATGATGGTAACCGTTAAGGAGCGAACCATTGAGATTGGCATACGCCGCGCCATAGGTGCAATGCCTGGTGAGATTCTGACACAGATCATAACCGAGAGCGTGGCACTTACGCTGGCCGCCGGAAGTGCCGGTATAGTGTTTGCAGTATTCCTGCTCAATATCTTCGAGAAGGTTTCGGCCGATGCCGCATTCCAGATATCATTCGGCACCGCAATGCTGGCAGCAGCACTGCTGGCATTGCTGGGAGCCCTTGCCGGGCTGGCACCTGCTCTCCGTGCAATGGCCATAAAGCCGGTAGATGCGATGCGAGACGAGTAAAAAGACAGAAATAACGAAAAGACTGACATATATGAAAAAAGTAATCAAGTACATCGTGATAGCACTCGTACTGGTAGTGCTGGTAGGAACATTCGTTTTCCTCTACAGGAACTCAAAGCCTGCAGAGATCCGTTATCAGGAACTGGCTGTCCGGAAACGGGATATTGCACTTACAACAGTGCTTACAGGCAAGATAGTTCCGCGTAACGAGGTCAACATCAAACCCCAGATAAACGGAATCATAGCCGAGATATTCAAGGAGGCCGGTCAGATGGTGCAGCAAGGTGAAGTCATTGCACGTCTTACCGTAATCCCCGACATGAATTCACTCTCCGCCGCCCAAAGCCGCGTGCGCCTATCGGAAATCAACCTCAAACAAGCCAAGACAAACTTTGAGCGTGAGAAAGCCCTGTTTGAAAAGAATCTCATAAGCGCCGAGGAGTACGAGAAGGTAGGGCAGCAGCTTAGTCAGGCCCAAGAGGAGTATGCTGCATCACAGGAGTCACTCGAGGTGATCCGTGACGGCGTATCGTCCAAGAACGCAACTTCAAGTTCAACCCTGATACGTTCAACCATAACCGGTCTGATACTTGACATCCCGGTCAAGGTAGGTAACTCTGTAATTCAGGCCAACACCCTTAACGACGGCACCACCGTTGCAACTGTTGCCAATATGAACGACCTGATATTCGAGGGACAAATTGATGAGACCGAGGTTGGTTCGCTCTATGAGGGAATGCCGCTGAGCATCACCATCGGAGCCCTTAAGGATTATACATTCGATGCCAACCTGGAGTATATCTCACCAAAGGCCGTTGAAAGCAACGGAGCCAACCAGTTCAAGGTAAAGGCTGCCGTAAAGGTTGATTCCGAGCACGTCATCCGCTCCGGTTACAGCGCCAATGCACAGATAGAGCTGGAAAAGAAAGAGGGAGTACTCAGTGTTCCGGAGAGTGCACTGGAGTTTGTCAGGGAGGATGCTTACGTATACATCAGGCAGGAAGACGGCACATTCAACCAGACCAGGATTGTAACCGGTCTCAGCGACGGAGTGAACATCGAAGTCAAGGAGGGTCTCTCGGAAGGCGATATCGTACGCGGTCCCCGGATCATCGAGGATGATCTGACCGAACCGGATACAACCGATGAGACAGAATCCCAGGAGACAGAAACTGCCGGAGAGCAAGAATAGTCCATAATACAAAAAGATCCGATTATGAAAGTAGCAGAAATCACAATAGCCCTTGCAGCACTCCTGTGGACTGCACAAGCCCGCGCCGATGAAGGCTGGACGCTGGACCGTTGCATCGGATATGCAATAGAGAACAACATACAGGTGCGCCAGGGAGACATCGCGGCACAGAACCGTGACGTGGATTACAATTCAGCAAGAAGCAACCGTCTGCCGGGAGTATCGGCCGGAGCATCCCAGAACTGGTCATTCGGGCGCAGTATCACTGCCGATAACACATACGCAAACACAAACACCGCCAGCACGTCATTCAGCATCGGAGCCGATATGACCCTGTTTGCAGGCCGCCGCATTTCCGGCAACATAGAGATGGCCCAGCTCAGCCTGGAGGCTGCCAAGAGTGACCTGGAGCGTATCAAGGACGATGTCCGCGTGCAGGTGGCAGAGGCATTCATCCAGATTGTCTACAACCGCAGCATACTGGAGGTTGCCCGCAATCAGGTGTTTATTGATTCCATGCAGGTGGAGCGTCTTAACGCATTGGCAGCCATCGGCAAGGCCAGCAGCGCCGAGGTGGCATCCCAAAGGGCCACACTGGCACAGAGCCGTCTCTCGGTGACACAGGCGGAGAATAACCTGAACATTTCAATCCTTACACTCACCCAACTCCTGGAGCTCCCCTCGCCCGATGGTTTTGAGATAATTGAGCCCGATACCCAACTGCTGGAATTTGCAGTTCCCGACAGTCCCGAAGCAATCTATGCCGATGCCCTGCAGATCAAGCCCTCAATAAAGAGTGAGGAGTTACGTCTGGAGCAGGCAGAAAAGGGAATCGATGTGGCCAAGGGAGGATACTACCCCACTCTGTCACTTAGCGCCGGTGCCGGAACAAACTATTACACAAGTTCCAGATTAAAGTCGGATGGATTCGGAACCCAGCTTAAGAACAATTTCGGCCCGCACGTAGGACTGAACCTGAGCATCCCCATATTCTCCCGTAACAGCAGCCGCAACAACGTCCGCAGCGCCCAACTGGGCAAGATGAATCAGGAGATACAGCTGGATAACGCAAAGAAACAGCTCTTCAAGGAGATACAGCAGGCTTATTATAATGCTTTGGCATCCAAAGGCCGCTATGAAAGCAGCCGGGAGGTAGAGACAAGCGCAGAGGAATCATTTCAGCTGGTGCAGGCCAAATATGAAGGCGGCAAGGCCGGCATAACCGAGTTCAACGAGTCCAAGAACCGCCTGGTTACAGCACAGGCCGATGTGCTCAAGTACCGCTACGAGTACCTGTTCAACACAGCCTTGCTGGAGTTCTACCGCAACAGCACATTCGAGCTGTAACAACATTTTCCCGATCCCAAATTAATTTGAGATAATAAGACAATAGTTTAGTAATTAAGGGATGGCGCCGCCTGCTGAAGGTAGCGCCATCTGTCATTGTCATAAACATGGATGTCATAATTGGATAATTCCAAAACGATGTTTAACTTTGACTTTTGGAATAGTTGAACTTCATAACAGTACTCACATCAATATGAAACAGTATATTGAACAAAACAGGGAGAGGTTCTTTCAGGAACTGTTCTCCATCCTGAGAATACCATCCATCAGTGCCAAACCGGAGCATAGACCTGACATGGAACGTTGCGCCGGACGTCTGGCGGAGTTGCTGCTTGAAGCCGGAGCTGACCGGGCAGAGGTGATGCCGACCGCCGGTAACCCCGTAGTATATGGCGAAAAGATAATGGACCCGACATTCAAGACTGTGCTGGTTTACGGACATTACGATGTCCAACCCCCCGAACCTCTGGAAAAATGGAACACCGACCCGTTTGAACCTGTCATCCATGACGATGCCATCTGGTGTCGCGGTGCAAATGACGACAAAGGACAGCTGTTCATGCACATCAAGGCTTTTGAGTTTCTGACAAGGACTCATCAGCTCAACCATAATGTAAAGTTTATTTTTGAGGGTGAAGAGGAAATCGGCAGTCCTTCACTTCCGGCATTCATAAGAGAAAACAAGGAGCTTCTTGCTGCTGATATCTGCCTGGTTTCAGACACCACCATGATATCTGACAAGGTTCCATCAATCAACTGCGGAATGCGCGGTCTGGCATATCTTGAAGTCAAGGTGACAGGCCCCAACAAGGATCTGCACTCCGGCCATTACGGAGGCGCCGTGGCAAACCCCATCAACGTACTCTGTGATATGGTTTCATCGCTTATTGACAAGGATGGCCGAATCACGGTTCCCGGATTCTATGACAAGGTAGTGGAACTGACTCCCGATGAACGCAGGATGCTGGCACGCGCCCCGTTTGACATAGACGAATACAAGCAGTTCCTTGACATAAATGAGGTCAAGGGAGAAAAAGGATACACCACACTTGAGCGCACCGGCATACGTCCGTCACTCGACGTATGCGGAATCTGGGGCGGCTATACGGGTCAGGGTGCCAAAACAGTGTTGCCCAGTGATGCACACGCCAAGATCTCCATGCGTCTGGTTCCAAACCAGACCAGTGCTGAGATATCCAAGTTGTTTATGGACCATTTCCTGAACATAGCTCCACCCTACGTAAAGGTTGAGGTTACACCGTTTGAAAGCGGCGACGGATTCCTTATACCCATTTCATCCGATGCATATAAGGCCGCATCCCGTGCCATGCAGGAGGTATACGGTATCGAGCCCGTTCCAAGTCGCGGCGGAGGCAGCATCCCTATCCTGGCAGAGTTCCAGAAAGTGCTCGGGCTGGATCCGCTGCTGATGGGATTCGGTCTGGAGCGCGACACAATACACAGTCCGAACGAGAGTTATCTGCTACGTCAGTTCTTTGCCGGAATGGAGAGCATAGCATTGTTCTACCGGTATTATTGAATGTCAGTCAGTAAAGAAACGCCTTAAGCGGAATACCTCTTAGGGCGTTTCTTGGAATCTAAGACATAACATCAGTCGTCCGGCTTTCAAATGCAGAGATAAATATGTTAAAATATATCAATGGACAGACTGGAGTATTTCTGACGTTTCCAGTTTACCTTTTACATATGTATCATGCCGGACATAGCCTACGCCCTTACTGTACCATGTAATATTGGTTATATCGCGGTTGTGTCCGGGACCGGATTCCACCTTGTGTTCTGATATAACGATACAATCAAACCTGCCCGCAGGAACATCAATCGTTTCATTCCTCAACACCTTGCGTTCACTGATCAATACAGTATAAGTAAGCGGTCCCACTTTTGCCTGGGCCGAAACGGCGGGGAGTGTATCTCCCGGCTGCATATCCGCCGGAAGAGTCGACAGCACGCCTGAGCCCTTGGCCTTCAGCCCTGTCCTTGCCTTTATGTATGAAGCCATTACATCCGCCACATCCATGCTGACATTACCCGATACCTTTTCCACAATGGCAGTCTCATTTACAGCAGAACGGTATAACGGTTTCCCGTTTCTCCCTGTAAAAGAAGATTCTGACGTATACCGGATGTAAGCGCCATTGTCTGTCATGCTGTTTATCCGGACTACGTGTCTCCAACGGAATCCGCCGTCGGCCACATCTTTGCGGACATACTCAAGTATAAAATCCTGGTGCCCCGGGAAATATCCCTGAGCCCATATTCCGCCCCGGCACAATGCAAAAAAGCCCAGAAGACAAAGCTCCCTGATAAATCTGTTGAATGACATATCTGCCACAAAAATAACACAAATGGTTAATTATTATAAATTAATGAGTAAATTTGCACAAAACCAAACAATCCTTACGTATGAGAAGATCCTTTTTTCTTTTGGCGGTAGCCACATTATTCTGCACTGCCCCAGCCAACGCACAACTACTTAACCGCATTACAGACAAAGCCGTAAAGGCTGCAGAACGCGGTGTCACAAAAGCTGTTGAGAAATCAGTGGAGCAAACCACCGAGAAAGCTACTGAGAAAGCCCTCAATTCTGCCGAGAAAGCAGTTGAAGCTCAGGTTGACAAAGGTCTGAATGAGCTCAATGCCACTACCAACGAAATCAACCGCTACAACGACTCATTACGTGCTGCCAATGCCGAAATCCAGGCTCAGACAGGCGGTGCCGGTCTTCAGGGACTTATGGGCTCATATATGCAGCTCATGGGCATTGCCGCTCCCACATATGAGGACAAGGGCAATGAGGTACTGCTCACATGGGATTACGTATCATTCAAACTGGAATGGATTTCCAAATTCAAAGGCGATGAGTGCAACGATTCCAAGATGATGTACACTTTCCAGACTCCGGAGCTGGCAACCCAGTACTACCGCGAGCAGACTGCCGATCTGGAAAAGGATGAGGCCAAACTATGGTCAGTAAAAGACAAGACCGTAACCCAGGACAACACGGCCGATTACAAAGGTCAGGACAAGGTAGCCGTTAAGGCCGCCATGCAGCAGATTGTACTCTCCATGGGAGGTAAACTGGAATAATCACTGACAACTATTTTAAAAAAGGATAACGACACCGCTAAAGTAGTCATCATTACCTATGACAACAACAAGGTAATAACAACTGACATGACAGCCATGCACAAGAACCTGCCAAAGGATGTGGTTGTTTTGGAACTGAAAGCCAATGAGGCTGCCTACTACAAGGCCAAAGAGGCTATAGATCAGAACAATGTTTTTTGACCTCTGACCTTTCACAAAAAAGACGCATTCGGACCGTTTTTCCGAATGCGTCTTTTTTATTTGCGTATCAGCACACAGGCTCCGCCGCCGGGTGCCAGGTCCAGTCTGATTGATGATTTTCGGTTAACATTTAAGGGGTCAAACGCATTGAGAGTCTCTCGGTTAGTGCGGTAGTGGGTATCTGCGGCATCGGTAGTTATGGTTGCGGAGTATTTGCCTCTACCTAAGAAACTGAGCGGAATGTCCAGAGTGCGGGCTTCCTCATTTGTTGCGGCACCTATCAGCCAGTCGCCGTCCTTGTTCTGGCGGGCCATCACAATGTACTCACCTATCTCGCCGGCCAGAGTGATGCTCTCCTGCCAAGGCTGTTTCTCAGCACTCAGGAACTCCAGCAGCGTGGGATATTTCTGATAATACTCGGGAATATCAGGAATTACCGTTGCACCGGACCAGGTAATAAGGGTACGTGCAATCTCACCAGTTACGGTTGTGGGAACCTCCTGATTATTGTCCTTACGTGTGGTACGGCCCTGATGCAGCTCCAGGAATCCATTGTTCTGGTCTATGGGGCCTGCCACCATATTTACAAAGACCGATGTCACGAAAGTCTTGGGCTGGAAAATCTGACGGCCGTCCAGCTGGGCCTTGCAGTACTCACGCGTAACGGCATTGGGCCAGGTCCGCATCTGTCCGAACGGATGCACCGGATAGTCATGGTAATCAACCATCAGGTGATGCTTGGCGCACAGGGCTGTAATCTCCTGTGTCTTGCGGTTTTTCTCCTGCGGATTGCCGTTCATAAAGCCGTACTTTACTCCCGATGCACCCCACTCCTCATACTGGGCCAGGGTCTCCTCAATGGGATAGTTGGTGCCGGCCACATCGTTCAGATATAGCCACACGCCCACACCCATGTCCTTTCCGTATTTTATTATGCGCTGCACATCGCGCGCCTTGTCACCCTTGGTGGGGTCCGAGTCCTTCTCAAACTCGGGGCCGTACCAGTTGGCATCCAGAACCAGGCCCTGGAATCCCTGACTGGCAGCAAAATCAATCATACGAGTCCATGAATCATAGTTCATGCCGTAACGGTAGCCATCCCATACAGCGCCGTCAATACGCCAGTCCCAAAGGTAAACGCCCGGACGCACCCAACTGAAATCACCCTCCGGCTCGGGATTGAGCAGTTCCAGCAGGTGTGAATCCACCAGGTCACCGGGGGTCTTGCCCACCATCAGCACACGCCAGGCACCAACGTATTGGCCTTCGGTATCTATCCGCTCCGGTATTACCCCGAACTCAGTCGAACCGCTTTTGGACTGCAGTCTCATTGGCCATCCATCAGCACTCAGACCAGCCTCATGTAACGCAAGGTAGAGGTCATCGGCCGCCTTTATTGTCATCAGGGGCAGACGCTCGCCGCCTGTATCGGACAAATTCTCGGGTCCGATGTTATGACGCTCGCCGTTGTAGAACCAAGCGGTGTAGTCATCGGCAAAATTGAAGTTGGTATGTTCATAGCAGTTTGTCAGACTGGTCAGGCGGAAAGCTACGCCCTCATTGTAAACCCGCACGTCCAGATTGTCTACGCCTGTAGCCGAAATCAGAGCGAACGAACGCCAATTGTACTCATCCCTGACGACCGTGCGCTTGCCCCAGAGTGGCTTCCACACGCCCTTGTGCATATACACCTTCTTGGTGATAGGATGTATATCCGTAACCTTGCAGACATCATCGGCCGACTGGGTCATTCCTAACGCGGACCACCCTATCACGTCCTTGCCATCGACCGAAACCTTATATACAGCGTTATTATAGAAATTGTACATCACGCTGAAACTGATCTTTTTATCCGGTGATTTTACCTCATAGATTATGGACTCGGCACCTGCCCGGCAAAGGAATGAAAAAGCAAGCACTGCAAGTAAAAAGACTTTTCTCATAATTGCTTCCGTTAATTTGCGTCAAAGATAATGTAAAGTTCCCAAAAACGACGCAAAACGAAACGACCCCTTTGCTTCTTAAATAATGTTAAGCAGATTGTACGCACCAATAAAATTAGGAGTCTAATCTGTAAATTTGCGATTTTAAGACACAACCTTAAACTATATGAGCAAGACAACCAAATGGGTGCTTATAGCCGTCATCGTAATTGGCGTTGCAATATGGGGATTCTACAATCTGAAACCAAAAACCAACAAGGACATTCCGGCAGGCCCGGGCCAGACGCCCGCAGCAGGTGCGCCTATAGGACGCGGCGGCCAAACATTGCTGGTGCGCCATGTTGTGATGCAACCCACCGAGCTTGTGGACGGCATCAACATAAGCGGAAGCCTCATCCCCAACGAGGAAGTAAACCTCTCTTTTGAGACATCGGGCAAGATTACCGGCATTTTCTTTGAGGAGGGCAGCAAGGTCCGCAAGGGTCAGGTTCTGGCCAAGATCAATGACGCACCCCTGCAGGCCCAGCTCAAGAAACTGGAAGCACAGTATCAGTCCACCGAGGACCGTCTGGCCCGCCAGAAAGCCCTTTACGAGAAGGAGGCGGTAAGTAAGGAGGCATACCAGGATGCCGAAGCCAATTTCAACAAACTCCAGGCCGATATTGAGGAGTGCCGCGCCAAACTGGACCAGACCGAGCTCAGGGCCCCCTTTGACGGAATAATCGGCCTGCGCCAGGTGAGCGTAGGAGCCTACGCATCGCCCAACACCAACATAGCCACACTGACCAACACCGAGAAACTCAAGGTAGAGTTTGCCATACCCGAGCGCTACGCCGGAGTACTGCAGAACGGAGCCAAGCTCACGTTCACGGTCGAGGGCAGCGATGAGGTGCACAACGCTCAGGTCTATGCCACCAACTCAAAGGTAGACCAGGGCACCCGCACTTATCTGGTCCGCGCCATTTATGACAACAAGGACGGCAAGCTTGTGCCGGGCCGATACGTGAGCGTAAGCCTCAATACCCGCACATTTGATAACGCCCTTGCTGTACCCAGCGAGGCAATCATATCAGAGATGGGTATAGACAAGGTTTTCCTGTACAAGGGCGGCAAGGCCATGCCACAGGAGATTGTCAAGGGACTCCGTACCGATGCCATGGTACAGGTGTTGAGCGGACTCAACGTAGGCGATACCGTTATAACCAGCGGCACCATGCAGCTGCGTACCGGAATGAGGGTTGAACTCAAATAACCTGCCGCACTCATGAACATATCAGAACTAAGCATACGTCGCCCGGTACTGGCAACAGTGCTGGCGCTCATAATAATACTGTTCGGCGTGGTAGGCTACACCAGTCTGGGTGTACGCGAATACCCGTCGGTGGACAACCCCATCATATCGGTATCGGCCTCCTACCCCGGTGCCAACGCCGAAGTAATCGAGAATCAGATAACCGAGCCGCTGGAGCAGCAGATCAACGGTATCCCCGGCATCCGTTCGCTCTCATCGGTAAGCCAGTACGGAAGCAGCCGCATCACGGTTGAGTTTGAGTTGTCAGTAGACCTTGAGACCGCCGCCAACGATGTGCGTGACAAGGTATCGCGCGCCCAGCGAATGCTGCCCCGCGACTGCGATCCCCCCACCGTATCCAAGGCCGATGCCGACGCCATGCCGATCCTTATGGTGGCCCTCCACTCCGACAAGCGTTCCCTGCTGGAACTCAGTGAGCTGGCTGATCTTGTGGTAAAGGAGCAGCTCCAGACCATCCAGGATGTAAGCTCCGTGATGATTTGGGGTGAAAAACGTTACTGCATGCGCCTGTGGCTGGATCCGGTAAAGATGTCCGGTTACGGCATTACTCCGATGGATGTAAAGAACGCCCTGGACCGCGAGAACGTGGAGCTTCCTTCAGGAACCATCGAGGGTAACACTACAGAGCTTGAAATCAGGACCCTTGGCCAGATGAATACCACAGAGGAATTCAACAACCTGGTAATAAAGCATGACGGCACCAAGGTAATCAGGTTCAGCGATGTAGGTCAGGCCGAGCTGAGCCCGCGTGACATAAAGAGCTACATGAAGATGAACGGCATCCCGATGGTGGGCGTGGCAGTCACCCCCCAGCCCGGCGCCAACCACATCAACATAGCCAACGCCGTCTATGACCGCATGAAACTGATGGAGAAGGACCTCCCGGAGGATGTAGGCTACGAGTACGGTTTTGACAACACCCGCTTTATCCGCGCATCAATCAACGAGGTAAAGACCACGCTTTATGAGGCATTCATACTGGTTATACTTATCATATTCCTGTTCCTGCGTGACTGGCGTGTAACCCTGATTCCCGTACTGGTCATTCCCGTATCAATTATCGGAGCATTCTTTGTGATGTACCTTATGGGGTTCAGTATCAACGTGCTCTCCATGCTGGCGGTAGTACTGTCGGTGGGACTTGTAGTTGATGACGCCATAGTGATGACCGAGAACATCTACAACCGCATAGAGAAAGGCATGACTCCACGTGAGGCCGGCATAGACGGCTCCAAGGAGATTCTGTTTGCCGTCATATCCACTTCCATCACCCTGCTGTGCGTATTCGTGCCCATCGTATTCATGGAGGGCCAGACCGGCCGTCTGTTCCGTGAGTTTGCATTCGTCATTGCAGGTGCCGTAGTGATATCCACCTTTACCGCCCTTACATTCACCCCGATGATCTCCACCAAGATCCTGGTGCGCAGGGAAAAGAAAAACCGTTTCTACGCCTGGTCAGAGCCATTCTTTGAAGGCATGAACCGCTATTACAGCAAGAGCCTGGACTTTATACTGCGTCATCGCTGGATAGCACTAAGTTCCATGCTGGTGGCACTGGGATTTGCGGCATGGATGTGGAGCAAGACCCCGTCCGAGATGGCTCCCATGGAGGACCGTTCGCAGGTGACGGTCCGCACACAGGGTCCCGAGGGCGTAACCTACGAGTTTATGCGGGACTACACCGAGCGCATAAACGACGTGGTGGATTCACTCATGCCCGATGCCAAGTTCGTGACTGCCCGCGTATCGAGCGGTGGCGGTAACATACAGATTACACTTAAGGACATAAACGAGCGCAACTACTCTCAGATGGAGGTGTTTGAGAAACTGAGCGCCGCTGTACGCCGCGAGAACGACGCCCGCGCGTTCGTGCAGCAGCAGTCATCATTTGCCGGAGGCCGCGGCGGAATGCCTGTGCGCTACGTACTGCAGGCCACCAGCATTGAGAAACTGCAGGATGTGCTGCCCACCTTCCTGGCCCGAGTGAATGAGAACCCCGCATTCCAGATGGCCGATGCCGACCTCAAGTTCTCCAAGCCCGAAGTGCGCATATCGATCAACCGAGAGAAGGCCAACCTGCTGGGCGTAAGCACCCGCGATATTGCGCAGACACTGCAGTGGGGACTGAGCGGACAGCGCATGGGTTATCTGTACATGAACGGAAAACAGTATGATATTATAGGTGAGATAAACCGCCAGCAGCGTAACACAACACAGGCGCTCAAATCCATCTACATGCGCAGCGGAAGCGGCGACATGATACAGATGGAGAACCTTGTGGACCTCAAGGAGGATATTGCCCCGCCCCGTCTGTACCGTTACAACCGTTTTGTATCGGCCACCATATCGGCCGGACTTGGAAAAGGCTATACTTTGGGACAGGCTCTTGATGAGATGGACAAGATTGCCAAGGAGACTCTTGACGACACCTTCCGTACCGCCCTGACCGGCGAGTCCAAGGATTTCCGCGAGAGTTCCAACAGCCTGCTGTTTGCGTTCGGACTGGCCCTGCTGCTCATCTACCTGGTGCTGGCCGCCCAGTTTGAGAGTTTCAAGGATCCTCTCATCGTTATGATTACTGTGCCTCTGGCCGTATTCGGAGCTTTGGTGTTCATTCGTGGCGGCGGACAGACCATGAATATATTCAGTGAAATCGGAATCATCATGCTGATAGGTCTTGTAGCCAAGAACGGTATCCTGATCGTAGAGTTCGCCAACCAGAAACAGGGTAACGGTATTGACAAGGCGGAGGCTATCCGCCAGGCTTCCGTACAGCGACTGAGACCTATCCTTATGACCAGTACATCAACCATGCTGGGCCTGCTGCCGCTTATGTTCGCCCACGGCGAGGGAAGCGCCGGACGTATAGCCATGGGTACTGCTGTAGTAGGTGGAATGCTTATCTCCACTTTCTTTACAATATACGTTGTTCCGGCTATATACAGCTACATATCGACTGACCGTAAAACACAGAAGAAAAAGGTATGAAACCATACAGAATCCCATGTGCAGTTGCAGTCCTGGTACTAAGCATGAGCGCCCAGGCTCAGATAATGACTCTAAAGGAGTGCCTTGAGACCGGCATAAACGAGAGTTATCAGATAAAGCTTGTTAATATATCCGAGGAGAAGGCTTCCAACAACGACTCCTGGCTCTATGCCGGCGGATCGCCCACACTGAGTGCCACAGGCAGTTATTCAGGGTCTCTCTCCAGCAGCGATGCCACCCTTGCATCCGATGGCTCAATCACATCTACCCGCAATGTCCTTGACCACACATTGAATGCACAGCTCCGCGCCGAATGGACCGTATTTGACGGATTCAGCATCCAGGCCACCCGTGACCGCTTGCAGGAGTTGCACAATCAGGGCGTCATACAGACACGTGTGGCTCTTGAGGACTATATCGCCAACCTGACCACAGAGTATTATAACCTGGTTCGCCAGACCATACATCTGAAGAATCTGGAATATGCTGCCGCTCTCTCAAAAGAGCGTCTCAGAATAAGCAGCGAGCGCTATGACATGGGTGGCAACTCCCGTCTGGAGATGCAGCAGGCGCAGGTCTATTTCAATTCAGACAGTGCCAAAAGCCTTAAGCAGCATGAGTCTGTGGCATCGGCCAACATACGCATAAACCGCCTTATGTCCAACAAGGACCTGCGCTCCGTGCATGTGGCTGCCGATACAGCCATCAACCTTATTACCGGTCTTGAATACGAGTCGTTGTATGATGATATGATGAACACCAACTCGTCGCTGTTGCGTGCCGAGAGCAATAAAAGCCTGGCTCAAATGGACCGCCGCACCGTTCAGTCCCGCAATTATCCGTATCTGCGACTGAACGCATCTTACGGACTGACACATAACATTTACGGAAACAGCAACTATTCAGACCGCACAAACTGGGGGCCAAACTTCGGCGCGACAGTAGGCATCAACCTGATAAGCGGCAAGCAACGGGTGCAGGAACGAAACGCCCGTCTGGATGAGTTGTCGGCCGACATCACCATCGATCAGTTGGAGCTCCAGCTCCGCGCCAACCTGGATGATTTCTGGCAGGCCTACCAAAACAACCTGATGCTGCTGGAACTTCAGGAGCAGAACCTCAAGACTGCTCAGGAAACCATGGAGATAGCTCAGGAGCGTTATCTGCTGGGCGACCTTTCCGGACTTGAGATGCGAGAGGCTCAGAAATCTCTTCTGGATGCCGAGGAGAGCCTCCTCCAAGTCCAGTATGATACCAAAGTCTGTGAGATATCCCTTCTCCAGATCTCCGGCCGCATCATGCAATACCTGGAGTAATTGAGAATTGAGAATTTTTGGAGCAGCGAGAGGATAGACTAAACTCGTTTAGGCTATCCCGGGTCGCGACAAAAATCATGGAACGAAGTTACATAATTGAAAAGGTTGGATTTTATCCCACCTTTTCTCGCCACGACAGAGTGAGTGCGTTTGCTTGGCAAACTAAAAAAAGGGAAGGGACCTCCGTCGCGGAGGTCCGGCTTCACCGCAGCCGAAAAGTATATTCAGGACAAAAAAATAGGGTGCATCCAATTGCACCCTATTTTATTAAATTGTCCGAAATTTACTTTGCAGCTGCGAGAGAAGCCTTACGGAACTCCTTCATCAGTTTCTCAAGTTCGAGAGAAGCCTTGCGTGCACGTGTACCGGCAGCCTTGTTACCCTTTTCAACCTGTGCGCATGCGTCCTTTGCAAATGCTGCATAAAGCTCAGCAGCCTGTTTCAAAATTTTCTCCATAGTTGTTTGTTATTGAATGAATTGATTGATTATAAAATCCATATTGACGCAAAAATAATACTAATTCCATTAGTTGCAAAGATTAGGTCATCTTTTTTTAAAAAAAATGAAAAAAAATAATCCAAATGAGTAAATTGTTATTAAAACGGCCCACTAATACTCTACAATACGATATTAACGTTTAATTAGGATGTGTTATCCCAATAATACCGTTCAACGTTTCATGTTGTCGGCAAAAAACACTAAATTTGTGCCATATATAACAGGTGGAAACTATGAAAAAAATATTTCTGGCTATACTGGGATTGCTTGTGACATCAATTTCATTTGCAAGAGGTGTCAATGAACAGGACCCGAAATATGCCAAGGGTGCTGTGCCTGAGGATGAAAACGGACGGGTCTATTTTGAATATACCGCCCCTCTCCCTGACGGCATGGATACTGACAAATGCTATGAGATGCTGTTGAACTGGGCAAAGGGCCAATTCGCCAAGCCATATGCGCAAGCCGGAAGGATCCTGAACGAAGATGCCACCACGCGCCGTTGCATATTCCATGTGGACCAGACAATAGTGTTCAAGAGTACGGCCTTCGTTGCCGACGAGTCAAAGATTTCATATAACTTCTCAATTGTGGTCAAGGAAAAATCTTTCACCCTTAAGATGACTGATATTAAATACCGCTATGAGGAGGGCCGTGAAGGCGGCGGTAAGATATTCCCTGCCGAAGACTGGATTACAGACAAGGAGGCCTACAACAAGAAAGGGACCAAGTTCCTCAAGAGTACCGGAAAATTCCGCATCAAGACCATCGACCTAAAGGATGTTCTCTTCAAAAGGGCAACTGACACCGTTAACGGTAACATCTGATCCAAATGTCTTCAAACCAAGAACTGTACAATATTCTGGGAGTTGCCCCGTCTGCATCGGACGTCCAGATCCGTTCCGCTTATGAACGGCTGGTTGCCGATAACCCAGAAGGTACGCCCATGCATGAACGTATAGTTCAAGCCTATACCGTACTCTCCGACATAGAGAGCCGTGCCCTATATGACGTTAAGGGCAAGATAGGCAAACGCGTGAAACGGGTACGCAGGTCAGAACAGACAGACCGCAGGCAGAAAGCCAGATACACCCTGAATACGCTGTTCCTTGCCGGAGCGGCAGTCACTACGGTGTTATTCATATTACAGTGGAGCGGCGCTATTGGTTCGGGGCCGTTCTATTGGGCATGCGGCATATCTATGCTCATAAAAATTTCGGAATTCATTCTCAGACTAATCCCATGAAGGTCTTCGCCCTGAAAAAAAGCAGGACAACAGGATTTGCGTCTGTCATAGCCCTACTGTTTCTCCACCTTTCCGTTCAGGCACAGAGTACACTGTCCCAGAATCAGGACGGATTCAACGGTGAAAAGATGGATGGATTCATGAATATGGATCCCGATAAGGACTCCACTGTAGTAGAACGTACCGTGTCAAAGGATTATTTCCAGTGGACCATAAACACCAATACAGGTCTGCCCGATATCATTGAACCGGACACGTTGCATCACTCATTCCACAACGTTCATCTGACAGAGGGCATGATGGGCACTTACAGTCATCTGGGCAACATGGGCTCACCTCGTCTGTCACGCATCTATTTTGAACGTGAGCAGCCTGGAGATTTTATCTTTGACACCCCGTATGATTTCTGGATAAAGAATCCGGATCAGTTCCGTTTTACTGACACCAAGTCCCCCCATGTAAGCATAGATTACTACAATGGCGGAAACCGTCGTACAGGCGAAGAACATCTTAAGGGTTACTTTGCCGCCAATTTCAGCAAGAAGTCAGGACTGGGCTTTGACCTGGATTATCTGCTGGGGCGCGGTCGATTTGAAAACCAGTCCACGTCCATGTTTGATGCCAGGATCTACACCTACTACCGTGGCGATATCTACCATTTCTATGCAACCGCCAACAGGGACGAGATGAAAGTGGCCGAAAACGGCGGAATCCAGGATCCCAGATACATAAAGAATCCCGAGGCAATGGCCGAAGGCCGTAAGAGCTATTCACCCGAGGATATACCTTTCCGTCTGCGCTACAACTGGAATAACCTCAAACGCCATCAGGCCATGCTCAATCAGGAGCTTTCCATCAGCATTACCAAATACCACACAGACAGCATAGGGGATACGATCTATACATTCAGTGACAAGAAAGAGTATGGAAAACTGGCCCACACTTTAGAGATTGGCAATCTGCAGAGAAGGTACATTTTTTACCAGACCTGGCCGGGCTTTTACACCAACTCTTTCCTTAAGAACGATTCCGTTGACATAATGCGCAATTTCTATCTGACCAACACCCTGTCACTCTCACTTCTGGAAGGCTCCACCAAATGGGCGTTTGCAGGATTGTCAGCTTTTGCACGTTACGAATACAAGAACTATCATATGCCTGATACACTTGCCACAGGCAGTGAATATATTCGCCGTTACAGCGAGGGCAAGTTCTCATTGGGAGCTCATATGGAGAAGGCTCAAGGAGATAACCTTACATTCAGCGCGGATTTTGAGAGCATTGTACTTGGAGCAAGTCTTGGAGACTTCAGGCTGGCTGGTCAGGCTGACCTTAAATACCCGTTGTTCGGCAAGGAGACAGGCATAGGAGCTTATGCAGAGATGTCGGCTCAGGATGCGCCGTTCTACTATGCCAACCAACACTCCACATTTGCGTGGTGGGACTCGGATTTCAAGAAAGAGTTCCGCACCCGTTTCGGCGGTTATCTGGATATTGAGCAGACCGGCACAAGATTACAGCTGGACGTTGAGAATGTGGCCAACTACGTCTATCTCAAGAACGATGCCGGAGCATACACAAACGCCGACAACGTAATACAGCCTTCATATTCCATTACTGCCGCCCAAAACAACGGCTCAATACAGATACTGAGTGCCTCACTGCAGCAGAACTTCAGGATTGGACCGTTGCATTGGGACAACAACATCACATATCAGTTATCGGGCAACGAGAAGATTATCCCCCTGCCTGACCTCAACGTATTCTCTGACCTCTACCTAAAGTTCGTCTATTATAAGCGACTCCATCTGGAGGTCGGAGCCAATGCCCTCTATTTTACCCGTTACAAAGCTCCCGGCTATTGTCCGGCGGTAGGTATGTTCCATATTCAGAATGACGGCTGTATCCAAGAGGTGGGAGGTTATCCCCTGCTTACCGGATATGTAAACTGCTCCCTGCGCGGAGTACGTTTCTATATCCTTTACTACCATGCCAATGACGGGCAGATGAGCAATCGGGACTCATTCATCGTTCCAGGTTATCCGGCAAATCCCGGCATGGTCAAATTCGGACTCAGCTGGACTTTTTACGATTGATTCAACAGTTCTTTCCAGAGATATGATAAGATGGGGATTCATTGGATGCGGTGAGGTGACCGAAAAGAAGAGCGGGCCTGCATTCGCAAAGGCCGAAGGATCGGCCATTGAGGCCGTAATGAGCCGTGATAAGAACAAAGCACGCTCCTACGCAGAAAGGCATAACATCGCTAAGTGGTATACAGACGCATTGGACATCATAGATGATCCTCAAGTGGATGCGCTCTATATCGCCACCCCTCCATCATCGCACGCCACATACGCTGTTATGGCCATGAAAGCAGGCAAGCCAGTCTATATTGAAAAGCCGATGGCTCAGAGCTACGAGGAATGCATGCGCATCAACCGCGTTTCCAGAGAGACAGGAGTGCCGTGTTTCGTCGCCTATTACCGCCGTTACCTTCCGTATTTCCTGAAAGTCAAGGAACTTATACCCGGCATAGGTAAACTGATAAACGTCCAGATACGTTTTGCCCAGCCACCCAAAGAGTTGGATTACAACAGCACCAACCTGCCCTGGCGCGTCATTCCCGATATATCGGGTGGCGGTTATTTCTATGATCTGGCACCTCACCAGATTGACATGGTTCAGGAACTCTGCGGCTGCATTATCGATGCTTACGGACTTTGCAGCAACCGCGCAGGTCTGTATCAGGCCGAGGACACCGTAAGCGCCTGCTTCAAGTTTGAGAACGGTCTGGTAGGGTCAGGCTCATGGTGTTTCGTGGCCGATGAATCCGCCAAGGAAGACCGTATAGAGTTGATTGGTGACAAGGGCATGATCTGTTTCTCGATATTTACATTCCAGCCCATAGCACTCCATGACAGCGAGGGGCGCCATGAGTTTGACATACCTAACCCGGAGCATGTACAGTTCCCTCTGGTTCAAGCTGTTGTAGATCACCTGAACGGTAAGTCCGTGTGCGGTTGTGACGGCATCAGCGCCACCCCCACCAACTGGGTTATGGACCGGATACTGGGCAAATTCTAAAAAAACTCCGGCTGGTCACCAAGACCAGCCGGAATCAATTAAAATCATCTCAAAATCAGACTGTCTATTTAGAAGTTCCAGCCAAAGGTCAACTGGATCTTGTCTGTCTTATAGTTATATTTTACATCCACATCCTCAACGTATTCATTCACATTGACTATACTGCCTCTAAGCCCGTTGACATAAGCCAGGTCTACATAGAACTGAGTGCCGTCGCTGTCAGGTGTCGAGCAGTATCCCAATCCGAATGTAACATAGCGTGTCTTGCCAAGACGGTCTATCTGGAAATCTGTACGTCCCACTTCCGCAACATTTCCTGAAGAATCTTTCTTCCAACCGTTGAAATCAGAGTCATACAGATAAGGGTATGATCCGTCATTGAACATCGATTCCTTGTATCCGAAACCGCTCCTTATTGAGAAATTGCTGATATTCAGTTCAAAGCCGGATTTTAGCACTGAATAATCCTTATAGTCTACCGCACCCTGATCAAGCATTTTGGTTTTACCAATCGAGAGTGATGAACGGCTTGTAAAATGTTTCTCATATTCAGCGCCCAACGCTACATTTACCATGCTGCCGCCGAATGTCAGTCCAGCGCTCAGGTCAAGAGACCACGGTGATGAGAACTTGTAATCAATTTCGTTATGGAATTTGCTGCCATCCTTGGCTTCTCCCAAGACAGCGTACAGATAATCGGAATACTCAAGCCTCTCATTGAAATAGGTAGGGGTCTTGATTGCAGCACCCAGACGAAGTGCCGGGATCGGACGTATTATAGTACCGAAAGCCATATTCCAACCTGCGCCCTCAGATCTTGTCATCTTATCTACACATGTATAATCCAGTCCATTGGGATAATCAGGATGCACATCTGGAGCATAGTAATCATAGAAATAACCCTCTGAGTTGGTCACCGTAGAAAGGATGCCGAATGTCCAACCGATATAGACCTTGTCTGACAGGTTGTATGACATGTTGAAATCAAATGAGTTGACCTTATTCCGCTGATGATCCTTATACTCTCTCCACACCTCATATCCGTCAGCATCATCAAAAGCATCAACATAGTCCAGATCGCGGTCCATATTCTGAAGCTTACGGTATGAAATGCCGAAGTTGAAATAGTTGTCACCTGATTCACTGCCAGAGAATATGGCCGAGAAATTATCAAAAGCCATATTTATATCTGACGGGTTGCTGTGTGAGTAATATGTCCTGCCGTTATTGAAGATCGGCTTACTTTTGGTTGCCATGGGATCCGTGCTTACTGAAGTACCGAATGCTGACAGAGAGAAATTTATATCGCTCTTATGGTATGTACCGATACCGGCAGGGTTATGGCTGATCACAGAAGGATCGCTGCCTAAGGCACCCATTGCTCCGCCCATTCCGATATAACGGGCTGTTCCGTTCAGTTCCTCCTCATACAGCTTGGCTGCATCGAATGATGTCTGTGCACCTATCACCGTACAGATTGACAGGGCTATTGCTGTAATTGTGTATTTTGCGGTTTTCATATCTAAAGTATTTACAGGTTTCTGATTTGGATTTATTGTTCTCTTTTACAGTACTGATTAAATTATCTTCTGGATGAACTGCCTGATACGGCACGTGAACCACTGCTGCCTGAACTGAAACTGGAGCTGCTGCCTGAACTGAAACTGGAGCTGCTGCCTACAGAACGGCTGGAGCTGCTGCTGGAACTGCTGCCTACATAACTGCTGGAGTTGCTGGTGCTGCTGCCGACATAACTGCTGGAACTGCTGCCTACAGAGCGGCTGGAACTGCTGGTGCTGCTTGGACGGTCATAGGTTGTACCGGACTGAGTTGACCTTGAAGCTGAACCGCTAATTACAGAGCGTGAAGAGCTTGAAGAGCTTGAACGGCTTGAGTTGGCAGGAGTCACACTCCTTACAGCTGATGATGAAGTTGTGGAACGGCCATCAGACTGTGAAACACTGCGGGTTGAACTGCTGGCGGAACCACTGCTTACAGAACGGCTTGAACTGCTGCCACTGACACTGCGGCTGGAACTTGAGTTGCTGTTACCGACGCTGCGGCTGGAACTTGAGCTGCTGCTACCGACGCTGCGGCTGGATGCAGATACGCTGCGGCTTGAAGAGGTACCTGTCACGCTTCTGTCCGGAGTTGCATTAGTGGTGACAGACCTGGAAGCTACCGGATTTGAGGCTGAACTTACGCTACGGTTGCTGCTTGAACCGAATGCTGCAGTCCTGCCGGATGCTGTACGGCTGAGATTCCTGTCCCAACCTCCTCCGTTTACGCTGCGGTTAGGAGTATAATGATAAGTCCTGTCATTCACAACTACCGGGCCCGAATAGTAATAGGCCGGTCCATAGTGATAATAAGGCTCGTAATACCATGAGGTGTAATGCCAACCACCATAGTACCAGGGATCATAGTACCAGGGATCATAATACCAGGGATCATAGTAGTAAGTGTGCGAATAGTACCAGTAACGGTCATCAAAATAACGGTCCCAGTAAACTATATCCCAAAGCAGGTCATCATACAGAGAATGATAGAAACGGCCGTAATGACGGAAACGGTACAGACGACGCGTCAGATAGTAATCCTCAACGGCATCCTGGTAACCATCGGCATATGAACCGTCATCGTCATAAACATATCTCTTCTCTCCTGAGTCGGGATCAATCACATAGATTGTGTCATGTATATAAACGGTGGGGACATCGTCCAGTATCGAGCCATCCTCGTACTGGATCTGGCTGGTCCCATAGGTATATCGACGGTTATACTCATCGGGATCACGGTCTACTATGATCTGAGGAGTTGTCTTGACTACAGGAGCAGCCTGCTGATATGTAACTTCGGGCTCGGTATAAGAAGGTGTACGAGTCACCACAGCTGAACCCTGCGTTGACTGACTTGAAGACTTCCCACTGTTTTTACCAGATGAGTACAAGTCATTTCTCTGTGCACCGGCTGTCATTGTGACTGCCATCAATGCCATAAACAATACTGACTTTTTCATAACCGTATGTTTTTGTGGTTTGTTTCCAATGCAAAAATAATACGGTAATAATACCTGCATCACGGAAATTTCCTAATAGTTCAGGGGAAAATCCCTAAAATAGCACAATTGGGGGCAGACCCCTTTTGTACTATTTTATGCGAAGTGAATCAAAATCGGCTTCAGAACCTCGGAACACGTTGAAATCAGTGTAGCCTCCTATACCTTCAACGCTGGAGTGGTCTGTAAACTGCCAAAAGCGCCACTGCCTGTCTGTGACGGGACGGGCCACATAATAATGTGCCACCCAGAATGGATATGCATCAAACTCAGGACTGCCAAGATTACGGCGGTGGAATTTGGCCGATGCATATATCATAGGCTTGACGCCGTAATTCAACTCCAGTTCCTTAATGAAAATGAGCAGGTCCCGGCGCAGGTCGGCCGATGAGCGTCCTGTACGCTCCACATCAATCACCGGTACAAGGTCGCCCTTTTTGAGCTTCACGGTATTGATAAAATGCTGCGCCTGTCTTTGAGGAGATGTACTGGGGTCATAAAAGTGATAAACGCCGCATACCAGTCCCGCCTTACGGGCATCTGAAATATTATCACTATAATCAGGATCTGTAAATGTATCGCTCTCAGTGGCCTTGATGATTACGAACTTGATGGGATAGCCGTTCTCAACCGATGAATCAACCACCCTCTCCCAATCTATCTTACCCTGATGATGAGACACGTCTATTCCGTAATACAGGAATCCTGAGGGCAGACATACTCCGTACTCCCTGGCGCCCTGACATGGCTTGAGACGGAAAATGTATGGTCTTAAAAGGAAATGATATGCCGCTACTGAAATTACAACCAGTATCGCGGCTGTTATAAGCCAGTGAAGCCAGTCGGGCATAACATAAGAGGGCTTCCGTCCTTTCTTTTTTGGAACGGAAACCCTCTTTCTTGTTGTTTTCTTGCCTTTGCTGTTGGCCGGCATAATACCTTTTGCTTAACGCAAATGCTCCAGCTTCAGGGTCTTGGTAGGCTGGTCGCAGACCTCGGTGGGACCAAAGTACTGGATAGGACCGGGATATACGAAACTGGTCTCGCGGGCCCACTCTGCACGGTGCTTGATGAACTCCTTGAATGGAGCGCCGTCCAGCTCAACCAGAGCCTTGCGGATAACCGGCTTCATCTCACCATTACGCTTCTCCATATTCATCATCATGGTGATAGGAATACCGCCTGCCACCCACTGGTCGGCAGGAGCCACGGTGTTCTTTATTGATGACATATAACCGGTCTTGCCGGCGGCGATCAGCATTGATGCGTTGTAACCCAGGCTGTAGCAGTAGTCGGCGTCAAAGTTTGACGGAGCTGCGCAACGGCCCTCGTAACCGCAGAAGTGGTGCTGCGTGGCATACTTGCCCAGGAACTTGCCTTCCTTCTTCCACTCAGCCAGCTTGACACCGACCATATCGGCCAGCAGCTGCTCGGTCTCGATCAGGGATACCTGAACGTTTCCGTGCGGGTCACGCTCCAGTGCCAGCTGACGGCTTACGCTCTCGGGCAGGCTCTTGAATATTGCGGCATTCTCCCTGGAGAGCTTGCTTACTATGTACTGTATCTTCTTGTCTGCCTGGATCATGTCAAACTCAGCCTGGTTGGCTGCCAGGACATCGTTCAGCTCGGCAATCAGTTTCTTGATGGCAGGAATGAACTCTATCAGGCCCTCGGGAACCAGAACGGTACCGAAGTTCATGCCGCGGGCGGCACGGTCGGCAACAACCTGAGCGATATATGTCACAATGTCATCCAGAGTCTGGTTCTTGGCCTCAACCTCCTCACCGATAAGGGTGATGTTAGGCTGGGTCTGCAGGGCGCACTCCAGGGTTACGTGGCTGGCCGAACGTCCCATCAGCTTGATAAAGTGCCAGTACTTGCGGGCTGAGTTGCAGTCGCGCTCAATGTTACCAATTATCTCTGAGTAAACCTTGGTAGCGGTATCAAAGCCGAAAGATGTCTCAATCTCGGAGTTCTTGAGGTCACCGTCAATGGTCTTGGGGCAGCCGATAACCTGCACACCTGCACCGATAGCCTTGTAGTACTCGGCCAGAACGCAGGCGTTGGTGTTTGAATCATCACCGCCGATGATAACCAGAGCCTTGATGTCAAGAGCTTTAAGTATCTCCAGACCCTTATCGAACTGATCCTTCTTTTCCAGTTTGGTACGGCCGGAACCGATGATATCGAAACCGCCGGTGTTGCGGTACTCGTCGATGATATCGGCTGTGAGCTCCATATAGTTGTGGTCAACCAGACCGCCGGGGCCCAGGATGAAACCGTACAGTTTGTTGGCGGGGTTAAGTTTCTTGAGTCCGTCAAACAGACCTGCTATAACGTTGTGACCGCCGGGAGCCTGGCCACCTGACAGGATAACGCCTGCGTTGATGGATTTCTTGGCGGGAGCACCCTCGGCCGGCTCAAACTT
>CAJOLR010000005.1:0-32224 GCA_905235565.1 uncultured Bacteroidaceae bacterium | reverse complement strand
GAAGAGTTTCTTTACCTCTTCCTGGTCTGCTACTGACTGTGTGGGCTCACCCTCGACAGCCTTCAAGGCACCGCGCAAAGCCTGAGGGAGTTTGGGCTGATAGGCGGCACGTGCAATCTGTAATGCGCTTTTTGTACTCATCTGAATAGTATATGTTATTAATTACCTCTTTTAAATATTAAGGGTGCGCAAATTTCGTCAAAAATGCGCACCCTTGCAAATATTTGGTTGTTTATTAAAAGCGGTATATGATGGACAGGTTCAGGTCGGCCAGCAGTCCTGCACCCAAAAGCCATTCCCACTGATTGTCATCCTCGGAGAACTTGAAGTCTCTTTTTATGAAAGTATTGACATCCATACCCCAATGTGAGTCCTGACCGAACCAGCACTGGAATCCCAGTCCGGCACCTCCGCCCAGAGCCATGAAAGTCTCACCGTTCTCAGTTCCGGCCTTTTTCCATCTGTCCTCTATAGTCTTTGCTACAGAGTTGGGATCCTGACCTGCAGCTGCAGCTTCATCCTTTCTCTTCTGAATTATGGCATCCTCCTCGGCATATGAAAGTCTTGATCTGGACACAACGAAAGTCTCACGGAACAGGCCAACATCAGCTCTTGCTACGGCATAGAAACCACGTGCCGGCTTTCGTCCTAAATAGAACCGGCCCTCCGGGCATACCATCATGCCTACGTATTTGCGGTCCCATTTCACCTCATGCTTTCCGTCATCCATAGTGACATCTGCATACCATTTTGAAGAATGGCCGCTCCAGTCCAGATCGTATGTCTTTCCGTCAAGCTTAACGGTAGTGGGCACCTCGTCGCCTTCATTCAGAGCCCTTACAAAGGTGCTCCGGTTGACAAAATGCGCCTGTACCGAGACGCCGTATGAAAACCTTGTATCCGTATAATGCTCCCATGCAAACTGCGGAGACAGATAGCCCACTGAAACCAGATCCACCTTGAATCCGTTATTGAATTTGTCAAAACCCTCCGTTTCAATTGGTTTGATAGCCTGCAGCGTACTTGCGGCACATACCATGAATATCACTGTAATAATTGTCTTTTTCATATCATACAAGTTTGATTCACGCCGCTAAAGTATTAATTACGGCTTGATTTTACAAATTTTAATGGTTTCTTATTACCTTTGTGTGATTTTTTACCAATCCAAAAGTAAGGGAAATGCACTATTGCTTTATCGTCAACAATGAGCCCGGCAAGGCAGGAAATGCTCAGATGATAGAAGAACAGTTGAATGAACTGGAAGCCAGACCGGATTTTGAGATTTACAAGACCACAGCCGAATACTCAGCCACACTGTTTGTAAGGGATTTTTGCAGGAATAACCCCAGCCTTGAGACATGCTTTGTGGCGTGCGGAGGCGACGGCACCATAAATGAGGTGGCAAGCGGTATGGTTGGCGCCTTTAACAAGCATCTGGCTGTCTGGGCCTGCGGAAGCGGTAATGACTTCATCAAATATTATAAGGACAAGGATTTCAGGAGTGCCAGCAATCTGATCAACGGCACACCTCACAGGATAGACATACTCAAGGTCAATGATGACCGTTATTCAATAAACGTATGCAACTTCGGGTTTGACGCAGTGGTGGCATCGGCAGCCAACAGGCTGAGCCGCAGGGGATGGAGCAATCCCTATCGCTGGGGAATAGTTAAAGCCATATTCTGCGGCCGTTTCAACCGCATTCAGGTCAAAGCCGATGGAGAATTGCTTAATGAAGGCAGACGCATGCTTCTGTGCACCCTGGGCAACAACTGCTACGTTGGCGGTGAATTCTTCTGCTCACCACGCTCCAGAAACGACGACGGACTGATAGAAGTAGGTTACTGCAAGGCCGTCAGCCTTATCACGTTCCTTGGTCTGATCAAGAAATACGCCTCAGGCCTGCATCTTGATGACCCTAAGACAAGCCGGCATTTCATCTACCGCCAGAGCCGGAGCATCGATATACACTCCGGAAAGCAGATAGAGATATGCCTGGACGGCGAAATGCTCCCCGGGCATGACTTCCATGTAGAGATCATTCCCTGTGCCATCAGTTTTATCATTCCAAAATGACACAAAAGGGACGGTTCTCTTTGTGCCATTCGTTTTTTTTGCTATTTTCGCGTAAACAATAAAGCGCAATTACTATGGCAAGTCGCAGGAATCTCAAAAAGGACATCAATTACATCATTGGTGACATCTTTACAGAGTGTCTTATATACAAGGAGCTGGTTCCCGGTACCGACCAAGAGGCAGCCGACGCCCTGATCGTTGACCTACTCCGCATTGACAATGATTTCAACGCCCGCATCAGTCATACCGAACCGGGCAATGCCAAGGAATACTACCGCACTCTTGTCAAGGACTTCCAGAACCAGATAACAGAAGTCATTGACAAGCTGACCAAACTCAAAAAGTAAAATCCTTTCTGGCCTATGCTCCGGTGCGTGCGTGCCCTTTTGGCGGCACTGACCGTCATGATGTCCGTTTCGGGCCTTTATGCCCAGACGGACAATGCTTCTATTCGTACACACGTCAACCGGCACTTCAGTCAGTATCAGGCAGACCTGGACCTCAAGACCCTTAACGTGGACCGTACGGTGATCAACCGTGCCAGCCGCCGACTGGATATCTATCTGAACCAGAATTTCAGTTATCAGAGGTTCCGTCATTCGCTGATTGATTCAATCTATGCAGACCTGCGTCAGTCACTGCCGCAGGACATTCGCCGTTACAGCATAGAAATCCACACCGCAGACCTTACAATAGAGCAGCTGATTCCTAATTGGGCCAGAAAAAACATCAACCGGAGCAATCTCTGGAACAATACCATATATAAAGGCCTGCCTTGGGTTTCCAACAATAGCCGTCCGTTCAACCCTTCAAAGGGTCTGACAAACATTCACATGTCAGTAACGCCCAGCCACGGACTCTATTATGACAATGCAGACAGCCTGTGGGAGTGGCAGAGACCACCTCTTTATTGCACCCGTGAGGACCTTCTTACGCAATCCATAGCCTATCCGTTCCTGATTCCGATGCTTGAAAATGCCGGCGCAGTGGTATATACGGCACGGGAGCGTGACTGGCAGACCAACAGCGTCATCGTCAAGGCAGGTTCCAATGATTATCGCGAGGACGGAAAATGGCAGACAACAGCAGGAGGGGGCTACAGTGAAGACTCGCTCCGCATCTGCACTGACAGTCTGATGCTTCCCACACGTACGGCTCAGGCCGGCAACGGCCCCGGCATTGTGATGTCTTCGGCCATGTGGATACCAGATATCCCAGAGGATGGAGAATATGCCGTTTATGTGACTTACCAGACGGATTCAACAAGCATCGATGATGCCCGGTACATAGTTTTCCATACCGGAGGAACCACCACATTCCATGTCAACCAGCAGATGGGAGGAGGTACATGGGTATACCTGGGCACTTTCCGTTTCCGCAAGGGACGCAGTCCTCGTGGAATGGTGACCCTTGACAACAGCAGCCGGATGCACGGTCATGTCAGTGCCGATGCAGTCAGGTTCGGAGGCGGAACAGCAGTCGAAAGTCGCGAAGGGCTTGAACTCACTGCTCCACGCTACAATATGGGGTCAAAATACTATACGCGTTTTGCAGGTGCACCGGACAGCGTGACCAGCAAATATGACGGGTCGGATGATTACCGGGAAGACATCTGGACACGCCCTTATATGGCCAACTGGCTATCCGGAGGCTCAATATTCAACAAGGCCAATCCCGGATTGGGAGTACCCCTGGAGCTATGCTTCGCTCTCCACACCGATGCCGGCTATGCATATGGAGATACCCTGGTGGGAACATTGGGTATATGCACCACAAATTTCAACAATAAACTACTCGGAGAAGGTCATTCGCGCTATCTGAGCAGAGATCTCACCGATATGGTCCTGACCGGACTGTTGGAAGACCTTAACGCCGGACTGAACCGTGAATGGATTTACCGCGGGATATGGGACAAGAACTACTGTGAGACACGTGAACCCCAGATACTCTCAATGCTGCTGGAACTTCTTTCACATCAGAATTACTGGGACCTGAAACTGGCCCTGAACCCCAATTTCATGTTCATGGCATCACGTTCCATCTACAAGTCCATCCTTAAGTATGAAAGTTTCCTGCATGAGCGCAGTTACACTGTCCAACCCCTTCCGGTGGAGTCATTCAGTATCGGGATGTCCGGCAATGACGCCTTCAGACTCAGCTGGAAGGCTGCCATCGACACACTTGAGCCCACTGCAGTTCCTACAGGTTACATCGTTTACACGGCAACTGATGACGGAGGTTTTGACAACGGAACGTATGTCAATACCGACAGCTACTCTTTTGTTCCGGAGAAAGACCGTATCTACAGTTTCCGTGTAACGGCATTGAATGACGGTGGCCAGAGCATGCCGTCCGAGACACTCTCCGCCTCAATTGCATCGGACAGCAAGGGCACGGTCCTGGTGATAAACGGATTCCAGCGTCTCAGCGCCCCGCAGACAGTCGAATCGGACAGTACTCAAGGGTTTGATATCCTGTCCGACCCTGGCGTCCAGTATATGCGCTCCCCTATCCTGTGCGGTGCACAGCAGATATTCCTGATTGACAGTATTGACTCTCCCGAGGAGGTGTCACTTGGAACGAGCGATGAGACACTGAACGGAACCCTGTTGGCCGGAAACACATTTGACTACCCTGCCGTTCACGGACAATCCATAGCCAATGCCGGATGGTCATTCGTGTCATGCAGCCGTGATGCCGTTCAGGATGGAACTGTCGACATGAACGGCTATCGTGTGGTGGACCTTATCCTGGGATTACAGAAACGCTCCCTCCAGGATACCCTGTTCTACAAGGACTACTCAACATTCCCGCCAATCCTGCAACAGAAGATCACCTCTTACCTGAACGCAGGCGGCAAGCTGTTCACCAGCGGTTCTTTTGTAGGAGCCGATATGATATCAGACCTGGCCGATGAGCAGTTTACCGCAAAGGTGCTGCATTACCGTTGGGAGGGCCCCCTGCCGTCTGAGACGGAGCACAATGTCAAGGGACTGCGTTCCAAACCTGAAATCAGACGTCAGGCTACAGCATCAGGATATGGAGTTACCCGACCTGACGTTTTAAGCCCGACCGAAAAGGGAAGCACACTGTTTACCTACACCGACAGCCGTCTTACCGCTGGTGTAGGTTATAAGGACAGGCGCAACTCCGCTTGTCTGACCCTGGGATTCCCGTTTGAAAGCATTACCGCCGAACGGGAGCGCGACAGACTGATGCGGGCGATACTAAAGTATCTGACAGAACACTAAAATACTATCATTATGTACACTATCCAGGCAAATGAATCGGGAACACGGAGCATCAACGTGTCGGATGAGAATCTCCGCACCATACGCAGCTTCTCACTGTTCCAGCTACTGATTGACAGCAGCGGTATAGTGACCGAACAGTCATTGGACAAGCTCAAACTGAACATCCGTTCACTGCTTACCACTCCGCAGGGATCGGACAAGGCGTTGCTGGACCTATGTATTGACGTGATCTATCATCGCGACATGAAGGCTTTCGGCCTTAAGAACCTGATAGCCCTGTATGAAGATTGGAACAAGGCGAATCCTGAACCGCAACCCGACCAGCAATAATGCCTCAGTGGCTGCCTACGACAAAAAAGGAGTGTGAAAGGCTGGGATGGGACCAGCTGGACATCATACTTTTCAGCGGTGACGCATACGTAGACCACCCATCGTTCGGCACTGCCGTCATTGGGCGTGTCCTTGAAGCTCACGGCTATAAGGTAGCAGTCATCCCCCAGCCCAATTGGCAGGATGACCTGCGCGATTTCAGGAAACTGGGCAGACCCAGGCTTTTCTTTGGCGTTTCGGCCGGCGCCATGGATTCAATGGTCAACCGTTACACTGCCGGAAAACGTCTTAGGTCGGAGGATGCCTATACACCTGACGGCCGCCACACCGGAAGGCCCGAATACCCTACGATAGTCTATACCAAGGCCCTGAAGAAACTCTTTCCCGATGTGCCCGTTGTATTGGGAGGCATCGAAGCCTCTCTTCGGCGTTTTACCCACTATGACTACTGGCAGGACAAGCTGCTGCCCAATATCCTTGAGATGAGCGGTGCCGATTATCTGACTTACGGCATGGGTGAAAAAGTAACGGTCGACTTAGCCGATGCCATAAGTCAGGGAAGAATCTTGGACCTGCTTACACTCCCGCAAACCGCCTTCCTGTGCCGTGATGTACCCGGCGGAATAACCGCTCAGGACAAGGTCCTGGCTCCACACGAGCAGTGTCTTGCCGATAAGCGTGCCCAGACCGCCAATTTCCGCATCATCGAGGAGGAGTCCAACATGATAGAGGCCCACCGCATCATCCAGAAGACCGGAAACCGTTACATAGTGGTCAACCCTCCATATCCGCCCCTGACCACGCAGGAACTGGACGCCATTTATGACCTTCCGTACACACGCCTGCCCCACCCCCGTTACAACGGAAAACGCATCCCGGCTTATGAAATGATACGCCATTCGGTGACCATACATCGCGGTTGTTACGGAGGCTGTTCATTCTGCACCATTTCGGCCCATCAGGGCAAACAGATTGTGAGCCGCAGCAAGGAGAGTGTCCTCAAGGAGCTGCGCAAGATAACTCAGATGGAGGATTTCAAGGGTTATGTATCGGACCTGGGAGGTCCTTCGGCAAATATGTACGGAACAGGCGGGCGGGATAAGAACAAGTGCCTGCACTGTAAACGCCCCACTTGCCTTACGCCCAAGGTCTGTCCCAATCTCAACACAGACCTGACGGCTTTGACCGACCTGTACCGCGCAGCCGACAAGGTTCCGGGAATAAAAAAGACCTGCATAGGCAGCGGCATACGCTATGACTTACTGCAGTACCGTGACCCCGACACAAAAGCCGACAGGTCACATTTAGACTACACCCGTGAACTCATAAGCCGACATGTCAGCGGCCGTCTCAAGGTTGCCCCCGAGCATACATCGGATTCCGTTCTGGAACTTATGCGCAAGCCATCGTTCACACATTTTGAGCAATTCAAGAAGACATTTGACAAAGTAAACCAGGAATGCGGTCTCAGACAGCAACTCATACCCTACTTCATAAGCAGCCATCCCGGTTGCACCGAAGAGGATATGGCGCTGTTGGCCATAATAACCAAACGCCTCAATTTCAAGCTGGAGCAGATACAGGACTTTACGCCCACTCCCATGACCCTGAGCACGGAAATCTTCTACACCGGCATCAATCCCTACACAATGCAGCCGGTCTATACTGCACGTACAGACCGCGAGAAACAGACTCAGCGCCAGTTCTTTTTCTGGTATGATCCGTCCCAGCGCTCCCGCATCATTGCCGAACTGCGCAGGATAGGCCGCCCGGACCTTATTCCCGCGTTGTTCAAATAACAGCATCATATACAATGAAAGAGAGGATTACCGGTTTGGGTCATCCTCTCTTTCACTGTATCGGAACTGGTTATCTGTAAACTTTTGTTCCGTCAATTATATAGATTCCGTTCCTGGCCCGTGACGGCTCTACTGCCTGCCCCTTAAGGTTGTAAACACCGCCTGCAGGTTTGTCCTGCCATACGCGTTGTACGGCAGTAGGAGTCTCGAATTCAAGCAGCAATGGCTCTGATACGGACCCTGCCACATCGGGCTGGAACCGCAACGTATCACTGACTGCATGAATCTGTCCGCTGGTGACATTGACCACCTTGAAGCTTATCTCATCCTGCGGGTTGCCGTATACCGGAATACGTACTGTGCCATCCACGTATGTGCCAATGCCGCGGCACTCTTCCTGACAGAATGCACCTATCGTATAGATGCTGTCAGGAGCCTCAGCATCACCGTCCATGACAATGGCGGTAATAGCCATCATGTCAGGATATGCATGGATATTTACACTCCAAGGTATACCGCCCTTAGGCATGCGGTCTGTACCGGCCGATGCAGGATTAACCGTGGGAACGGTGCCATACATAAAGCTCTTGTCGTGCATGGACCTGTACATATAGCCGTGACCTGGCCTGAGAACCTTGAGCGTTCCGCTCCAGTGTCCGTCGGCAAACTCGGCAAATCCGTCATCAAGACCCATTATGACATCACCCTCCTCAACGTCAAGGTACAGAAGGGCATCATCAAGTACCAGAGTCTGGTCAAGCGGATATCCCATCCAGTTCCAGCCACGGTGCAATTTCACAGTAACAGCTGTAGGATTGAACTGGCTGCCTGTAAACTGTTTCCGTGACGGTGCGCTTGTACGTACCTTGAGCATATTGACTGCATCAATACCGGGTATCGACCCGTTCCAGCCGTCAGCATCCTTGACCATCTGACCGTCTCTGGTACGTATGGCTACGGCCACGTCAGAGAGCTCAGCAGCGTCAAGCGGGGCTGAAAGGTCATGTGATGTCCAGTTCCAGCCCTCGGCCAGATCCATAGTTGCTGCGGATTCACGAACAGAGTAGCTGAACTCACTTACCATACTCTCAAATCCGCTTATACCCACTGCCATAGCCCTGATAAAGACACTGTCTGTAATAGCTATAGGTGCTGTATAGAGGATGCGGCTGTCAGACTCGCACGGGCAGCTGCCGTCAAGAGTATAATAAATGGTGGCATTGCCAGTCTCGGATGTCAGGCTAACGGTCTGTCCGCTGAATACGGACGTGCCGCTTATCCTTGATGCCTTAGGAGCCTTGACCTCCTCTAAGAGCGAAGCATCGACAACACTCACCAGAGTGGTGGCAGTAAGGTTCTCACCCGATACCTGATACTTAAGCGCTGTAGTACCGAACAGGGTACCGTCCAGTTCAAACTGCGCCTGACCATCGGCATCGAGAGTGAGTTCCAGCGTTGCACCGGCACCGTTAATACCCGCTATCATGGCAGACTCTGTACGTACTGACAGCTTCTTGCCCGCCGCTGCGGCATTGGGCAATACACCGACATGGACTATAGTCTTGTCACCGTATCCAACATAGACTATAGAATCTGCGGCTATAGATACAAGTTTCTTCTCTACATCAAGTCTCTGCTCATAGACCTGAGCCATACCTATGCCGGCATAGCTCTTGACATCTGTATTTACTATCAGCAGGATAGCATCAAATCCGTCAGTATGGCCGGCATCTATGCTTACAGTTCTGGCATAATGCAGGTTACTGCCCTCGGTAACAGCCTCAAGGTCAGGATAGGTAAACTCTATATCTGTAAGCAGAGTCTCAACGCCATCCTTGATGCCCTTAATGAACAGGCTTCCTGCATTAAGTGTCTCAGGATCCATGTATTTGGAGAACGTCACCTCTACGCTGCTGTTACCGTTACTGCCCTCAAATGCACGGGCACCTATCACCTCTGGCTGAATGTTCTGCACGAGTCCTATATTTACATCCATCTGTGGCGGTGGTACCGGCAGCCAATCTGAGTATGCTGTCTGATAGCCCTCTTTCTCAAACTTGACCTGCCACTCGCCCTGAGGCACATCCCACTGGTACATACCCTGCTCATCAGTGAACAACGGGTTCTCCTGACCGTACATGGCGGCATCCCAAAGCACTATCTCCTGCTGCAGGTCGCCATACATATCCTCATACGTATGCTTGTAGTAGGCTGTAGCGGTCACACCCTCCAGGCGATTGCCCGATACGCCCTCATAGACATAACCCGACGGGTCTATGATTGGCTCCACAACCGGATACGGGAGTGAAAAGTCCCATTTGTCCTCTATCTCTTCCAGGTCAGCATAATTACAGTTGACATAACGGTTACGGTCACGCTTGGCCTTGCGGATGCGGTTTCGTGACGTTGCCTTAGTCTCGCGGTACACCAGGTCGGCAGTTTTGGACAGATAGCCGGCCACGGCACCCTGGACCATGCTGAGCATGGTTGTTCCCTGCTCTGTTGACGGAGCACTGGTCACCACCTGGGCAGCCAGCTGGGCTATGTTGCATACCGTAATATAACGGTGTCCATACTTGAACTTAAGGCTGTCCGATATCCATGACAGAGCCCTGGCCTGCGGGTCATCCAGACCGTTACAGGGCAGTATCCTGTCTATGAACACCTGCCAGTCATTGACATCGGTGATGGCGTAATGGCCGTATGAAATGAGTCTGTTAAGGTCACGTACTATGCTTATGTAACCGTTCACCTCATCAAGTGCGGTGCTCAGTTCAAAACGGGTTTTCTTGAGCATGGCCACGCTTGATGACAGGCTCTGCAGCTGTTTGTCTATAGACTCCGACTCCTCGGGATGGACAGCCTTGTAGGCTACCAGGTCGGCAGTCACAACCTGTGCCGAATTGAGTGATGCATCAATTGACGCAAGTTGTGACCTTATCGGATCGGCGGTAGTCTTTATGTAGCTGTTTACATGATGGGCAGCCTGCTCAAGCATCATGATATTGTACTTGAGTGTGTCAACCAGAGTCTCGGCTATACGGCCGGTATGTCCCGGAGCCGCACGCCTGGAAGTCTGACTGGGCTTAACCTCATCATTGTTGTTGCCGTTATCGTTGTTATTACCGTTGTTGTCGCTGTCGTTGTAATTGTCATTGAACTCATAGTTGTCAGGCACCTGAACGACCCACTCCTTGTCCTGGTTAGGATCCTTTATTACAAATGACCCGTTCTCATATACCGTCACCTGAACCGGCTCTTCGGTCTCTTCAGTGACAGGCATATCAATTACATCGGCAACATCACTGGTTATTATTGTCTCTACAGCGGTATTTGACTCGGTAAAGAGCAACTCACCTCCATCCCATGTCTGGAAATTGACAGCGTAGTTCTGTCCTGCAGGGACTTCCACATCAACCATCATCACAGGCTCCTCCTGAGCCGCCTGCACTATCTCCTCTACGACAGGGGTCACGGTTGCATACTCAAACGTCACCTCAACCTCAGGTATCTCATCCGGTATGAATCCGTCATCGGTTGACGGCATTTCCTGGAGTGTGGCTGTATATTCCTCTACATGTGTCATCACCTGCGGGATGGTATTGTTTTCAACAAACTCACTGTAATCTATCTCTGTTGATATATCGGCATCCACGACCACGCGCACACCTATAGGCATGGAATGAGTGTCAAACTTGCCTACTGCCACCCAGCGCTCCATATTGGGTATGTAACGAGCCGGCAGTTCTATCCACTCATGATTGTTGGTAAACACCCTTATCATGCAGCTGTTCACCACATCCGGGTCATTGTTGGTCAGGTTTGCGGTAAACACAAAGTCTGTACCTCCGGCAAACATATAACTGGGCGAGCTGGCCTTGATATGCTCCAGGTCAAAGTTGACCCAGATGGTACGGTTCACGCCGGGCAGTCCGTTGTAGAATGACATCTCCACATTCCTGGCCTGGATGCTGCGCTCGTTGTACTCCACAAAGCGGGTCTCTGTCCGGTCATTGAAACCTGACGGAGCGGTTACATCGGCCCATATCTCATGTATGGACAGGTTGGTGCAGTTCTTGAGTTCAGTCTGGAGTGACCAGTAGCCGTCGGCAAGAGCCTTGGTGGTTCCTATAACGGTCTGGCCGTCATATACCACAATCTGTGACATACCGGGAGCATTACCGTCAATGCTTATTGCAGGCAATGAAATGAGCGGTGCGCTCCAGACAGTTATGTCAGTAACAGTGTATGCAGCATTGCCGATAGGCTGGAGTATGGTACGGTCATCAAGCTTGAAACGCACAAACGCATTGGGCGTAAAGTTACCGCGCTCAGACGGTACAATGCAGAACTTGACCCTGTCTGTGTAATTATCGCCCATAGGTATGGTCACCATATTGTCACGGTACTCGTATGCCTGGAGGTTGTTGCCCACTATGACTGACTTCTCAACCATGCTGCAGCTCTCCGGCAGCCTTACCACCATCTCTATGTCAGATACCTTGTGCTTATAACTGTCCAGGAAATCTATCCTGCCGCTCAGCGTAAGGTAATTACCGGCTATTACATTAGCCTTGTTTACTGAGAATGACGTGTTGCGGCCGGTGTAGTAGTACTTGGACTCGTCAAACACAGGAACCACCACATTTCTGAAAGCCGATATACGTCCACTTTCCACCTTAACAGTATTCCTGAGGTAGTCAACTCCCTCAGTCATTCCGGCATCAGCCAGATGGTCAAGTGAGAATATAGAGTTGAAGAACAGGCTCTGTCCCATGGTAATGACCGTATAGTCGCCATCCGGCAGATTACTGAACAGCAAGTCATTACCCTTATAGCTGTCATGTGCCACAAGCACTCCCTTACTGTCATAGAGTATACCTTCGACAGCCGTATTGTCTGTTATGAGGAATCTGGCCTTTATGGCTCCAAGCTCAACTACAGGCAGCGTCAAAGACAAATGGTTGTCACTGTCCACAGTGCCTGAAGCCTTAACGTCCATGAACATTGATGACTTGCTGTGACATGTCACCTCCAGCTCATCACCCGGCTGCACGTCCTCCAGCACAACGATGTCAGGGTACTGGACACTGAATGAGCTTATCTGCTTGTCCTGTGTCCTGTCATAGATGGTGTATGACACATTGCTCACGTCACTGTAGTAAGGCAGCACCTCCGGTTCCTCATCATCGGCCACACTTGAGGTGTAAGTGTAACTAAGGTTTATCACCACGCCCGATATGGGCTTGAGTGCAGTAGTACCGTTGTCAATGACACCGCTTTCTGCGTTAAGCGCAAACATATCATCACTCAGACTGAAAGAGCCGTTCACGCAATCATTGGCAGATATGGTAACATCAGACGGTGCATTGTGTATGATGACGCTGTAGCAGCCGTCTGCCTGCGTCTTGACATTGATGGCATCCGAGTAGCGGCCCGCCAGAGTCTGTGAAACGGCCACTGTGGCACCCGATATGCCAAGACCGGTCATATTGTTTACTATCCTGCCCTTGAGAACGAATTCCCTGATGGGCTCAAGCGTAACCGTTATATCATTGCTGCCTGCCTTGACGGTGTATTCCGTAACATCAGGCTGAACATACTTCATAGCCAGCGTCTGGGGCAGCGTTATTGAATAGCTTACCTTATAGCCCTCTATCTGCGATGCCACTGAAGCACCCTGCTGCAGATAGCCGCCTGCCTCATCATTCCATACTATCTGGGTCTGCCCTGTCACATCAGCACCGCCGGGCTCGGTTACCTTAACAGTAAGAGTCCTGGGCTGTTTAAGGTCACTCATGGACACGCTGACGTTCCTGTCATCAACGGTAATAAGGTCACGCTCGCCCAGGATCTGGCCTGACAGATTCTTCAGGTATGCGTTATACACCGTATTCCTGACCAGTGTCCCGAAAGTATAGTTTAGACGGTCGGTTATTACATACCTGTATTTCTGACCGCTCTTAACGTTGACCAGTTCAAGTGACATGTTCTTGTAGCGACCGTCAGAACACTCTGCGGGAAGGTTTATCTCAAGTGAGCATAGCTTACTGCGGAGCGGTGCTATGTTGAACGTATTCCAGCCCTCTGTAGCCTGATATAGTTCAACCGATGACTCCGGTACATATACCGTCATTTCATCCGGTACGCCGTTGAACACCTCATTGCCCAGTGCGGGTGGCACTGTAGCGTAACAATTGAATGATATGAGCGCCTTACAGTTCCTGAACGAGTAGTTGTCCAGACGCGTAATGCATGAAGGAATGTCTATCTCCCTTATGTTGTCATTACCGTCAAGCCAGTAGCTGGGTATTGAGGTGACACCTGCCACACGGCTCAGGTCGACCGATGTAAGGGCTTTGAACGTGCCCGTGAACGAGAAGTCGTTTGTGGTGACCTGACCATCCACGATAAGGTGGGTCATGGAGGCATAGTCAGACAGCATTGACTTTAGTGTAGAGTTCAGATAACCGGGTCTGAACATATCGACTATTGCCTGTCCGGAAATGGGATCCCATGAGTTTACTGCCGGATTAACCGGTGACTCCGGTACATACTCATATATACCCTTGATGCTGTAGGGATGTGACGGCATAAGTATGCTCAGTCTGGTATCTGTGCCAAGAATCTCACCGTCTGCTGTCTCCCAGCGCACAAACCTGAACCCGTTGTTCATGTAGGCTACAAGGCTCTGTGTAGTACCCTCGCGTACCATCACGCCGGACTTGACATTGAATGAACCGGCCACAGCAGGCTCACATGTCACAGAAAGCGGATAATCACGGCTGAAATACGGATTACCCGGACTTGCGGGGTCATACTCATATAATGCATAGACAGTCACATCGGCGAATGGCATCGTAAATGTGTAAGAGCCGCTGGTGGTAAGCACATTACCATTGGCATCAGCCCAGCCCTTGAATATGCAGTTGTCATGTGTCCATGCGCTCACCCTTACTGTCTGGCCGCCGGTGAACCTGTCTCCGTAACCGGAGAATGATCCGGCACCGTCGGGTATGGCTTCACACCTTACCTTATAATAGGTAGTGGTGTCAGCCTGAGGCCAGTACGGGTCAGGTGGATTGACAGGGTCGTAGCTGTCTGTCTGGGCTATGGCCACAAACGGGAGCAGCACTCCCAGCAATAGAATTATATATCTCTTCATGACGGGTTATCGGTTTATGGTCTTCTTTCCGTTCCTGATGATGATACCATTGCTGTCATCCATCACAGCCTGGCCTGCAACATTGAATGAGCGGCTGTCACGGATATCCTGTCTGACATCACCTACTTGGGTAGGATTGCCTGATGTCAGGTAGAACCTGCCTGTCACAGCCCCCTGAGATGCATGGAATGTATAGCCGGCACCGGATGAAAGGTCAGTGAATGTCCCGTACAGACGGTCCTCAAGCACGACACTGCCCTTGGGATTGCAGTCTGCCAGACTTATTGTATATGAGCCGTTCTGTGTGCAGTTTAAGCCAATGGCTACGCAACGGTCAGACTCCGGACGCTCGTTTATAGCGTACTGGACACCGTTGCTGACAGTCCAAATCTGTGAGGCACCGCTCTCTGCCGACATGAACTTGGCGGCATCGCGGCCTATCTCATAATCCATTGACGCCTTGCTGTTGAAAACCACTCTGGTACGGTCTGACCTGTCACCTATGGTGAGTGCCAGGTTTATAACCTCCCTTTCAGCCGAGCCTCTCATGGGAGCGTGCTCAACAGTCAGGTCATTGGGGTTACGGTAGGTCTGGCGACCATCATGCAGGAACACAAGACTCTCAGAATCAACGGGACGCTGTATGAAGAACGCCTCACCGGGATTGAGTATGTAGTCATCGTCAATAGGGCTGAAAGCCACGTATGTCCTGTTATATGAGTCCCATATCATGAACGGTGACTCTGTATCCATGAACCTTGTGTCAAAATAGCACGGATAAGGATTTCCTATCAGGTTCCATGAACGGTTCTGTTCAAACTCACTAAGGTTCTCCTCAAGCTCAACCTCACGGTCCTTGCTGGTAAACAGGTACTGGCGTGTCAGAGACTCCTTGATGGGAGTAACCGTAAAGCTTACAACGTTGGAATTGTTTGATGCGGTATTGTTGAAGCATTTCATTATGTATCCCTGACCTGCATGCAGCACACTGTCTGCGGTAAGGTTGACCCAGGTCTTGTCAAAGTTCTGCTGGGCACGTTCATAACCGGAATATTTACGGATAACCCACTGTGTCTTGGAGTCAACCGGAACTATGTCTGCAACCTTAACATCAAACGGGAAACTTACAAACTGCCACAGGTCGTTGTACAGCATCAGGTTCAGTGTCTGGTTCTCAGCTCTCATCTCACCGCGTACTATGAGTGAGTTGGGATTGAAAGTGGTGCTCTGCCAGTCATAGTTGTAATGCGTACTGCTGTTGTAAAAACGGCTATAGTCGGCATAGTACTTGGCATACGGTGAATAATACATTGAGAAATCATTGAGAGCCAGCTTGCTGCGGCTGCTCACCGTAAGGTTACCGCGTTCATACTTCTGATGACCGAATCCGTCATCTATGCGCTCGGTATTATAGAGCAGACGCACATTGGGGGTATAGCCCTCAACGTTGTCATCGGCACCCAGCACAAACTCAAACTCCTTGTTTATCACTATGTTTGCGGGCAGATTGTCACGTATTATGCTGGTATGGTTCTGATACTCAAGCCAGCCGGGTGTGGTCATATACTCCTGGAAACTCCATAACGGGACATAAAGCTCTATGTTTCCTGCACTGGAAGTAGGTACGGCCGACCGTACTGTGGGCGGAATAAGAGCACGGCTCTCAATCTTACGGATACCTGAGCAACCATAGAAAGGCCTGCCAAGACAATACTGCAGTGAACTGGGCAGCGTTATCTCCGTCAGTCCGGAGCAGTTAATGAACGCATAGTTGTCAATTTCCTCAAGACCTTCATTCAGCTTTACGTCAACAAGAGAGCGGTTGGTACTGAAAGCATAACCGTTTATTACCTTAATGGTTGACGGGAATACCAGTGAATCTATTGAGTTACACTGTAAAAATGCCTCGTAGCCTATGTATGAATTTCCTTCTTCAAACTCAACCTTGACCAGGTTCTTATTATTCTTGAATCCGTAAGACGGTATATATGACAGGGCACCCGGAAGATGCAGGCTGTAGAGGTCACAACCCTCAAAGCAGTTGTCTGACATTGATGTCAGCGTAGATGGCAGCGTTACGGAATGCAGATTATTGCAGTCATAGAAGCACTGTACGGGGAGTGACTTGACTCCTTCCGGTATGACTATGCTCCTTAATGAGTCGCAGTCATAGAAATTGTAACCACCGTAAATGTTCCTTACGGTGGGCGGAATCACTATATCCTTAACTCCGGTATATGCAAATGCATAGTCCCTGATGCTCTTAAGGGTATCAGGAAGTATCACCGTCTCTATCTGCCAGCAGTCATAAAGTGCCTGATATGGAATCTCCGATACCGACAGTCCGCTTATGTCAAGGTAAACAAGGTTGTGCATCTGACGCAGCTGATACCAGTCTGTGGCATCGATTGTTCCGGTCTTTACGATGAGCTTGTTGACCTCGGCATACACGCGAACCTTGGGCAAGGCATCGGCCACTACTATATAGCCCAGCTCACCGTTGTCAACAGAGTCTATCACTACTGTTCCGGCATCTATATTATCGGCTACCACACAGCAGTCCTCTATGTAATCGGATATGACATAATCCCGAAAAGACTCTGCAGGCACATACAGTTTAAGTTTGTTGTTTCTGGATGAGATACGGCCGGTGACAACCGGTGGAACAGAACCTTCAAAGCGCAGGTTAACATTGTCTCGTCCCAGCTGATAGCCCTCCATATACTCTACATTGGCTGGTATCACGAATTCCTTGACATTATTATAAGGATACAACGTATACTCTCCAATCCAGCGCATAGTCTCGGGCAGCACCAGTTTTCTGGTATTGTTCTGAGAGTATGAGTTGTAACCCTCGGTAGCCACAACCACATAGGTCTCGTCACCTGATACGATGGTCTCCGGTATGACCAGCACCTCCGGTGCGGTATTGGAACTGTTGATGTAAACAAATTTGGCAAGATGCCTGGTTGCATCAAGCTTGTAACGCAATCCGTCTACATTTACATTAGTGCTGCTGAATGAGCATTCTTCCCTGTCATAAGACATTGCTTCCTCCTTTAGTTTGTCAATGTCCTGGGCAACGGCGTTGCCTGCCGCAAAAAATGAGAACGCGGCGGCCAACAGTAATCCATTAAAAATCCTGTTCATAATCATATATGAAAAATTAGTATAAGTCATTGTAAATAAAGTATTTAAAATGCAGGCTGTTGCTTACGGCGTAAATTATTTCCCCCTAAAAAAGACAAAAATATTATTTATTAACATAGCAAACAAGTTTTTATCTACAATTCAGCTATTCTTGAATCTGTTATGGAAACACATCAAAACAGATTCTAAAAACAGCACCACAAGATATGCTTAACAAAACGCCTCTTAACTTTCATGGCTAACTCATATATGACTTACGAACTGTTCAGAAAACAAACAACAAAAAATATAGGCAATGAAAAAGTATCTGATTGCCGCCGCTTTGATTGCTGCGGTGTGTGTTTCGGCAAATGCCAAGAAGAAAGAGGTTAAGGAAGTTCTGTTTGGAGTAAAATCCGGAGTAATCACCATCTCATCCGATATGGGTGACATGCCAGATTTCTCAACAATCACCGCAATGGGAGGAGGTAACGCCTCATTCGGTGACAGCACATTTATGAACATGATCAACAGTTTCGATGCAAGTGCAATGAGAGAGCAGATCTATTTTGATGATTACGGTAAGAAAACTGCAAGAATAACCGTTTACGGTGAGACCATCACCCGCGTCATCTCAGTAGGCGACACAACCTATACTATCAACGAGAAAGAGAACACAGCTACCGCAATGCCTATATTCGGCGGTGGACGTAACGGCCGTGGAGGCGGTTTCGGAGGTTTCGGAGGCGGTTTCGGTATGGGCGGAGCCCAGATCGGTCAGCTTGGTGAGATTGACTGGATGAACCTGGACAAGAAGACCATCCGCCGTAACAAGATCAAGGAGTTGGGTGAGGAGCAGGTTGCAGGTCTGACATGCAAGAAGTACTCAATGAGCCCCACCAATCAGATGGGTTTCACTCAGAATATCACAGTATGCGTATATGAGGGAATACCTATGTCAACGGTAACCGAGAGCGACTGGTCTACCACAAGCCAGACTGCAATGAACTTCATTGCCGAGGATGTTGATCCTTCTTTCTTCACACTCCCCAAGGGTTGTAAGGTCAGCCAGCCCAACATGGGTGGCTTTGGCGGAGGTGACTTCATGATGATGGGAGGTGACTTCGGAGGCGGATTCGGAGGCGGATTCGGAGGCGGATTCGGAGGCTTCTGATTCTGAACCATAACGATATAACAATGAAAGGCGGCTTTTTCAGGCCGCCTTCCTTATTGATGTAGTGCTGATTGAAGGACTTCGCTTAATGTCGGATGTGCATGGATTACTGACTGGAATTTATCCAAAGTGACGCCTATGTTCATCGCAACCGTTATCTCGTGTATAAGGTCCGATGAATGCGCGCCCAAAATGTGTGCCCCCAAAATTACTCCGCTCTCTGAGACAATCAGTTTGCAGTAACCGTCGGTCTCATCCATCGATACGGCTTTCCCGTTTGCACGAAAAAATGATTTGAAACACCTGAAATCCAATCCCTGCTCCTTGCACTGCTCCTCGGTCAGGCCTACGGTTGCAACCTCGGGCATAGTGAACACCGCTGCCGGAATAAGGTCAAAACGTATGCTGTCATCCTGACCGCAGATGCAGTTGAGTGCATGGAGTCCCTGATATGTCGCCGCATGTGCCAGCATTATTCCGCCCGTCACATCGCCCACGGCATAGATACCGGGAACCGATGTCTCAAAACGGTCGTTTACGGTTATGCCTTTGCGGGTATAGTCAACTCCGGCAGCCTCCAGGTTCAGCCCTTCGGTATTGGGACGACGGCCCACTGCCATAAGTATCTTACCGGCCTGGACGGCAAACTCCTTATCCTTCTTTATATAGGTTACAGTATTACCGTCTATGCCGGTCACCTGTGCCTGCACCTCGATGCTGATGCCGCGTCTGGAGAGTGACTGCTTAAGGCGTTTGGCCAGATCCACATCAAAGCGCGGAAGTATGTTGGGACAATACTCCAGTACAGTAACCTCACTGCCGAAACTGCGGAATATGGAGGCAAGCTCCAGTCCTATCACACCGCCGCCTATCACGCAAAGGCTCTCCGGAACCTCGGTAAGGTCCAGAATCTCCCTTGATGTGAGACAGTTCTCCGCACCGGGTATAGGCAACGATGCCGATACGGAACCGGTAGCGATGATTATCTTGTCGGCAGTGTATTCCTGACCGTTGCAAATAACCGTCTTGGAATCCTTGAACTCTGCCCTGCCGCGCACCACCTGAACGTTCTTGAGCAGGAGGTCTATGCCTGAGTGCAACTGTTCCACCACAACCTGCTTACGCTCGGCTACTGCAGCAAATGACGGCCGGCAGTCCAGACCGGCCTTGAGGTTCTGCTCTATCAGTTCTGCGTAATGGCAGAATGTCTTGGTGGGAATGCAACCCTCATTCAGGCAGGTTCCGCCCAGCGGTCCTTCTGAGATAAGGATTACCTCCAATCCCCGTTTTGAAGCCTCCACAGCGGTCTCATAACCGCCGGGACCTCCACCGATAATCAGCAAGCGCATGCGTCCCAGTATTTAAGTATCGGATTACGGGCTGCGGTGGTCTCATCAGGTCTTGAGATGGGCGTATTGTGCGGAGCACCGTGCAGGATATCGGGATCCTGTGCGGCCTCGGCGGCAATCCTGCGCATCACCTCTATAAAGTCATCCAGAGTCTCCTTGGACTCCGTCTCGGTAGGCTCAATCATGATAGCCTGATGGAACAGCAGCGGGAAGTAGATTGTGGGAGCGTGGAACCCGAAGTCAAGCAGACGCTTGGCAACATCCAGGGTTGCAGCACCCTCCTTGCCCTCGCGTGCCCCGTCGTTGATGAGGCCGTCAAACACAAACTCATGCTTGCATACGGCAGGTATGGGAAGTTTGTAGCAGTCCTTGAGTGACTCCTTGATATAGTTGGCGCCCAGAGTTGCCAGTCTTCCGCACAGTTTAACGTTCTGGCGGCCCAGCATCAGGATATATGCGTAGGCTCTCAGAATCACGCCAAAGTTTCCGCTGAATCCCGATACGTTCACGCCCAGGAACGGAACAAGTTTGTCACATACACCTACAGGACCGCTTCCGGGACCGCCGCCTCCGTGGGGAGTTGAGAATGACTTGTGCAGGTTAAGGTGCATCACATCGAATCCCATATCACCCGGACGTACTGTGCCTATAAGCGGGTTCATGTTGGCTCCGTCATAATAGAGCAGACCGCCTGCGGCATGTACCAGCCGGGCAATCTGACGGATATCCTTCTCAAAGAGTCCCAGGGTGTTGGGGTTGGTCATCATTATACCGGCAATGGTATCGTCCAGCAGAGGCTTGAGGTCCTCCACATCCACAAGACCGTTGGAGTTTGACTTGACCACAACCACATCCAGTCCGCATACGGCGGCGCTGGCGGGATTGGTTCCGTGTGCACTGTCGGGTACTATGATGCGGGTACGCTTGCTGTCACCGCGTGACAGATGGTACTCGCGTATTATCATCAGGCCAGTAAGTTCACCGTGAGCTCCGGCGCAGGGTTTAAACGTAAAGTGCTTCATGCCGGTTATGGCGGCAAGGGCACTGTCCATACCTTTATAAATAGCGTCCACTCCGGGTACATCCTTCTGCAACGGATGAATGCCGCCGAATGCGGGCATTGCGGCAATCTCCTCGTTTATCTTGGGGTTGTACTTCATGGTGCAACTGCCCAGCGGATAGAATCCGGTGTCAACGCCAAAGTTCATCTGACTGAGGTTGGTATAGTGGCGCACCACATCCACCTCGCTTACTGACGGTAACTTGGGTTGCTCTGTCCTGCGTAGGGTTGCGGGGATAGCGTCTGTTCCGGCACACTTGCCGCAAACCTCTGGAAGGCTGTAACCTGTGCGGCCCGGCTTGCTTAACTCGAATATCAGTTTATCGTAGTACTTCATAGTCAGAGCGCATTTACAAGTTGATCGATATCATCATAGCTGCGTTTCTCGGTGACGCAGAAACTCACGTAGCCTTCCTCGGTCTCCAGTGCTCCCAGGAATCCGGCATCGGCAAGTTTTTTCTGAACCTCTGCTGTGGGGGCCTTTGACTTGAGTACGAATTCCTTAAGGAATACAGCGTCCTTGAACACTGGCTCAAATTTACCGGTCTCTATCAGTTTGGCGTACAGATAGTGTGAGCGCTGGTAGCACAGGTCGTTTACCTGTTTCATACCTTCGGGACCCATCAGTGACAGATAGACCGTTACCCAGAGAGCCATCAGGCTCTCATTTGAGCAGATGTTGCTGGTGGCTTTCTCGCGGCGGATATGCTGCTCGCGGGCCTGCAGGGTGAGTACGAATGCGCGGCGGCCCTCCTTATCGGTAGTCTGGCCAACTATACGGCCGGGCAGTTTGCGCATGTAGTCCTGACGGCAGGCCATGAACCCTACGTAAGGACCTCCATAGCACAGTGGAATTCCTAAGGGCTGGCCATCGCCTACGGCTACATCGGCACCCCACTCTGCCGGAGTCTTTACCACTGCCAGGGCCGACGGGTCACAGTATACCGTAAGCAGAGCCTTGTCGGCGTGCAGGGCATCGGCCAATCCGGTCATGTCCTCTATTATTCCAAAACGGTTTACTGAGGGTACGATTGCTCCGGCTACATCACCTTGGGCTATCAGTGCTTCAAGTGCTGTTTTGCTGGTCTGGCCATTCTCATGAACTATCTCCTTTATTGTTATTCCTGCGTATTTGGCATAGGTGGATATCACTCCTCTTACGTGAGGCAGCAGGGTGTTGGATACCAGCACGGTGTTCTTTTTCTTGGCCTGGGCCACCATCATCCGCATGGCCTCGGCGGCGGCTGTGGGGCCATCGTACATTGAGGCGTTGCTTACGTCCATTCCGGTCAGTGTGCAGATCATGCTCTGGTACTCGAATATGTACCTTAGCGTGCCCTGCGATATCTCGCACTGATATGGGGTATAGGCGGTCAGGAACTCGCTGCGCTGGGTTATGTAGGGGATTACGGCCGGGGTGTAGTGGTCGTAGGCTCCGGCTCCGGCAAATACCTTTAGCTTGGGGTTCCTGGCGGCAAGACCTTCAAAGAAGTCTCTTACCTGCTGCTCAGTCATTGCGTCTGGCAGGCTGTACTCCTCTTTGTAGAGGCAGTCCTGCGGGACATCGGCATAGAGATCGTCAAGGCTGTTTACGCCTATCCTCTCCAGCATGGCTCTTATATCCTCATCGGTGTGAGGAAAATACTGGAATCCTGCCATTACTCCTTGATGAATGTTTTGTATGCGGCAGCGTCCATCAGGTCGTCAAGCTCTGATGCATCGCTCATCTGTACCTTGATGATCCAGTTGCTGAATGCGTCGTCGTTCACCAGCTTGGGGTCATTCACAACTTCCTCGTTTACCTGGGTTACGGTTCCGCTTACGGGGCTGAACAGGTCGCCGGCGGCTTTTACGCTCTCCAGGGCTCCGAACTCGCTGCCCTTCTCAACATCATCATCTACATCGGGACAGTCTACGTATGTTATCTCGCCCATCTCCTTCTGGGCGAAGTCTGTTACTCCGATGATTGCGATGTCACCATCCACCTTTACCCACTCATGGGTTTCGCTGTACTTTAAGCCTTCTACAATCTTGCTCATAATTTTCTTTATTTGTTAGTTTTTGTTCGCTTTGTAACGCAGAAGAGACAGGGCCTGCAAAACTACGCGCCTTTGGCGCTATCCCTCCCACCCCTATGGGGCGGGCCCCTCCCTCTAACACGCCGAGGGTGGCGATGGTTTTGCTGACCCTGTCTCTTCTGTTTATACGAGCACCCGGAAAGATTATCAGGACAGCAAACTATCTTTATTTTTTATAGTTTGTCTGATAGAAACGCTTTTTGATTACTTTGCCGGGGAATACTTTCTTTCTTATGCGAATGAAAAGTTCTGTATCCAAGGCTGCATATTGGGGCTTTACCAGGGCAAAGCAGATGCTTTTGTCAAGCGTGATGCTGTGGTAGCCGGTGGTTACTTCGCCTATTACGGTGCCGTCCTGCAGTTCTACGGGGTAGCCGTGACGGGGGATGGCGCGGTCCGCGATCTCTATTCCTACAAGCTTCTTTTCTACACCCAGCTCCTTTTGGGTTACCAAGGCTTCACGGCCTATGAATTCGGCTTTGTCCAGCTTGCAGAACATTCCTAAGCCGGCTTCTATGGGGCTGATTTCGGCGCTCAGTTCATCGCCGTACAGGGGCAGTCCCGCTTCAAAGCGCAGGGTGTCGCGGCAACCCAGACCGCATGGCTCTACTCCGGTTTTTATCAGGCGGTCCCAGATCTCTACCGTATCACTCAGTGTTGCATATAACTCAAAGCCGTCCTCTCCGGTGTAGCCGGTCCGGCTAACTATCAGGCGGTGACCGTTATACTCTGCATTGCAGTATTCGTAAAATCCTAAGGGTTTGGCGCATTCCAGGCCTAATACATCAATCACCGTTTTTTCGGCATCGGGTCCCTGGATGGCTATCTGGCCCCATATATCGGACTGGTTGTCTATCTTGACGCTGTAGCCTTTCCGCTGATCCAGCATCCAGGCATAATCCTTGTCAATGTTGGCGGCGTTAATTACCAGCAGGAAGTGGTCGGGCTCAAACTCGCGGTATACCAGCAGGTCATCCACACAGCCTCCGTTAGGATAGAGCATCATGCCGTACAGGATCTTGCCGGGATTATAGCCGCTTATATTGTTGGTAAAGATGTGATTTACGTAACGTTCGGCATCGGGGCCGCTTATGAATATCTCACCCATGTGCGACACGTCAAACATTCCCACCTTGTTCCTTACTGCCAAATGTTCCCGGGTTATGCCGGCATACTGTATGGGCATGTCAAAGCCAGCAAAAGGGCTCATCTGCGCTCCCAGGGCCACATGACTGGCGTGGAGACAGGTTTTCTTAATTTCTTCGTCCATTTCTAATAAAGTTTTCGTCAAGATAGGTTTCTTCAGTCTTAAGCACCTCTTCCATATCCCGGATGCTTAAAAACTGCATATCCTTACAAAAATAATCAATAAGTTTGGACTTCAAAGCATTAAAGTCAAAAAGTAATCCACAATCTTTCAGATTGGTTACGCGCTGGCGCACGGACTTGATTCCCTTGCTGTCAAGTTTCTGCTTTGAAGGAGTTATGGCGCGTTCCATCTCCGTAAAATCAGTATCATAAAGAAGCGTTCCGTGGACTATACAGCCGGTCCTGGTGGCATAGCAGGCATTGCCCGACACCTTTCGGCCTCCCACCAGCACATCGTTGTGCTCGGTACGGACCGCATCCAGCCCCATTCCGCGCAAGGCATCGGCCAATCGGGACAGATAATCATCAAAAGCCATGTTTACATCAGGCTGACAGGTTATGTATGATATCATGAGGTTGCCCTCATCTGCATAGACGCAACCGCCGCCACTCTTGCGCCGGTACATCTCAATACCGTGCTCCAGACAGTACGGAACGTTTACCTCGGCCTCCATGTCCTGATTGCGACCGAATATGACCGTAGGCCGTACGCTCCACAGAAAGAAAGAATCGGGAGCGTGCTCAACAGCCCACTCTTCAAGCGCCAGCCAGAAAACCAGCCTGCGCCATTCGGTATTATCAGGTAATTTAAGGTAAGTCATGCTTTTGCAAAAATAAAAAAAATAAATGGCAGCCAACCTTACAAGACTGCCATTTATCCGGGGTCCATGCATTCTGAGTATTGAAAAGGAAAGAACTCAAAATACACTTACGGACACCTTTTCATTCCAACATTGCCTTTTTAGAACCAGAAATGTCATCACGACAGCCCATGATTCCGATGCAAATATCATAACTTAATACGGGACAAGCATTACCTTTTTTTAAAAATATTTGTCCTTTTTGAAACTATTATAGGAACTATTCATTAACTTAGTTGTCTAAACGGAAACAACAGTCATTTATATGATAAGGTACAGCATAAAAGACATACTTGGACTGCTGCAAGACAGACCTGCTGCCATATACAAGGACCAGATTGCAGTAACCGATACACAGATATTTGGATTTGACATAGCCAGGCAATTGTTCTCGATAGATGCGTTTGCCATCGGATATGTGACCAAGGGTTACAGCATCACTGAGATAAACAGCAACAATTACCGGCTTGATGTAAACAGTGTGTTCATTATGGCCCCAACCCATACCTGCCGCCTGATTGAATGCAGTTCGGACTATGACGTACGTCTTATCCTGCTTGCCTCCAACGAGCACAACCTGTCAATCCACCTTAATTATTTGGTCAAGTCAGAGCGTTGGACAAAAAGTTATTTCAACCCTGTAATACAACTGACCCCTGATGAAGCTAAGATCATGAATGCCTGCACAGACCGTATTGCCGAACAGATATACCGCAATGACTGTCCAAACCAGAAGACTTTCCTCCGGCTGGCAATAGAGTGGCATCATGTTGAACTGGACAATATAATGCAGGTAAGGCTCAAGGACTCCACCGACTACAACCAGCCGTTAAGCAGGCAACAGTCATTGGCGCGCAAGTTATATCTGCTTATTGTAAACAACTACCGCAAGGAGCACATGGCCAGGTTCTATGCTGAGCAGATGTGCCTTACACCGCAGTATCTCAACCAGATATTAAATCATGTGTTAGGTAAGACACTGAATGGAATAATTACCGAACTGCTCTATTCGACAGCACGCACCCTTATCATTTCGACCGATATGACCATCCAGGAGATTGCCAATGAGCTGAACTTCCCTGACCAAGCCTCATTCAGCAAATTCGTCAAGAAGATGTCAGGAGTCAGCCCCAACAACCTCCGCAAGAGCAATCCGCATCAGGAGGCTATCTGAAATTGTTGAAGCGGTAACTGAACGCAATCACAAACATGGATGTGTCGCCAAAGGTGCGGCTCTCGTTCCAGCTTGTGCCGGATACCGATGCCGAGAATCCGTTGTACTGCTTGAGAATGTCACGCCATGTAACGCTCAGTGTCGCCTGACGGCTCTTAAGGAAACTCCAATCGGCCGAGATGCTCCACATGCACTCTGAACGGTTGGCCTGTTCCATCTCAAATCCAAAGGGACGGTTATAGTTGCATCGGGTAGATGCTCCCAGTCCTATTGAAGACTGGTATGACAGTTCCAAACCGGCATTGAAGCGTTTTCCCCCGCTGGCCTTATCCAGGTAATCACTCTTGCTGCGGTCCATTGTATAACCTACATTTCCCTGAATCATCCAGAACTGGTCAGAGTACGCACCCTCCATGTTAAGGCTTGTCTGATGATAGTCAGTGGCGCTCTTGTTAACGGACGCATCGGTAAAAGACTGTACGTATGCCACATTATGACGCAGGGAATGATTGGCTGTAAAATTGACCGACAGGTCCTGGAAGGGATAGGTAAGGAACAGATACTCGCTTACATTCCAGCTGCCGTTGATATTCTGGGGCGATGTGATACGGGCACCGGTCTTTCGGTCCAGGCGTGTCAGCGTGGTAATCTCATTGAAAGTGGTACCGTAACTGACTCTTGTGCGCATCCATGACTGCAACTGGAACTCCAGGTTTGCATTGTGTGAAAAAGAGTTCCTCAGTTTACTGTTACCTTCACGTATGTTCATCGGGTCGCTGTAATCGGTCACCATTGAAAGTTGCTGAACGTCCGGCAATCCGTTCGATCCGTTGTAACCTATGCCTATCTGACTCTTCTTGAATACCTTGACTCTGAAATTGGCATTGGCGGAGTATCTGACACCTCTGTAACGTATATGGTCATCCTTTCCAGGCACCCTTCTCACATTGTCAATAGTCATCAGCACCGGCGCAGCATTGACAGACATATTTATCCTGTAGACCGAATCCGAATAGTTGTAATCCAGGTCAAACGAGTTGTTAAGATTGCTGTTGCACCTGTCATAGTATAGTGAATCAATCTCTGTCACAAAACCATCATCACCAATATCCTCATATTTCTGAGTACTCTTGCCGTCATCGTATGACAGATTGTAGCCCAGTCCCAGATAACCGGCATCACCTATCTGACGGTTCAGGTTAAGACTCAGACTGTAATTGTTTGAAACCGATGGGGAACTTATGCGGTGATTAACGATGCGCACGCTGTCGCCCAGCTGGGCAAAACGGCTCTCGGAGGTATTAATGCTGCTGCCGTCGTTATCGGACCGCCCCGCTCTAAGACTCATATTGAGGTTATACTTGTCGTCCTGGCCGAACGACTTGCCCATTCCGGCGTAAACGCTGTATGTAGTACCCACGTTGTCGCCCTTGCTTGACTGGACCGTTGAGCTGATAAGCCCTTCGCCCTCATTGGAGATTGAATCCACCGAACTGCTGCTGTTGTTGCTCCAGTTCCTGGAGAGGTCCAGATTCAGGTTATACCAGGTCTTGTCATCAGTACGTCCGTTCAGTCCGGTCGATCCGCCCCAGTCGTGCCCGCCGTTGGAGCTGGTATTCTCTGTGTAAGAGTTCTGGGTAAACTCGGGCATGAACATCTTGTTGAATGACTCTGACTTATTCTCATTGTAGCTGTCGCCGTATCTCGCCAGAGCATATACCGACACCTTGCCGAACTCCTTATTATAATAAAGGTTGCCGTTTGAATTCTCGGTCTTGAGCTGGTTTGAATACTCATAGGGAATGGTATTCCTGTTATAGGACGCGTACAACTCCGATCCGCCCTGCTTCCACATGGATCCGTCAACCGATACCCTGTACTTGTCAAAGTTCTCGGTGGCACCTAACTCGACGCTGGCAAAAATGGTGCGGTCCATAGGCTCCTTGGTCTGCATATCCATAACCAGATGATTGTCACTCATACGGTTTAGCGTATCATCGGGCACTTCATAGACCTTAAGGCTCTTCAGTTTATCTGTGGGCATATTATTCAGGGCTATGCTCATGTCGCGCTTGAAGAACTGGTCACCGTTAAGGCGTATCTCATTGATGTCACGTCCCAGATATGTCATCTTGCCGTCCTGATACTTGAGTCCGGGAAGACGGCGCACCAGGTCCAGCAGCACGCTTCCGGTGGGCATTTCATAGGCATCGGCATTGAAAATCACAGTGTCACCGCGCTGGTACATGCGCTGCAGCTCGGCCACAATCTCCACCTCCTCAGTGGTAAGGGGATTGCTGCGCAGCACTATTGAGTCAAGTTCTACGGTGTATGTGTGGATTCCGCTCTCGCGTTTCATGGGAGGATCTACAATGGTATCCAGCGTCTGCATGCCTAAATAGGATATCCTTACGCGCAGACGGGTATCCTTAAGGCGGTCGCGGCGGGACATATAGGTCCAGAATTCGCCGTCCTTATCGGCCATGGAGCCGTCAAACTCTGTGGTATCACCCATACAGGTAACCAGGATATTGGCTCCCTGCAGCGGATAAGGCTCCGGCTCATAATCATCCACACCGTACACCTTTCCCTCCACCTGGAAAATCTGCTTGACATAAGTACGCAGCATCGACTCAGTCTCCGGACTGCTCCAATCCTGCGCCCTTGATCCTGCTGCGGAAAGCAGCATCAATGCCACCGGAATTACTTTCTTCAGATTCATATCGCGAAGTTATTTCAACTTCTTTTACGATACAAATCCGCAGAATTCAAAAATAGTACAATTGGGGCCAGGCCCCAATTGTACCAGACCCAATTGTACCGTTTTGGCAAATATCATAAAGATAAATCCATTGTGGAGATGACGGTCTTGCCGTTGAAGCATCAAGTCTGAAATTGATGGGAACTGAGTATTTTACTTTTACTATGTTGCCATCCTTCATGCCAGGTTTCCATGCAGGCATCTTACTTATTGTTCTCAGAGCTTCGGCATCAAGCAACGGATCAACAGACTTTATTACCTCGGCATCAGTTACTGTTCCATCCGTATCTAATGAATGAAATCACTACTCTTCCCTGAACGTTGTTTTCTCTGCATACAGCAGGATACTTTATATTCTTTCTTAGAAACTCCAGTAAAGAAGCTGTACCACCCGGAAATTCCGGTAGTTCATCCAGCTGAACGGGCCGTACTGCTCGCTAGACGGCGAACAAAGGTTGCTACCGTATTAAAGTGCGGCTGAGGCTCGGGAAGGTGCTCCAGAATATCACGCATTGACATCGGCTCTCCGTCCCAGAGCACGTTCATGATTGCAAATTCCTTATCGGTAAGTATTTTCATATAGCTGGTTTTGTCAAGTTTTAAACTAATCTCTGCTGCAAATAAACTACATTTTGTAATTACCCCCCAAAAAAAACATTCTGCAGTTTTTTTATAAGAGTACACAATAGGGACGGTTCCTTATGTGTACTTTTGTGTACTTTTGCAGAAAACGCATTAACTATGGCTAAGATAAACAATATCGGCGTATTGACATCGGGCGGCGATGCCCCGGGTATGAACGCTGCAATACGTGCGGTCACACGCTCGGCAATATTTGCAGGCTGGAAGGTATTTGGTATCTATCGCGGCTGGGAGGGCCTGATTGACGGCGAGGTCAAGGAGTTCACCACCGAGAGCGTATCGGGCATAATATTTGAGGGCGGCACAATCCTGCGCACAGCCCGCAGCAAGAGGTTCCTTACAGTCGAGGGCCGCGCCCAGGCGTACGAGACCATAAAGAAGTTCGGAATAGACGCCCTTATAGTAATAGGTGGTAACGGATCACTGTCCGGCGCACAGGAGTTGTCGGCCGAATATGACATTCCGGTCATTGGACTGCCCGGCACCATCGACAATGACCTGTACGGGACCGATAACACCATCGGTTACGATACGGCGCTCAACACCATCGTGGAGTGCGTGGATAAGATTCACGATACCGCAAACTCGCACAACCGCATATTCTTTATAGAGGTGATGGGGCGCGATGCCGGTTTCCTGGCCATGAACAGCGCCATCGCTGCCGGAGCCGAGGCCGCCATCATCCCCGAGAAGTTTACCGATATCGACCAGCTGGCCGCATACATCGAGCGCGGCATCCGCAAGTCCAAACGCAGCTCAATAGTTATCGTATCCGAGGCCGACGGAGGCGCCATGCACTACGCCGAGCGTATGCACAACGAGTATCCGCAGTTTGATGTGCGCGTATCGATACTGGGGTACGTGCAGCGCGGCGGACGTCCCAGCGCACTGGACCGCATCCTGGCCAGCCGAATGGGTGTGGCCGCCATTGAGGCGCTCAAGGAGGGCCAGCGCAACATCATGATAGGCGTAGTCAACGACAAGATGGTAAACATCCCCATAGCCCAGGCCGTCAAGAAGGACAAGCCTATCGGCGAGGAACTCATCAACGTCCTCGCTGTACTTTCAACCTGAAAAACAGTACAATTGTACTCTTTTAGAGTTCGTCCTGGGCGTAGAGGTAGTCCAGCAGGGGTGACGGGTAGTCGCAGTAGTCACCGGGACTGAAGAAACGCCCCAACTCAGCTTTTGCTGTTTCAAGTGAGTCCGATGCGTGGATTATGTTCTCCTGATGACTGACGCAAAGGTCACCGCGCACGGTGCCTGGCAGTGCCTTGCGGCCGTTGGTGGCGCCGGCCATCTCGCGGACCACGCTTACTGCGTCTATGCCCTCCCAGCAGCAGAGCACCACAGGAGCCGCCATCATCGACTTCTCTATAATAGGATAAAAAGGTTTATCCACCATGTGCGCATAATGCCTGTGCAGGATATCGGCATCCAGCTGCTGCATCTTCATGGCCACAAGCTTGAGGCCGCGTCTTTCAAACCGTGATATTACCTCACCGATGAGCCCGCGCTGTATTGTGCAGGGCTTAAGTATTACAAGTGTTCTTTCCATGCCGCAAAATTACTGAATTAAAGTTACACTTTGAATGTAGGTTGCGCCTCGGGAAAAAAATGAGTACATTTGCAAATTAAAACTTTGCAATTATGAAGACACTGGGCAATTTCCTTTGGCTTATTCTGGGCGGCTTTGCAACTGCATTCGTCTATTATCTGATAGGATTCCTTTATTGTATAACCGTAATTGGAATCCCGTTCGGAGTTCAGATAATCAAAATCGGATCATTCTGCCTGTGGCCGTTCGGCTGCGAGATGGCCGATAAGCCCGGCCAGCCCGGATGTCTGAGCACCGGATTCAACGTTCTGTGGATCCTTACCGGATGGTGGGAGATTGCAGCCTTCCATCTTGTTCTGGCACTGCTGTTCACCATCACCGTCATCGGTTTCCCGTTCGGACAGATGCACTTCAAAATCGCCCTCGGATCAATCTTCCCGTTCGGCAAAGAGATCCGCAGCATAAAGTAACGCAAACGCCCCCTTTGCGTCACTGTCCAAAAATTAGACACTTTTGGGCAAAAAAGAGCGTTTTTTTGTTAACACCGGGTGCAGCCCCGCCCCCCGACGAGGTTGCACCTTTCTTCATAATAAATTGTCTGACAATCTTTCCCGTCATTTTACCGCAAATCTTACCGCCAAATTACCACAAATCTTACCGTCG
>CAJOLR010000004.1 GCA_905235565.1 uncultured Bacteroidaceae bacterium | reverse complement strand
ACCGCCGAATCCGCCGAATCCGCCTCCGAATCCGCCACCCATTGTAAAATTGGGTTCCTGAGCGCTGGCACCTGCTGCAACGAGGGCCAGAGCAACTGTAAATAATACTTTCTTCATCATATTTAAATTTAGTAGTAAAAATCTATACTGATAATAGACCGGAAACAGGCAGAAGTTAAACCTTGAGATGCTTGTTAACGCATATTGTCTTAAAGAAATTGAGTACCTTCTTGCCAATATAGAACGGCATGAATATGAATGTGAACATCAATACGGCACGGACTGCCGAATAGCCCAGGATCTGTCTGTATATTGAAATATTGTACTTTACAAGCGGGAGTTTGTCTCTTGAAACGGAACCTTTCCTGATTCTGTAAACAGCCAACGGCTTCTTGACACCGTATGCCACTCTGCAACGCCTAAGGAGTTCTATGTTCAAGCCCCAGTCCTGACGTTTGCGGATTATGGGCAACATTGCGTCGCCTACTATCTTACGGTCAAACATCATGGTGAGAAAACCTATCGAGTTGTCACAGACCTCCCTCCAATAGCGTGTTCTCGCCTTGCATTTGACCATACCGGTCACATTGTCATCTCCGTCACAGATCAGATAGCTTGAGTACACTACTCCGCAACGCTTATTGTCCATAAGGGCAAGCTGTTTCTCAAGTTTGTCAGGCATCCATGTGTCATCGCTGTCCAGAAAAGCAATGTACTGTCCCTGGGAATTTGCTATGGAGTTATTACGGGCCACACCGGGACCGCCGTTTTCATTCAGTCTGAACAATTTGATTCTGGGCTCTTTAGCGGCATATGACTCCACTATCTCAGGGCCGTTATCCGTCGAACAGTCATCTGTAATGACCATCTCCCAATTGGAATAGGTCTGCGCCATTACAGACTCTATTGTCTTTGCAATAAAGTTAGCGGAGTTATATAGAGTGGTTATAATGGAAACCAGGCTGTCAGTCATCAAATACTTGTCTTAACAAAACGGCTATAAAAGTAGTAAAAAAAACAATATCAACCGTTGTACTTAGAAGGAAGCTTCAACTCCTCTCCAAGAGACTTGATATATTCTTTCCTGTAATTGGATTGGATTCCACCGTGTGAAGAAAATGTCAGTTCTCCAAAGACAAGCCTGTCATCAATCTCGTAATAATCAACCCTGACCTGGGGAAAATCCTCAGACAGACGATGGGCATATTCAATCATCTTATCATAGTTGTGCGGTTTAGGAAGATCCGGATTGAACTTCTCTTCATCCTTTCTCATATAAACGCGCTGCCAGTCAATGGTATATGATACGGCAAACTCGGCTGACTGTCTGTCGACGGAACTTTTACGCAAATCATTCCTTACCAGAAAAAACATTGGTTTGCCGTTAAAACAGAATATCTGGTATTCTGTCAATCTGCCGTCTGAGCTCTCCAGATACTTCTCTGCCAGTATTCTGGGCCTGATACTCCGATACTGCCATTCTGTACCCCTGCCATACTGGAATCCCAGCCATTCGTCCAATGTCTTTACCGTATCGGGTATATCAAGTGTAGACTTGTCCTCGACAATGATGTTCATTCTGGACCCATGATTGCATTTGAGCACGAACTTTGACGGGAGTTTGTCAAAGTCAATCTGCGCTGCCGAGTCATAGACCCCGTATTGCTCATTCAGGATATCCTGGCATCCCTTATCGGCCAGATACTGTCTTACAGCATACTTATCGGAACATACCGGCACCAACGGATTACGCCAATACCGTGAGAGCCAGAACATCTTCTCGTTCCAGTCACTGGGATTGTCAAGATTCAGGTATTTACCGGTCCGCAAAAAATATATCAGCCTGTAGCGGGCATTCTCTCCGAACACTTTTGCCACAAGTTCTTCAAATACATGATATGTTTCGTGCAGTTTATTAGTTACCATAAATCCTTAGTTTTTGTTTCAAGTCCGCTAAAGAAATCATCATTGATGTTCAGACAGTCTCTTTGAGGAATACTCTCACAGGCAATGACCTTCTGATTATATTCAGTCTCATTCAAACCGGACAGGAACGATTTGATGACGTCCTCGTCCATGGCATTTATCACATAGCCCACGTTCAGCCTTTTGACCTTGTCTCCAAGAAAGACGTTTTCGCTTACAATGATAGGGCATCTGAAATAAATAGCCTCATACAGTTTGTTGGGCTCGGCATACTTCACTCCAAAAGTAGGTGAATATGTGCATAAAACCATATCAATTCCCGAATAAATGGCGGGGAGTCCGTCAGGATTTGAAAAAGGCCCGTGATAAATCACATTATCTGACTCCTTTTCCAATTCACGGATCTTTACAGACCACTTGTCAGTATCGTTGTATATACCAAACAGATGAAGTTCTATGTTATGGCCGAATTCGGATGCCGACTTGACAAAATTATAGATAGTTTCAAACCTTATCACTCCTGCAAATCCTATTCTTATTACATCCTTGTCTATGGTCTTCCTTTCAGCGGAAAAAGCGGGGATGTCCGGACTCACTTTGTTTGGAATAAGTGAGAACTTACCCTGATCAATACCGGCAAAATGCTGTGCAAAGCCCTCGGAAGTTATGATTGTTGTTATGGATTTGCGGATGTAACGCCTGTTAAGCGCCGTAAGGATTCCTTTAACCGCCTTATTGCCGATTGTCAGTTCAGTCAGGTCGCAGACTTCATAAATATATGGGGCTCTGATATACAGCGATGCAAAAATGGCTATATCCAGACTGCTGTAGAAACATATCTTTCCCCTGCATTGGGCCAAGATGGACCTGATGCCTGAATTGAGTATTCCTATCCTTGAACTGAAACTGCGGTTCTGTATCTCGCCCAGCACGGTAGGATCATAGCGTGAAGGCGGCAGCTCACGCCCCTCCCTCTTGAAACCGTAGACAATAACTTCATAGCCATGGTCCATGAACTCCTCAACACGCTTGCGGTAGTGGGGATCATTCAGGGAACTGAGTATGAATACTATCTCTTTCATCAGGGATGGCTTATTTTATCGTTTGGGACAATACATCCAGAAATCCGTGACCCCATGTCTGATCCGGTTCAACATAATTGCCCTCGCCCCACTCGTTCCACGATTTCAGGAAAATTATACGGTGCTGCTCTTCCTTGTTTTTGACCATATCAAGAGCATCAAGCACGTGTTTGCGGAAATTCTCGGGTGTTGCGTTAACATACATACCTTCGGCCGATCCCGCTCTGGGAGTGCGGTCCCACTGCGGCAGTATGGTGGGAAAAACGTTTTCCCAGGTATCTTCCGGGGCATAATAGCCGCTTACTGTCTTTAGATAATCATATTTCTTACTTATGGGAATGCCGCATTTCTGCAAAGCAATCCGCACGATATTCTTGATTCGGCCCTCCTCAAGCATCTCACCACGGCGCTTTCCAAAAGAGTTAACCGCGTCAAAACCCATATCAAGTACAGAGTTGTACACGTCGGCGCTGCTCTTAAGATTGGGTATCGACACTACGCGCTTACCCTCTTCATTCTTACGGAAAGCGTAAGTAGATGAAGTACCTCCGACAAAATAGATGCCGGGCAGGCCGTTCTGATGCGCCAGGTCCTGCCAGAGGTTGATGAACTCTCTTACCTGCGGGAAAGACATTGAATTGTAAATCACGAACATGGGCTTTCCGTCTACCGTGATGTAGCGTTTGTCCCTGAAAGCAGGAAGCAAAGACATGAAATGGTTCCAATGATCTTCCATGGAGTAATCCATCTGTATCATCATATTATCCTTCTTGAGAGTGCCCTTACTGGTCCAGGTCTTGTTTGTCCAATCATGGTTAGCCCAACACAGGCAGAAAGGGAAATCAGGCTTTCCGCTTTCAAGCACCTCATTGAACGGACGTTCCAGCAACTGTTTTCCGTTGCCGAACCAGTAATGGTAATAGCAGAATCCCTCTATTCCGGCCTGGCGTGCCAGTTGAGCCTGCTGCTGACGGGTCTCAGGCAGACGCAGATCATAGAATCCCAGGTCGGCCGGAATCCTGGGCTGGATATGGCCGCGGAACAACGGTTTTGCCTTGGCTACGTTTGTCCATTCGGTGAATCCGGGTCCCCACCATAGGTCATTCTCCGGAATGGGATGGAATTGGGGAAGATATAATGCAATTACTCTGGCTTTCATACCGATATGCAGTTACCTTAAAGCATTTACTATTCTTTGACATGCCAGACCATCGCCGTAAGGGTTCCGGGCCTTGGACATACTGTCATAATACTCCTTATTCTCAATCAGTCTGCTCACCTCATTTACAATAAGGTCATGGTCGGTTCCAACCAGTTTGACCGTTCCGGCAGAGAGTGCCTCGGGACGCTCTGTGGTGTTACGCATCACCAGAACCGGTTTGCCAAGTCCCGGAGCCTCCTCCTGAATGCCTCCGCTGTCCGTAAGCAACAGATAACTCTTCTCCATCAGATATACAAACTCCAGGTACTGAAGAGGCTCTATGAAGAAGAAATTGCCGTATACGGTCAGATCCTCACCGAAAACCTGATGAATGGGCTTTCTGACATTGGGATTCAGGTGCATGGGATAGACAAAATCCACATCCTGATACATCTCACTCAAATCTTTCATTGCCGTAACCATACTGATGAATCCGTCGCCGAAGTTCTCCCTGCGGTGACCGGTTATCAGCACCAGCTTACGCTGTTGCAATTGAGAATTAAGACGACTGATGTCGTAACCTGCAGTTCTGAGGACGTTCTCTTGCTCTGCAGCGAGTTTGGAATCGTTCTTGAGCTTATCCACTACCATGTGGAGGGCGTCTATCACGGTGTTGCCGGTTACGAATATCCTGCCGTGCGCATTCTCGTCCTTGAGATTCTGCTCACTCAGGGCTGTGGGACTGAAATTATAGTCGGCAATACGGCCTGTCACCTGGCGGTTCATCTCCTCGGGCCACGGGCTTGACATATTATGGGTTCTGAGTCCCGCCTCAACATGCCCTACCGGTATCTGACTGTAGAACGAGGCCATAGCGGCAGCCATCGATGTGGTAGTATCGCCATGAACCAGGACAATGTCCGGCCTGCATTCCGTGAACACGTCACGCATACCCAGGAGCACACGGGATGTTACATCGTACAGATCCTGTCCCTGCTTCATGATATTCAGGTCATAATCAGGAGTCACTTCAAATATTTCCAGCACCTGATCCAGCATCTCCCGGTGTTGACCGGTAACACATACCACTGTCTCAAAATCCTGCGGGTATTTCTGAAACTCCTTGACCAAGGGGCACATCTTGATGGCCTCCGGGCGGGTACCAAAAACAAGCATTATCCTCTTCATAGCGCTATTTCACAATGATTCTCTTTTTGGGCAACCGCTTGCCGGTATGCCTGACATACTCTATATGCTGCGGAAACTTCTCCAGTAGGATGTCATACAACACCAGATATGCGTACAAAGCAAACATACAGAACATTTTAAGATTCGCCGTATCTGCAAAAGTGAACAGAGTCATACCGCCCTGCATACACACGCACATGGTGAAGTACAGCAGAATGGCCTGCTGAATCTTTATATGGCTGTTCTGCACTCGGGTCCTTAACAACACCCATGCATTGAATATGACAAAAATCAGAAATGCCAGCATCGGTCCGTAGTCAATCGTGAAATCACCTACGAACGTAGTAAAAATATCATCATTAACATACAGATTTCTGAATGTATCACGTCTCTCGACAAAGTTATCGGATGCGTTTGAACTGATGGCGCGCTTTACCAGATTCAGCGTACGGTCACCGTATCGGATACCGTTGTCATCCAAAGCATAATTGTTGAAGTATATGTTTCCCTGGCCTATATACCAATTCACATAGTCAGTTACTGTCGATTGGCGGAATTGTGAGAATCGGCTCACGGTAATGGCTATTACCGGCACCATTGTAAGGGCAAGAGCAATAATACCCACATGGCGCATCACTTTTCTGATTAAGCTCTGGATGAACTGCTTGAAGAAAAAATAGCCCAGTATCACTGTCAGCACCGTATAGATCACAAGACTTCGCTGGCCGGCCATAATGGGCTGCAGTACAGCCACAATGATTGCAAAGCCAAGTCCGCCCACAAGCCATACATTTTTTCTTTTCAAGGTCAGGAAATAGAAGAACAGGAATATTGCAATCTCAGATAATGCATTGAATATGATGGCGGGGATATTGGCTATACCGCTTCCCGAATCAGCGGCATTCTGAAGCTGTTCCTCATATGCGTCCTTTCCGGCATCAGTATCAGTGATCAGTTTAACCAGGCCGTCTCCCAGATTCGCAATGATATTTGGAAAAAGCAGCAGAGCCGACAGTATGATGACTGCAGAGAGCACATACAGGATAAAGGAACTGTGAGCCTCTATCTGACTGGCGGGATTGTTATGGTATCTGATTGCAGGTGACAATGCAATTATCAGCATGACAAACAGATAGATAAACGGAAACACCTTCAGGTGATGATAGTCATAGTAGTCCCATATGGTGATGGGATTATTAAGTGTCAGTATTGAGAAGAATGCATAACATAAATAGGAGCCGATAATGACGCTGCCGCCATCCAGATTCCGGTATTTCCTGTGATATAGGATGAATGTCACCACCCACAGCAGAAAATACAATACCACCAGTATGTTATCGGCAAATGTAGGTTTCATCTCTTGGGTTTCAGGATTTTTGGAATCAGTTTATTCACATATGCCTTCTCAGATACTGTCAGTCCGCCCAGGTAGATGAATGCAGAGAGTATCAGAAGCGGAGTGGCCAGCACTGCCACAACACGAACGGCCGCTATTCCTATCACCCTGTGAAGCAGGAAAGCTGCCGCAAAAGCGACCAGTGCGGACAGAATATACGGAACTGAGAACTTGAGCAGGTAATCAGAGAATGAGAAATACCTGTAGTTTCTTTTGAGGCAGTAAAGACGCGTCATGTGGGCAACTATGCTGACCGATATCATTGAAATCAGAACGGTATATGCAGGCATTCCCATACGGAACAGAACCCATGATATCGGAAGACACATAAGCATTACGGTTTCAGCCAGCAGATGATACAGCCGGATGTTGCCTGAGGCCTGAATAATGATTGTTATCGGGTTCTGCATGGCAATCACCGCAACATATCCTATCATCAGACGGGCAAACAGTATCTTTTCAGGAGTGACGTCCACCAGCCATACATCCATTATCAGGGGCATCTCTACTATCAGGGGGATTCCCACAGCAGATATAATGAAGAATAGCGTCTTGTTGCTGAATGAGAAGAGCAGGTTCAGTCCGTTAAAGTCCTGAAGCGCATATGAACGGATCATTGCCGGTCTGATGGCCAGGACAACGCTGTTGCACAACTGAACAAAGGCGTTCTGTATCTGAACTGCCACGGCAAACGCAGCATTGATGAAGAGTTTGAAGAATCGGTTCAACAGCAGCGTGTTGCCCTGTATCAGGACTACGCCTGCTGCGGTTCCGTAGAATGTCCATCCCGAGAAGGTAAGCAGTTCCTTGTAGAGGGTTCGGTCCTTCTGTATGTGATATCGGCATTCACTGTATCTATGGCCTGCCACCAGTGCATATGAAAGGAATGTCAGGAATACCACTACAAACAGACCGCCGCCGTAGAATATCATCCTGTCTATGCCTCCACGTCCTATCAGAAGTATCACAACCAGTTTCAAAAGGCACTCCGCAGTAGTTATTATGGTGTAAATACCCATGTCCTCATGAGCCATCACGGCAGCCATGTACGGAATCTGCAGAAGCATGCAGACCAGTGAAAAGATTGCAAACTGGTATACCCATCGGACTGCCTCCAGCCTTTCGTCAGGAACCACCAGACGGTTTCCCAGATACCAAAGGCCTACTGTCTCAAGCAGAAGGATAATGGCCAGCGCAAGGACCACATTCAGATTCAGGCTCTTAGAGAATATCTCATTGAGACGGGAATCATCGTTCCGGCCCGATTCATATGAATAGAAACGCTGTGTAGAAATTGAAAGGACAGTACATACAGACATAAAGATTGTGACGATACCGGCGACCGCGTTATACAGGCCGTAGTCATCATCACCCAAAGCATTTATAAGAATTCTCAGCGCATAGAGATTGATTATGGTAATGACCAGCATCCTTCCCCATAACAGAATAGTATTGTTTGCTATTTTTGCCGCTGAGCCTGCCATTATTCTTCTGCCAGTATCTTTTTAAGAGCGATTAGGGTGCTTATGACAAAAGCCAGCATTGTCATAATGAACACAAATATCATCCTCTTTGGGGTAGAAGCCTTGACAGGAACAGATGCATTCTGAAGCATTGTAAAAGCGGGGGTTTTCTCCTGTATACGGGCCTTAGCTGACTGAATCTGAGTATTCAGCACTGTCAATGTATTGTAGTCGGCATTCATCTGGCTTTCAAGTTCATCCCTTCTGGAAATGTCGGCCTGAAGTACCATACCCTTGTGAGAGTCGCAATAGTCGCTGTACTCCTTGGCTGAGCGTCGGTAATCCTGCCTGGCATCCTCAATAAGCTGTGAATAGTACTCGTAATCAGCGCGAGCCTTGCTTGTCCTGTACTGTGTGATGAAGGCCTGCAGGCGGACGCATGCCGAATCGGCCATTGTGGCACATATCAACGGATCCTGATCCTTCACATTTATGGTTATGACATTGGTTTTCTTGTCCACAGTGCACTTGATGTTCTCCTTGACCTTCTTGACAATCATGAACTCCTTATAGGTCAGCATAAATGGATCCAGGCCCTCCTTTCTGACGCGAGACATGTTAACTGAATGTGGCTTTGGCTTAACCAGTCCCTTCATCTTAGAGATTACCTTTGTCCATGGAGCCGATTTCTGATGATTCATCAGATATTCCAGATATGTGGTGTCGATGCTTCCGTCCAGAGTCGCTACTCTTGTTTCAAGAAGTCCTACAACGAAATCGTTTGAGTTGAACAGGTCAGGATAGAGCAAGGGATAAATGGCATCCGATGATCTCATCGCACCGAAATCAAAACCGAAAGAAGATGCGATGTCGCTCAACGTGCCGCCGCTTGAACTTTCATCCTCGGGGGCAAGCATTACCAGGCTGTTATATCCTCTGGGGACACATACAATCAGGATTGACGATATCACTGCTGTCGCAATGGTTGAGATGATGATCATCTTCTTTTTCCCGAAAAGTTTCTTTACCAGCTTTTCCAGGTCAATCACTGTCACTCTGATCTTCTCTTTGTTATTGTTATTTGCTCCTTCCATCTTGATAGAGATTTTTATTTCAGAAGGTTCATGAGAGCAAGTACGACCGTTGCCAATGATGCCGAAGTCGAGCCGAGACTGAGAATCTCGGTGGATGAAAGTCCTTCACGTTCGGCGCGTGCGGGAACCACTATTTCACAACCCGGCTGCACCAGTTTGAATGAACGTTTTTTTGCCTTAGCCACCGAACCGTTCATGTAAATCACGTATGCCTTGCTTTTCTTGGCTCTCTGTGAGTATCCTCCGGCCTTCTCGATGTAGTACTTCAGGTTCTTACCCTTTACGTAAGGTATGGTGTTGGAGAACATAACCTCTCCGTTTATCTTAACGGTATTGGTAAATACCGGAACGATGATACGGTCTCCATCACGCAGAACGATATCCGCATGACCACCGGGCTTCTCGACAGCCTCCTTTAGGTTGATACCTACGTCGAAGGTTGTAATGTTCATGAGCTTCTCGATAGCCTTTGCCAATGCTATTGAGTCATTACCGGCAAGTATTTCGGCTATATCTTGCATACGCGCCCTCTCGTCAGCAGTCATCTTACGTTCCAGACGGGCACCTTCGGGATAAGCCTCTGAACTGAACTGTCCCACTCTTTCCATAATGTCGCTCAGACGCTCGCTATTGGTGGCAAGTGAATAATAACCGGGGAATGTAACCTCACCCTCAACTATTACACGACGGTTCACCGAGTAACCGGGGCTGCGGCGTATATAAACCTCGTCATATGGCTCCAGACGGAAGTCATTATCCTGAATTGAAAGGTCTTCGTTAATACTGAATGAGTAGGTTACGGATATTGACCGGGACTTTTCAACAGCATTTTTGTCACGGTTACGGCGTACCACATCGACCTTGGTCAGTGAAGCATCCTCCTTAAGACCACCGGCCTGCAATATCAGGTCCTCTATACTTGTATTGTCGGCATAACGGTAATCACCGGGGAACAACACCTCACCATATATGCTGAATGTCTTGACTTCACCTACGTCAAAAAGACTGGGAATAAACAGCACATCATTGTTGCGCAATGTCTCATCCTGCGTGGAACCTTCTATGAGTCCCTTTATGTCAATAGCCAGATTTGTCAAAGTCTTGTCAGGATTTGTACGGCTCAACAGTGCTCTTGAAGGGAATGCATCATCCTTAAGTCCACCGGCAGCCTCGATAAGTGCCCTGACGGTTGTAATATCACCGTCTATCTGGAACTTGCCGGGACGGTAAACCGCGCCGCGGACTTCGGCCATATTGCCGAATGAGGTCTCAATGGAATCAACATAGATTGAATCACCGTCTATTAGTTTGAAACCTGACAGATGCTCCTTTGAGACAGTAAATATCTGACGCTGATAATCACCCATACGGATAACTCTGACATCCTTCTTGTATGCATTTGACTGCAATCCGCCTGCATATTCTATAAGGTCTGCAAGAGACTCATCGGAAGTCATCTCATACATCATGGGCCTACGAACGCTTCCGTCAATGTTCACCAGAAGTTTATGGGGTGATACTACAATTACATCATTGTCATTAAGACGTAAGTCATCCTTAACCCTTCCGTTGCGGATATAGTCATACATATCAATCCTGGCAACCTCCTTATTCTCATGATAGAGCCTGATCTCTCTGAGTGATCCCAGATAATTGACGCCGCCGGCCATGTATAAGGCATTGAAAACGGTTGCGAATGATGAAACCTGATATGTACCAGGGTTCTCCACGTCGCCCATTACATTGACCATTACCGAACGGTTCTGGCCAAGTGAGACCTTGATGTTTGAATTTGAGTTATCATCGTCAAGTCCGGAATATATCTTACTGAACACCTTTTTGATATAGTCATTAGCCTCCTGAATTGTCTTGCCGTTCAGATATACGGGCCCAAGATCATCAACTACAATGTTTCCGTCTGGTGAAATTACTTCGCGGATGGAGTTCTGTGACGCACCCCAGATATCTATAATCACCTCATCGCCAGGACCCAGCCTGTAGTTTTGGGGAGTGGCAAGATTGGCACTGGGTTCGAATGAAAGATTACGACCCTTGAACATCTCATGTCCGTAAATCTCCTTTTTCTGAGATAGGATAGACTGCTTGAGCAGATAGACTGAATCCACAAAAAGGAACATAGACTCATTAAGCATATTCTGGAGTCTCTCCTTTTCAAGAGTACGGCTGTCTATTATCCGTTTGCCGTTGGCTGAATACTGGTCGGCCTGACTCACCATATTGAAAGACTCTCCCTCACCTGACCTTGAACGGTTTTTTGAGGCTCCCTGTTCCGGTATGGTACTTCCCATAAAACCGGTAGAAGACTGTTTCTCATATTTATCGCGCATCCGTTGGAGCTGTTGGACTGTAACACCTTTTTTATTCAGATCATATACAATCTGCTCCTGGGATACTCCTTTGGCCTGCTGCTCCATAACGTACTGGATTATCTTATCTTCGGACATCTGTGCCGAAACAGCAACACCTGCCAGTAAAAAAAATGACAGAACGAGGTACTTTCTCATATAATGAATAGAATCGAAGGGAAATCAGAACTTCTTTCCACTGAACACAGAGAAGACTGTTCTGAATATGATTCCCAAGTCAGTGAATATATTACGGTTGTCAAGATAGTCCAGATCATACTCCAGACGCTTGAGCATCTTGTCCATCGTATCGGTATAACCGTTGTAAATCGTTGCGTATGATGTAATACCGGGACGCATCAGATAGATGTAGCGGTAATCATCGGTCTCACGGTTAATCTGGTCAATGAAATACTGGCGCTCCGGACGCGGACCCACAAATGACATGTCACCCTTAAGGACATTCCATAGCTGCGGAAGTTCATCAAGATGATGTGCGCGCAGGAAACTGCCGAACGGTGTGAGGAATCTGTTCCTCTCAGCCTCAAGACGAGGGATGCCTTCAGATTCGGCATCAATGCTCATTGTCCTGAACTTATAGATGATAAACGGTTTGCCTTTATAACCGATTCTCTCTTGCTTGAATATGATAGGACCATTACTGAACATCAGAATAATGGAGAAGCACAGGAATAACGGGGAGAGAACAATAAGGCCGATCAGAGAAAAAACAATATCAAAAATTCTCTTTATCGTGTGTTGAAATACTCCCATCGCATCAGAGTGTTCCATATATCTGGCGTGAGTATAGTTTTGAATGTTATAATTAAGCATAAGTTTTTTTTATATAACGCGCACAAAAAACAATAATTGTGTATACACTTAAAAAAAAGTAGGCCACTATTCCGGAGGCATCAAAATGATGACTACTTTTGCACAAGTTATTGAAAATTGCGCAGCCTCCATTATCTGAAGGGCTCGCAAATATAACCAAATTATACAGCACATACTAAATATTTCTGATATGAAAGCATACGTATTCCCCGGACAGGGTGCCCAGTTCCCGGGCATGGGTAAAGACCTGTATAACCAGTTTGACTGGGCAAAAGATCTGTTTGCAGAGGCAAATTCCATTCTTGGATTCAAGATTTCAGACATAATGTTCGGCGGCAGTGATGAAGACCTGCGCCGCACAGATATTACACAGCCCGCAGTATTCATCCACTCAGTGGCAGTAGCCAAGTCTCACGGCGCTGATTTCAAGCCTGATATGGTGGCAGGACACTCCCTGGGTGAGTTTTCGGCCTTGGTAGCCTGCGGTGCACTCTCTTTTGAGAGCGGCCTCAAGCTGGTTGCCAAGCGTGCCGGTGCCATGCAGAAGTGCTGTGAGAAAGTACCCGGTACAATGGCCGCCATCATCGGTCTGGCCGATGATAAGATTGAAGCCATCTGCGCCGACCTGAACGCCAAAGGCATGGTGGTTGTTCCCGCTAACTACAACAGTCCCGGTCAGGTGGTTATTTCCGGATCCAAGGAGGCAATCGCCGCTGCCTGCCCGCTTATGACGGAGGCCGGTGCCAAGCGTGCCCTGCCGCTCGTGGTGGGAGGTGCATTCCACTCACCTCTTATGACTCCCGCCAAGGATGAGCTTGCACAGGCCATTAGCGAGACACAGTTTAACACACCCGTTTGCCCCATCTACCAGAACGTGGATGCCAAACCGCACGTAAATCCCGATGAAATCAAGGCAAATCTGGTGACACAGCTCAACTCACCGGTACGCTGGACACAGAGTGTACTGAACATGATTTCCGATGGAGCAGAGGAGTTTACCGAGTGCGGTCCCGGTGCCGTTCTGACAGGTCTCATAAAGAGAATCAGAGGTTAAGCTCTATGGAGAAAGCCGTCATCTACCAGATATTCACACGCGTCTGCTGCAACAGCGGAGGGCAGAATATACCAGGCGGTGACATCAGCACTAACGGTTCCGGCAAGCTGAACAGTTATACTCCCACCGTTCTTGATAACATCAAGACGATGGGAGTTACTCATATATGGTTCACGGGACTGATAGCCCATGCTTCCTGCACCAGCTACAGGAAGTTCAGGATTCCGGAATCAAATCCCAGGACTGTTAAGGGCTGCGCCGGTTCACCCTACGCCATCCGTGACTATTATGACATAGACACGGACCTGGCAGAATCTGTGCCGGACCGTATGGCCGAGTTCCAGGCTCTGGTGGACCGGGTCCATGCTGCCGGCATGAAATTCATTATGGATTTCGTGCCCAATCATGTGGCACGTCAGTATCATTCAATCAAGAAACCTAAGGGTGTCAGGGACTTGGGGCAGGATGATGATGTGAACATTCATTTCTCACCGCAGAACAACTTCTATTATATGCCGGGGCAGGCACTTGGCGGAGAGATTGACTGGGGTGAATACAAGGAGTTCCCGGCCCGTGCCACCGGCAATGACCAATTCACAGCAACGCCTTCATATTCAGATTGGTATGAGACCGTAAAACTAAATTACGGAGTTGATTACACCGGCGGTGGCAGACATTGCCTTGACCCTGTGCCGGACACCTGGCACAAGATGCTGCACATCCTTCTGTACTGGGCATCGAAAGGAGTGGATGCATTCCGTTGCGATATGGCCGAGATGGTACCTGTGGATTTCTGGCATTGGGCAATAAGACAGGTCAAGGAGTCGCACCCACGCATTCAGTTCATTGCCGAGATTTACAATCCCGGATCATACAGCAGTTATATAGATTGGGGTGGATTCGACTATATATATGATAAGGTAGGACTTTATGACACACTCCGCGCTGTAGTGGAGTCACGCCAATCGACCACAGCAATTACCCGCTGCTGGCAGCAGAACGGAGGGAACGGCCCGCACATGCTGCACTTCATGGAGAACCATGACGAGCAGCGTCTGGCATCCCGATTCTTCGGTGGAAACGGACAAAAAGGCCGTCCGGCCATGATTGTTTCAGCCCTTATGGACAATTGTCCCGTAATGGTTTATGCAGGCCAGGAAGTTGCAGAGCCCGGTATGGACCAGGAGGGATTCAGCGGGCTGGACGGACGCACCACAATCTTTGATTACTGGGCACCCGATACTCTTACCCGCCTGTACAATGACGGAAAATGGAACGATGAACGCCTGACAGCCAATGAGCGTGAGTTGAGGCAGTTCTACTCCACTCTGCTCAATATCTGCAATAAGGAGAACTGCATACGTAACGGCAAGTTCTTTGACCTGATGTACGTCAATCCGCAGTCATCGGATTTCAACCCTCACCGTCAATACGCTTTTATGCGCTCCGATGACAAGGATGCAATACTTGTAGTTACAAACTTCAGCGACCAGCCGCTCTACACTGCCGTCAATATTCCGCAGCACGCTTTTGACTACATGGAAATCACGCAGAAGGACGGAGCGGCAGTAAAGGAACTCCTTTCAGGTCAGCCTTTCAAGGTCAACATCCATCCCGACACTCCCATCCGCGTCACCGTCCCTGCCCAATCCGGCGTCATCCTCAAGTGGCAGAAATGATACAAAAGGGGGCTGTCCCCAATTGTATCATTTGAAGCTGTCCCAGCTCTTGATGGGGATGTCGTTGATGTCCACCGTGCAGAAGGCATTGATGAACGAACTGGCCAAGCGGGCGTTGGTAATCAGCGGAATGTTCAGGTCAATGGCGGCACGACGGATCTTGTAACCGTTGGTAAGCTCATGCTGAGTGAGGTCCTTAGGTATGTTCACAACCATATCTATCTCCTTCCTGTGCAGCATATCAAGAGCCTGCGGCTGCTGTCCCTCCTCGCTGGGCCAATATACGCGGGTGTTCTTGATACCGTTCTCCTCAAGGTACTTTGATGTACCGCCGGTAGCGAACAGGTTGTAGCCCTCTGATACCAGCATCTTGGCGGCATCCAGCATGGCTGCTTTCTGCTTTGCTGTACCGGTTGAGAGCAGTACGTTCTTCTTGGGGATACGGTAACCTACAGAGAGCATTGACTCCAGGATGGCGTAACGCTGGTCGTCACCTAAGCATCCCACCTCACCGGTCGATGCCATATCAACGCCCAGCACGGGATCAGCCTTCTGCAGACGGTTGAACGAGAACTGTGAGGCCTTGATACCAACGTAATCGATATCGAACAGGCTCTTCTCGGGTGCCTCAACAGGGATGCCAAGCATGATCTTGGTTGCTATCTCAATGAGGTTGATCTTAAGCACCTTGCTTACGAACGGGAATGAACGTGAAGCACGCAGGTTACACTCAATCACCTTGATATCGTTCTCACGAGCCAGATACTGTATGTTGAACGGTCCGCTTATGTGCAGTTCCTTGGCAATCTGACGGCTGATGCGCTTGATACGCTTTACAGTCTCCACGTACAGTTTCTGCGGCGGGAACTGGATGGTAGCGTCACCGGAATGTACGCCGGCAAACTCAATGTGCTCGCTGATGGCGTAGGCAATAATCTCGCCGTCCTTGGCAACGGCATCCATCTCAACCTCCTTGGCATTCTCGATGAACCGGCTTACAACAACCGGATGTTCCTTTGATACCTCGGCAGCCAGCTGCAGGAAACGCTCCAGCTCCTCCTGGTTGCTGCAAACATTCATGGCAGCACCAGATAGCACATATGAGGGACGCACCAGTACGGGGAATCCTACCTTTTCAATAAACTTGCCAATCTCCTTCATGGATGTAAGCTCACTCCACTCAGGCTGGTCAACGCCGATGCGGTCCAGCATGGCCGAGAACTTTTCACGGTCCTCGGCGTTATCGATATCCTTGGCGCTTGTACCTAAGATAGGCACGTTCATGGCATCAAGCTTCATGGCCAGGTTGTTGGGAATCTGTCCGCCGGTTGATACTATCACGCCGTATGGATCCTCCAGCTCTATTATATCCATCACTCGCTCAAATGTGAGCTCGTCAAAGAACAGACGGTCTGTAACATCATAGTCGGTACTTACAGTCTCGGGGTTGCAGTTGATTACGATATTGCGGTAACCCTCCTTGCGGACTGAATTCAGCGCCTGAACGCCGCACCAGTCAAACTCTACCGATGAACCTATGCGGTATGCACCTGAGCCGATGACTATTATAGACTTCTTGTCATCAAAGAAAGGTATATCGTGGGCGCAGCCGTTATATGTCATGTACAGGTAGTTCTCCTTGGCCTGATACTCACCTCCCAGCGTATCAATCTGTTTTACGTAAGGTACTATACCCATGCTCTTACGCTTGTTGCGTACAGCCAGCAGACCGGCCTGTGTGCCCAGTTTCTTCTCCTCGCCTATGGCACGTGCAATCTGGAAATCGCTGAATCCCATCTTCTTGGCCTTGCGCAGCAGGTCTTCGCCCAGAGCCTCTATGCCCTTAACCTTGTGCAACTGCCTGGACAGGTCAACAATACCCTTCAGGCGGTTCAGGAACCACTTGTCAATCCTGGTAAGCTCATAGATACGGTCTATGGTGTAGCCCTCGCTGAATGCCTGGCTGATAGCGAACAGACGCTTGTCAGTAGGCTCCTTGAGCGCCTTGTCCAGATCGGCAAACTTGATGCTCTTGTTCTCCACGAATCCGTGCATACCCTGGCCTATCATACGGATACCCTTCTGGATAACCTCCTCAAAGTTGCGGCCGATAGACATGACCTCACCGACAGACTTCATAGATGAGCCTATCTCACGGTCCACACCGTGGAACTTGGAGAGGTCCCAGCGCGGAATCTTGCAGACCACGTAGTCAACAGAGGGCTCAAAGAAATCGGTAGTATCCTTGGTGATGGAATTCTTGAGTTCATAAAGATTGTAGCCCAGACCCAGCTTGCAGGCAACGAATGCCAGAGGATAACCGGTGGCCTTTGATGCCAGGGCCGATGAGCGGCTCAGGCGGGCGTTGACCTCGATAACGCGGTAATCCTCGCTCTGGGGATCGAATGCGAACTGGATGTTGCACTCACCTACTATACCCACGTGGCGGGCAATGCGGATGGTCAGCTCCTCCAGTTTCTGCACCTCGTGATGGGTAAGTGTCTGTGTAGGAGCAACCACGATACTCTCGCCGGTATGTATGCCTAATGGGTCAAAGTTCTCCATTGAGCAGACTATGATAGAGTTGCCGCTCTTGTCGTTTACGCACTCAAACTCAATTTCCTTCCAACCCTTGAGGCTCTTCTCCACAAGGATCTGCGGTGAGAATGAGAATGACTTCTCAGCCAGTTTGTTGAGTTCCTCCTCATTGTCGCAGAAACCGGAGCCCAGACCACCCAGGGCGTAAGCCGAGCGGATGATAACCGGATAACCCAGCTCACGTGCGGCTGCGCGTGCATCGTCCATGGTCTCAACGGCATGGCTCTTGATTGTCTGCACGCCTATCTCATCCAGACGCTTGATAAAGAGGTCACGGTCCTCGGTATCCATAATGGCCTTAACCTGGGTACCCAGCACCTTTACCTTATATTTGGCCAGAACACCGCTCTGCTCCAGTGCCACACCGCAGTTAAGTGCGGTCTGACCACCGAATGCCAGCAGGATTGCATCGGGACGCTCCTTGGCAATTACCTTCTCTACAAAGAACGGGGTTACAGGGTAGAAATAAACTCTGTCAGCAACACCCTCGCTGGTCTGAACCGTAGCAATGTTGGGGTTGATAAGGATGGTCTCTATACCCTCCTCCTTCAGGGCCTTAAGAGCCTGCGAACCGGAGTAATCAAACTCGCCTGCCTCACCTATCTTGAGTGCGCCCGATCCAAGCAGCAGCACTTTCTTATACTTCTTCAATGCCATATCCTTAGGGTGTTAGAGTTTTGAAACAAAATCATCGTAAATAAACCTGGCGTCAGTGTTTACCTGATCGCTCTCTGAGTGGAACATCACGCCAACCCAGGGCTTGCGTGTGTTGTAGATACCCTCAACCGATCCGTCGTTAAGGTTCTTGAGATATACCTTCCACTGACCTACTACAGAATCCTCACGTATTGCGTAGTTGTGGTTCTGGGTGGTTATGTAGCAGCGGTCGGTGCCCACCAGCTGTACCGGCTGGTTCTGGGTGTGATGACCGAACTTGAGCTTGTATGTATCCATACCGCCGGCCAGACCAAGCAGCAGGCATCCCATACCTATACCCAGTATCGGGGTGTCATTCTTAGCCATAAACTTCTGCAGAGCTGTAACCACCTCACTGCAGTAACTGGGGTTACCCGGACCGTCCGATATCACCAGGCCGTCCATCTTGATCTTTGAGTAATTATAGTTCCAGGGAACGCGAACCACCTTGAGGTCTTCATTGATAAGGCAGCGTACCACACCGGCCTTCACGCCGCAGTCTACCAGAACCACAGTCTTGGAACCGCCCTCATTGTATGTAACAGGCTCCTTTACCGATACCTCGGGCAGCATGTTGGTGTATGCATACTCAGCGGGTTTCTGCTTTCCGTCAAACAGTATCTTGGCGGTCATGCTGCCGTGATTGCGGATATGCTTGGTAAGCTCACGGGTATCAACTCCCTCTATGCCAACCACCTTCTCACGCTTCATCCACTCCTCAAGTGATTCGGCAGCGTTCCAGTGACTGTAGAAATCACTCTTGTCACTTACTATCAGGGCGCGTGCCTGTGCGTGCTCGCTCTCCGCGTTGGTAGGAAGCCCGTTCTCATCGGCACTCATGGGCTGGATGCCGTAGTTTCCTATCACCGGATAGGTCATAACAATGAGCTGTCCGCGCGATGCGGGCTCAGTCAGGATCTCAGGATAACCGGCCATTGCGGTATTGAATACAAGCTCGCCGCTTACAGGCTGATTGTATCCGAATGACTCACCCTTGAATGAGGTGCCATCGGCCAAAACTAGTGATACTGTCATTTTGTTTTTATGTTTGTTTTAGTCTTTATCCCTAAATAAGAAAAAAGGGGAAACCGTCTTAAACAATTCCCCCTTTATGAAATGAAATGATTGAAAGCACTATCACCACCCGTGGGTTTATGCTTTGGTGAACAGTCAATATTTCCTCTCTTTCTTAACATGCCGCAAAGGTACTGCTTTTCCCTTAAACGTGCGCATCAGAATGAATAAGTTTTCAACAATCGCTCTATTAAATAATGTTATACCGGATAATTATACGGTTTGACAAATCTGTCAGGGAAGAACCGGACGTACCGGGACTCCGTACGCACGGTAGCCGCCACCTTTTAATGCCGGCTCAGTCCGGTCACAGAAGAGAATGTATGAACCATCCGGCTGTTCAAACAATGTACTTGATGCTATGCCCATCGGCAGTCATGATATAAATCTTATGATTGTAGAGGTCTTCTCAGTAAATGTTACGCAAATTTATTCAAATTACCCGAACCACTATCTCACATTAAAAAAATATCGCTCCATTTCCCCCCTTTGCTTCGGCATAATTCATTATCTTTGCCGTTATAGAATTGAATTGTGATAATATGGAAAGGACAGTATTACGGATATTGGGTGCTGCACTTGGGTGCGGGTTTGTAATACTTACATTATGCTGCTCGGGCAAAAACAGTAAGAGTGAAGTTGATATCACTGTGTTGCGGGAGTGGCAGGCGGACAAAACAGTTACGGCCGATGTTGTTGAGGCTTTTGGCGGCATTGACAGGTGTTTCGCTGCTGAGCCTATACCTGACGGCGTGTGGCAGCGCATGCAGGACAAGACTTATAAGGAAAATCCTTATATAGGCCGCAGTGACCTGCGTCACATCCGCGCTCTGCACTGGGACTATGATAACCAGATGCATGTGGGTGAGATGATCTGCAATGCTCATATAGCCGACACCGTGGCAAGTATCCTGCGCAAGCTTTTTGATGCCCGCTACCCTATCCAGAAGATGTTGCTGCCCGATGTCTATGATGCTGATGACGAGACTCAGATGCGCGACAACAACTCATCGTGTTTCTGTTATCGCGCCATCGCCGGCAGCACCAAACTGTCCAAACACGCACGCGGGCTGGCAATAGATATCAACACACTGTACAATCCCTATTACAAGGACCGTGACGACGGCACGCGCTTTATCCAGCCCGCCACGGCAGCCGGGTACTGCGACCGCACCAAGACCTTCCCCTACAAGATAGACCATAACGACCTCTGCTTCCGTCTCTTCACTCAGGCCGGCTTTGAATGGGGCGGCGACTGGACATCATGCAAGGACTTCCAGCACTTTGAACTGATTGAGCAGACAGAGTGACATATCGGGCTCATTTATATATATTCTCACTACAATAATTACTAACCTTACCGGATATGAAAATAGGAATTATAGGAGCCGGCTGGATAGCCGACAAGATGGCAGAAACCCTTACAGGACTGGATCCTTCAATGAAGTATGCAATTGCAGCACGTGACCTGGGCCGTGCTCAGGAGTTTGCCCGTCACTGGGGTTTTGAAAAGGCATACGGCTCCTACAAGGAGATGGTTGAGGATCCTGATGTGGATCTGGTATATGTGGCCACGCCCCACTCCCACCATTTTGAGCATGCCAGCCTGGCTATCAATGCGGGCAAGCCTGTGCTTTGCGAGAAGGCTTTTACTGCCAATGCACGCGAGGCCGATGCACTGATAAACCTGGCTCACAAAAAAGGTATATTCATCACCGAGGCTATCTGGACCCGCTATATGCCGCTGTCCATGAAAGTTAAGGAGCTGCTTGACAGCGGTGCCATAGGCAAGCCGCGTCTGCTCAACGCCAGCCTCTGCTATATGATGGAGTTCAAGGAGCGCATACTCAGACCGGACCTTTGCGGCGGCGCACTATTAGACCTGGGAGTCTACAGCATCAATTTCTGCCGCATGTACTTTGGGGCCGATATCATAAACGAGACATCAAACTGCATCAAGAGCAGCACCGGAATGGATATGCACAACTCCATCAGTTGGTCATACAGTGACGGCCGGATAGCCAACATCCAGTCCAGCGCATTATGTCTGTGCGGCAGGCTTGGTCAGATTTGCGGCACCGAGGGCTATCTGATTGTAGATAACATAAACTGCCCCGAGCGTATAACCGTATATAATGATTACAAGCCCGTGGCAGTGTTTGACAAGCCCGCCGGTCAGATTACCGGATATGAGTATCAGGTGATTGCCTGCAAGCAGGCCCTTGAGAACGGATGGTTGGAATCGCCCTACATGCCCCATCAGGAGACGCTTGACATCATGAAAGTGATGGATAGCCTGCGCCAGAAATGGGGTGTTCAATATCCTATGGATTAAATAAATAAGGCCGGTGTTGAACCGGCCTGTTTTTTTCAGTTTAACGGAACATACCTGAAATCCTCAAGCGTGGCACCGCCATCCAGGAAGTAGGCGGGACGAAGGGCAAAGAAGCCTTTATAGACGTTGTGGTGGTATGTGGAAACATCCACATCCTTGCACACCTCGGTCCAGTTGCTGCCGTCGGCACTGCGCCATAAGGTTACCTTATTGCGGTCGTTACGGATACGCACGTAGAGGTTTGAGCCTGCGTTAACCGGATAGCGAACGTTCATTCTGGGCTGATGTAATGCGATATCCGTTATTGCCAGTTTGGAATCATTTCCCTGTAATCCTATATAGGCCTGCTCGTCATAGAACAGGTAGAGTCCGGCACGACTGCCCTCTCCTATCCTGAACCTTGCGGTTATCTCATACCTGGTATCTACGGCAGTGGTAGTCATCAGGGTGCCGTTGTCAAAGCCGGGCTCCCACTTGGCCCACATCAGAGGATTCTCATAGTGGCGCAGGTAGTCATAGTCCTGCAGGCCGCCGTTCTCCCATTTGGCTCCGTCCTTCTCTGCCAGTACGGGCCAGCCGTCCTTGGTCCAGTTGACACTCTCGATGATGGTGCTGCGACCCAGCGTGTGGAATCCGTTGCGATATGCATGATAAACTATGTACCAGTTGCCTTCCGGGTCATCAATCAGGGTTCCGTGACCTTTTGACCACCACTCCTCATCAATAGTATAGGTGTGTACCAGCGGGTTGTAGGGGCTGTTCTCCCAGGGACCTGTAACAGACTTGCTGCGGGCCACTACGCACATGTGGCTGGTTGCGGGACCGGCTGTACCGCCCTCGGCGCTTACCAGATAATACCAGTCACCGCGTTTGAGTATCTTGGGCGATTCAAGCCACATGCCCTCGGTCTCCCACTCCTCGGGGTACTGCCAGGGGTCATAGACCTTCCTGTTGGGACCGGTTATTGAGAGACCGTCATCTGACAGTGGAGCCACGTGGCCGTCATTTGTATAGAGGTAACGCTTGCCGTCATCATCGATGGCATGACCGGGATCTATTCCGCTTACACGCAGCTTGACCGGTTCACTCCAAGGGCCCTCCGGCTTATCGGCGGTAACCACAAAGTTCTCACCGCTGCTGGTGGGATAATAGATGTAGTACTTGCCGTTTACCTTGCAGAGGTCCGGAGCGTAGATTGAATAGTCATGCCCCTGCACCGCACGTGCTATAGGCTCCCAGTGAAGCAGATCGGTGGAGTGCCAGATAAGCAGTCCGGGATAATAGGTGAAGTTGGAATGGGTCATGTAGTAGTCACTGCCGTCACGCAGGATGGTGGGGTCAGGATAATCACCCGGGAATATACACACTTTGATGGGAGCTTTCTGCTCCTTGCAACCTGCCATAAGCAGAGACAATGCTGCAACAGCCATAGCAACAAATGATTTGGTCTTCATATAGTAAAAAGGTTAGTTAATTAATCAATTACACTTTCTCCTCACCGGACATGATAAGCCTATACAGGTTGCAGCCGATAAAGTTGCCTATAACCAGACAGACATAGAGCAGCAGAACGCTCCAGAAATTATCCCTGATGAATGAGAACGGTACTGTAAGATAGTAGAACGCATCGGCTATGCAGTGCGGGAATCCGCACAGTATGAACATAGGCACCGCAAAAAGCAGAGGAAGCCACTGACCTCGACGGGCAAATGTAACGGCGGTTGTCATCAGGAATCCGCACCCTATAGCCAGCAGGCCGGCACGCACCGGACCGATGGCCAAACGGCCTGCCAGTATCTTTTGCGCCGCGCCCTGAAGGTCCATCGGCGAGACTCTGGCCAGCAAAGCCACCAAAAGGCATCCTGCAATATTGCCCAAAAGGATTATCAGCAGCTTGCCTACCTCTCCTTTTACAATAAAGCCGGCGGTTCCAGTGTATAGTTTGAGCTTATAGCACACCACGGTTATAAGCCCGAAGGCAAAGAGTACGGCCCCGGCAATCCCGCCCAGAGCCAGGAAACCGAATCCGGCTATTCCGATGCAGATGCCTGCCAGTATCGAAGACTTGATTACAGTGCTTGTCTTTTCCATATGATTAACAGTTAAGGTTGCATTATCGGGTTGGAGTAAATACCCAGGAATATGTCCGTCAGGACAGGATCCGTGCTGTATTTGTCAAGCTCGGCCATACGGGCCACAAAAGCATCATACTGCTCTTTTGTGTAACGGTCTGAATAACGGGTGGTGCCGTAACGAAGGTCATGAGCTATATATGCATTTGGGAACAGGCGGTAATCGCCACAGATGCGTTTGTCAATTATCTGAGCCACTTCACGATGGAACTGTACATTGGGTACATCTTTCAGAGCCTCCAGTTCATCGCGCCTTATGGGATCGCATATCTGGAAATGTACACGGCCTTTATCCTGCAAGATGCCGGTCAGGATGCTGTTCAGGTCCTCGCCCGGCTTCTTGATGTAAGGCTCGCCGTTACGGGTCTCGTACAATTCAAGAGCCTTGAGTATATCGCAAGACTCCCACTCGTATGAGACCGATACCGGTACGATATTAAGTTCATCAAGAGCATCCACCCTGTCCTTGGGACCGCTCATGCCGAACATCTTGATTACCCCCTGGTCAGTGCGGTCAATGCCGTCCTTGGTGCGTCCGTTGCGCTGGGCTATCCAGACAGACTGCTTTTTCTCAGTTATGGCGTATCGGATGTATTCCGACAGATGTACCGATGTGCTGTACAGTTCACGCGGATTACGTGCGCGGTCCACACGGAACATCTTGTTGCTTTTGCCTATATCTATAACCAGTTCGCCGCGCATCAGGTTTGATCCGAAAGTAATCTCACCTGTATTGTGACCTCCATCCCTGAACAGGGCATACATGAGGATACAGGAATCCAATACTATATCCCTATGGTTACTGACATAGAGGTAACGTTTGGATGTATCAAGTTTTTCTATTCCTCCAATTGTGAATTCTGTTATTGTGCCTTCAAGAACCTGCTGGTTCATAGGCACCATTGCGTCATGCTGGAAATCATATATGGTCTTGAAACTGCGTATCTTATCGGCAGCCTGTTCAACTGTCAGTTCCGGAAAGACAAACTTGGCTACCAGCGGGAATAAGTGGTTGGATGCAATGCGCTGCATTGCTGCCGGTATCTCCTCATCCCGATAGGGACGTATATCATCGAACTTGTGATAGTCTGTCATTTCCTTTCATCTATGAATTTGACCGGTTTGCGGCCGGTTGGAGGATAATTGATCTTCTGAATCTCCTCAACGGGACATATCTCAATTTCCGGTGCCACTCGGATGCGTGAGCGGAAACTGTCCTTAAGTTCCTTGATGACATCAAAGCCAGGATCATTCTTGAGCCCTATCTTTACAATCACATCATCAGTTCCGGCCTTGCTGTTACGTACTGTCACCACATAGTTCTCTATATAATCGGTATTATCAAGCACATCGTTGATAGCCGGCGGATAGAGAGTGGTACCCTTCAGCTTGATCATATTGTTCTTGCGTCCCAGCAGCGGTGAGAGCCTGTATGACCATCGGCCACAGCGGCACTGCTCCACATGCTTGCATGCTATATCTCCGGTACGGAATCTGAGCAGAGGCATTCCCTCAACCCCAAGTGTGGTCACGACCACCTCGCCCGGCTGTCCGTCGGCCACAGGCATGCCGTCATCACCGATAATCTCCACAATAATCAGCTCCGGATGCACGTGACCGCCCATACCGTACTCGCACTCACTGAAGGTAGCCCCCATCTCGGTCGATGAATAGGTTGCAAACAGCTGGACCTCGGGCCATTTATCATGAATCTGGCGCCCCAGCAGGTTTAGTTCAAAATCCTGTCCCCGCAGTCCCTCACCGATACCTATTATGCGGCGTATACTGCTGGAACGGTAATCGATATCATGCGCATCGGCATACTCTATCAGTTTGAGAATGAAAGACGGTACGCACATTATGGCATCGGGATGGAAACGGCGGATGGTGTCCCACTGGAGTTCGGGGATTCCGTTACCTACGCGGATCACGCCCGCACCCATCTCACGGAGGCCCAGGAAATATGCCATACCGGCCATGAAGCGCTTGTCGAGAGTGGTCATCAGCTGGACAACGCTGTCACTGGTCAGGCCGGCACACATGAATGATTTCTTCTCATTGTATGCCAGGCGCTGCAGGTCCTTCTCGGTACAGCCAAAAAGTACTGGATCACCAAGAGTGCCAGATGTAGTTATATAGTCTATGATCCTGTTCTTGGCAACACAGCAGAAATCATCGTTGTAGAGCTGAAGATCTTTCTTTTCGGTGAAAGGAATGCGCGTCAGGTCCTCCAGGTGCACAATCTTACTGATGTTTATCCCATAGCTGTCAAATACGCGCCTGTAATAGGGCGAATACTTCTTGAGATAAACAAGGTGCTTATGCAGCAGATCCTCCTGAAAAGCCTTTATCTCCGCAGGCGATGAAAACTCTATGTCATTCATACAACTTACTTAGCCAGACCAAAAAATCATCTTTCCATTTGCGGCACTCCGGAGAGCCGTAAATATTGCTTACCCCAAACCCGTGCTTACCCGTCTCATACAGGATATACTTGTGTCTGACACCGGCATCGGTAAGAGCTTTGTCCAAAATTACTGAATTATGCCAATCTACAACAGGATCGTCCTTGCAATTTATAAGAAATACCGGAGGACAGTCTTCAGGAATGTTCTCCTCGATGGACATCAAGTCCCTTTTCCTGGCGCTGTATACACCCCACTCTCCCAGCAGTCCGCGGCGTGAGCGTTTGTGGACATACTCACCTTTCATTGTGACTACAGGATATATGGCGCCCACAAAATCGGGTCTTAACGAAACTTCCGAAGGACCGTCAGGAAGGTTTGTATAGTCCCTGTCACTGAAACAGGCCGATGACATGGCAAGATGTCCTCCGGCCGAAAAGCCCATCACTCCTACACGATGCGGATCAATACCCAGACTGTCGGCATTCTCTCGCACGTAACGGATTGTACGCTGGACATCACATATCATATCGGGATGCTTGCGGCCACGGAACAGGAACCGGTAATGCCAGATGAAAGAACCCAATCCTGCTGTGCGGTACTGTAGAAGTATCGCATTGATTCCGTTGTCCTGCAGCCATTCGGCCACCTCAATACCCTCGCCCTTGACATCCAGCCAGTGGTAGCTGCCTCCAGGACAGACAATCACCGTAGGTGCGTTACGGCTATCTTCTGCCAGATAAGGCGTAACCTTAACCTCATCGGCATGCCTTTCCAGATCAGCCCAGGGAGCAATGGTCTTGCTGCTCGGGATAATGACGGCCAGGAAACTGAACAGCAGGCTTGCAAACATCACTTACCCAGCAGTTTGAGCATCTCTTCCCTTGTCAACTGACGGTATTTGTGCTGAGGGTCGGCATCAAAGTCCACCTCAAAATACTCCTCATCGTAGAACGAGAGTTTGGAGTTGGTGTTGGGATTGCACTCCACATAGACAATGTCTTTCAGGTCAAGGCCCTTAGCCTGGCATATCTGGCCGGCCAGTTTATGTCCGGCATAGGTGACCGATGTGCCCGGATTGTCCTGATACAGTTCTGTTACTATGACATAGGTCTTACCTTCACTGCGGCGTATCTTGAGGCCGCATGCCGATGGCATATCCCATTCGCCCTGGTAGTTGAATATCTCGTCGTAATAATCGGGTGATACTTTCATACGTTTACAGTCTTTATGTTTCTGACTACATCCTTGCCGAATGACTTGTTGGCAAGACGGCGGTCACGCGGGCGGTAAGTACCCTCCTCCATCTCACGCAGGGCAACGTTGCAGAACAGACGGAACATCTTCTGCTCCTGGCTCTCATCGGCATAGAAACTCTTCCATGCGTAATCATAGAGTTCCTGCAGGCGCTCCGGGCTCATGTGCTTGGGCTGGAACACCACCTGACCGGCGTTGTAATGGTTCCAGTCAAAGTCAAATATGCGGCCCTGACGCAGCAGGTCATCATATCCCTTAGTGTGCGGGAACGGGGTCATCACTGTAAATTCGGCCAGGTCCAGGTCTATCTCTCCCAGGAAATCAATCAGACGCTTTATGTCATCCTCGGTCTGGTTGTCCAGTCCCAGCAGGATGGTACCCTCCACGCCAATACCATAATCGTGATAGCGTTTTACGCGCTCCTTGATGTAGTCCGATGTATCATAAACGGCCTGATATACGTACCATGCGCCTGCCTTGGCTGCCAGATCCAGTACCTCGGGGTCATCTTCGATGGTATGGCTTATCCATTTCTTCTTGAGCGGGGCAATTGCGGTGAAGAGCTCTTTCTCCCACTCCTTGTTCTGGGCCAGTGAGTTATCTACTATGAACAGGCGGTTGTTGTCTATGGCAGCCATATCCTCTACCACCTTGTCAATTGGACGCGGACGGAACTTGCGGCCGCCCAGATATGAAACGGCGCAGGGATAGCAGCTGAACCTGCATCCGCGGCTGGCATGGAACAGGTCCACCATCTGCACGCCCTTATGGTTGTAGAGTTCACGCTTGTACAGGTCACGGCGGCAGGGACCTACAGACTCAATAGGCGGCATGTTGCCCATATAGTTGTAGAACTTGCGCAGCTTGCCGTTCACCCAGTCCTGCATCACCTCCTCCATGCGGCCCTCAGACTCGCCCAGGAACACGCAGTCCACATGCTTTACCATATCCTCGGCATGGAGCATGGTGGATATACCTCCGGCCATGACCAGTTTGCCGCGTTTGTGATACTCATCGGCTATCTCCCATCCGCGTTTGACCTGGGTGCTGAGCATCATTGACAATGCCACACCATCGCACTCCTCGTCAAAGTTGATGGCCTCCACATTTTCATCGGTGAATGTCACCTCAACCCACTCGGGGAGCGTGGCCGCAAAGGCAACCGGTCCGTGAGGCGGTAGGTTGAAAGTGGTCTGACCTTTCAGTTTCTGCCACTTGGGATAGATTAGCTTCAGTTTGAACGGTTTCATATGTTGTCCTTTTGTCTGTTACTTGTTTGATACAGCATCCCTGATCCCCTTCAATACGGAATCGTCTGCAAATATAGTCTGAATGGTTTCAATTGCCGTCATCGGAACCCCACCAATTCCGTGCATATTTACATTTTGTCCGGTAAGGAGCAGGTTTTTCACCTTGGTGCGTATGGGAATAAGCGATGATGCTATGTCTTTACTGTCCTTAAACAGACCGTATGCGCCTGCCCTCACGGTTCCCATCCAGTCGCGGAACGTAAGCGGTGATGAGGCAAAGATATCATCGGCACACTCCCTTATGTGTGGAAAACGTTTCTCCACCAGGTCCAGTACCCTCTCTGTCCGCTCCCGTTTCCAAGCCTCATAAGCCTCTCCCCTGTGTCCTGAGCGGGTGTTCTCCCACTCCCGGACCTCATCAAAGGTCATCAGGCAGTATGCCGTCAGATGTGATGCGTAGCCGTCCATGCCCTGTCCGAAGAAACAGTTTACTCCATGCGGCCAGTTGTCCGGCTCATACTCTGCCATCTTCCATGCATTCTCCATGCTGTCCACCACCGATATCGGATGTGACGGGAACGGTACCGTTCCGGGCGTGAGCCTTACATAGACCTTGAATGCCGATGCTGTCTCCTGAATGCTCTCAATACGGCTGCGGTATCCGGTTGTGAAAGCCTTACCGTCTATCAGACCGAACAATGACACAGGATGGATATCCGATATGTACCAGTCTGCCCGGTACTCTTTTCCGGACCGGTCTGTCACACACTCCACATACATGTCACTTACCCGTACCGATACCACCTCAGAATGCGTCTGCACCCTGCCTCCGGCATCTTCAATCACACTCTTCAGGGCATCGGCCAACTGTCCGGAACCTCCCTCAAAACGGCAGGGATTCTCCATAAAGAGTGCCGAAATCATTATGTGTATGTAAGCCGGCGAGTGTCCGGGAATACCCGAATAAAGCGGGTTGACCGATGCCAGCACGGCACGCAGTTCCGGATCACCGATATACTTTGCAATGAATGCATCGGCAGGCATAAAGAACTCGTCGGAGTGGTCACTGACACCCCTCATGCTCTCCAGATAGAAAAGTTTCTCCTCATGTGATACACGGAATACGGCATCCACATAACGCCGTATGTTATCTTTCTCATGCGGGAACTTGCCTGACAGATAATAAATGAATGCATCTCTGCCGGCTGGCAGGTCATAGGTGCGTCCGCTGTCGGCGTATGTTACGCTCAGCATCATGTCCGACGGACTGATACGCAGTCTGTCCATAATGCCCAGATAACGGCATATACTGTTCAGGACACCGCCTTGGTTGAAACCTCCAGCCACATGCATTCCGGTCTCGTATGACTCACCGTTGCGTACGAACATCTGCATTCCGCCGCCTATAACACCATTCTTCTCAAGTACGGTAGCCCTTACACCGCGCCTGGCCAAAAGCGCCCCGCAGAACAATCCGCCCATTCCTGAACCTATAATCACCACCTCCATACTCAACTCTCCAGTTTGTTGCACATCTCAGCATACCACTCCTGATAGAACTTGTGGAATGCCTTAGTACGTTCTCTTGCATCGGCTCCCCAACTAAGGTCATCGGGTGTCACGCGCTTGCCAATGGTTACGGTTATATGTCCCGGACGGAGCATGAACTCCTCCTTGGGCAGGGCGTAGCCTACTCCGTTCAGGCATACCGGAAGTATGTCAAGTCCCAGTTCATGTGCCAGATGGAATGCACCCTTATGGAAACGCAGTATGGAGCAATCGGCCGACCGTGTACCCTCGGGGAACACCAGTATGGAGTAGCCTCGCTCAACAAGGCTGCGGAACTGCGGCATATAGTTCTCAATGCCATCGGCTGCAGGCACAAACTCTGCACGGCGTATCAGTGCCCCGTAAATGGGATTGTGCCACACCCAGTCATTGGTCACAACAATCATCTTGGGTGTGAGCATCATAAGGCACATCAGGTCCAGGTGTGACTGGTGGTTGCTTATTATCACGGCGGGCTTGCTGAAGGTCTCGCCAATGCTATTGTCCAGTGTGAACCCTACAGCCGGCACGCGGCGTATAACCAGATTTGCAAACCTGTAGAGCAGATTGTGCAGGAACCTGTCCTTCCATTCCCTCTTGCGGCCCATGAATATGACCAGCACAACAGGGGTACAGATAATGACCGATATCAGCAGGAATCCGAACGCCCACGCGCTGCGCAGGATGCGCATTATGGTTACAGGTACCTCGCGCCTGCGGCCGTTCTTCATGGTCATCCACTGGAACAGCCACTCGGGCAGGAAATGGGCCATCACAACCACCACCAGCATACCAAGAATCGTAATCTCGGCAAGAGAGCGCATAGCCGGATGCTTGGCGAATATGAGCGTTCCAATACCGATGAACATTATTATGGCCGATATAATTACGCTCTTGCGGCGGTCATCTACAGTCCTTACGCCGGTCTTGTACTCGTGCAGCAGACCTTCGGTGATGAATATCGTGTAATCATCACCCTGACCGAATATGAACGTTGCCAGTATGATGCTTACTATGTTGAACTGTATACCCAGCAGGTTCATGATGCAGAGTATCCAGATCCAGCCCACGGTAAGCGGCAGGAAAGATATCAGCGCCAGCTCCAGCTTTCCGAACGATATCCATAGGAACGCAAACACCACGAATCCGCACATGAACAGCACCTTGTTGAAATCATTGGACAGAGACTCCACCAGGGTTTTCATTATATCGGCCATGCTCTCCTGCGTGAAGTTTTCCTTAGAGATGAGTTCCGGCTGGGTCTTTACGGAATTCAGGAAGGGAGCGAATGCATCATTAGAGAATCCATATTCCCTGCTGCGCTCCTTCAGTTGCTCTATCTGATTGCTGTGAGCGTTCCAGAAAGAGAGCCAGCGGCTGTCATCCTGCTCGGAACTGGAAGGCAGCATGGATGTAAGCACGGAAAGCTGGTCCATAGAGCCCTGGTCAACACCGCTCGAGATCAGTTCAAGGTCAGCCCTCTGTTGCGGAGTCATGTAGTTGATATGGTTCAGGTCAGTGTCGAATCCTGCGCTACCGCCCCATATCAGCATGGCAACCGTAATGAGCATCACCACACGCGATATCATACGTCCTGTGCGGTTAAGACGGGGCACGACCTTATCTTCACGGGGCTGTTCACCCGCAGCAAGCATTCTTGGCTTAACAAACACGGGCAGGAAAACCAGCGTAAAAAGTATAGTTCCCACCAGCATGCATGACCCGAAAAGAGCCAGGTCATGCATAGCCTCGGCCTTGAGGAATATCAGGCAGAAGAACGCACTGACCGTGGTGATATTGCCTGTCAGCAGCGGCACAACCATCTCGCCAAGAGTACGCCGGTTATCGGCAGTATCATGCAGCGAGTGCAGGAAATGAAGCGGATAATTGGCCGCAATACCTACAAGCACCGAGCCCAGTCCGATGACTATTATCGATATGCTGTTCTTGAAGAGCCCGGTCACGCCCAAAGCAAACACCCCTCCGAAAATCAGCGTTACCACCAGCCACAGCATATCGCTGATACGCCTGAATGAGAACCAGAGCACAATCAGGATTCCTATTACAGCCAGAGCAACAGCCAGGATACTGTCCTTCTTGATGCGCTCCGCATTTGATACGGCAATTACCGGAGCCCCTATCTGCGATACCGCAATGCCTGTCGCGGCAGCCACCTGGGCACCCACACTGTCCACGAGAGCCACCAGGCCGGCATTGTGGTCTGATTCGCTCTGTCCATAAGGTGAGTCAAAGAACAGCACCCCTACAGGTAAAGTGGAGTGCATCATATATCCGTCTTCCGATACCCGGAAGCCCGTATTGCCGCCAATCTCGGATAGTCTGATCAGCAACGGTGAGAACAGGTTCAACGGATCATTCGGGATAAGGTTCTTGGTGAATCCGCCCGTAAGCATCTGCAGTGAACGGCGGTCTGCCTCAAGCTGGCTGTCCACATATCCGGGCACTGACAGCAGAGAATCCATACGGCGGTAATCGGCACCGGTCAGGAAACTGGCCGTATGCTCCTGCACAAACTCAATGAGTTCCATCGCCATGGACTCATCGGCCAGAGCCGACATATCGGGCACCAGGCCTAATGTATCATAATCAAACCAGAGTTCCTCAAAACGGTCCATGGCATCGGTCAGAGCACCCTGGGCATCATCACTGCCGTCATAACGGAATATCACCGCTATCCTGTTCTGTCTGCTCAGACGGTCCATAAGTTCTGTCTGGCGGCTGTCGCGGGTGTCCAGGGGCAGGAATCGGGCTATATCCTCCTCATAATCCATGCGCATGGCGGAGATTACGGAGAGCAGCATAATGAACACGACCAGAAAGACCGCAACTGTCTTGCGCCCCGATAGCCAGTCATATATGCCCAGAAATAACTTTCTCATAGCCGTATCCCTATCTTGCGCAACAGAGCCAGCGGCAGGCCCACCAGCAGCGCTCCAAAACACAATACCGTATTCAGGACACTGATCCTGAAGAAATCCCGGAACGGGCGGAAGTGTGAAACTCTCTCTCCTACAGGTGCATACCACACATGTACCGGCACGCCCTGAACATTAACACCGTGCCATGCAGCAAAAACCAGCAGTTCCAGCTCGGCCTCATAACGCGAGGTAATCAGTCCCATACCGTAAAGTGAATCAAGCGGATATACACGGAATCCGGACTGGGTGTCCTCCAGTTTCCGAGCGGTCTGCATACGGAACCAGAAGTTTGAGAAACGGTTGGCAAAAGTATTCTGCCGCGGCATATTCCGGGTTGTCAGATTACGGCATCCAACTATTATATCATCAGGATGCTGCAGTGATGCCTCTATCATGGCTGGAATATCCTCGGGAAAGTGCTGTCCGTCAGAATCTATAGTCACGGCATGTGTAAACCCGTTCCCGGCGGCATAGAGCAATCCCGTCTTAAGGGCCTTACCTTTGCCACGGTTCCTGTCGTGATTCAGGACTGTCACGTCCAGACCGCACAACTCGGCCTGTGTATTGTCCGTACTGCCGTCATTTACCACAATAACATCGGGGCATACCTTAAGTGTACGCTCCACAACATCGGCCAGTGTGCCGCTGTTGTTGTAAGTGGGTAATATGACGCAGTATCCTGGTGTCATGTCAGAATGGTTCCTTTACAAGAAATACTGAGAACTTAAGGAACACATCGGCCACATTATCAGGACGAGCCACCACTCCCTGAGCCTTGATACCGTCCTCGTCAGGGGTTATGGAACTGAACAGGACCGATATCCGCCTGTCTGAAACAGGCGATATCATATTTGTAAATTTTGCATTCTTTATCTTATTGATAAACAATGCAATATCTACTTCTATTGAAAGTAGTTCCTGAATAATCTGGAGTATGCAGACGCCGGGAGTTACAGGCTGTCCGGGAAAGTGTGCCTTATAAATAAGATGGTCAGGATTCAGAATGATGTTGAACCCTGACAGTCCCTGAGGCAAGCCCTCCAAACGGGATTCTACCCTGTAAAAATCACCATTCAGCCTCATAGTCCCCGTTCAGATTCACATTGCTGATAAGTATCTCCGTGCTGCCTCCTCCGGCCTCCTCCATAAGGAGGCGTTTAAGCAGACGTGTATCTGGATCGAATCCCAGTTCAATACGGCTGAACATCTTCTTCATGTCACGGCGCTGCGGAATCATCACCGCCTTCCACTCCGTGCCGGCATCGGCCACAGATACGCTGAAAGTGCGTTTGTCCTTGAGCATTTCACCCGACATACAGCCCAGTATCATACCCGACATACCCTTGTACAGACGTCCTGCATCGCCCGATGCCTCCTGTCCTGAGTCTACCGTTACAATATCTCCGTCAACCTTGAGTTTCCACTCAAAAGGATCGGTATAGTTCAGACAAAACCTGGAAGGAGTGATATATATCATAGTCCCTGCAGATTGCTGAGGCTCATCCATTAGCGGAATACGTCTGGTCTGGCTTATGTCACACTTCATTGATCGCATATCGGAGCACGCCTTTACGATACTCTCAATCATCTCATCCTCAGTCTGCTGTCCGCTGAACGGTACAGCCCACACTCCCACTGCAAGCAGCAGGACCAGACAAGTGACTATCAGGTATATCTTTCTCATATCATCTGCTTATGAATGCCGCACCCACCAGTATGAGGCCGATGCCTATCCATCGGCCCAGAGGAATCTGCTCTCCCAGGAATGCCATTGCTCCCAGCATTCCGAATACGAAACTCAGGCAACTGAGCGGATAAGCCACGCTGAGCGGGAAATTCTTCATTATATAGAACCACAGCACTGTTGCACCTCCCATCGATATGCCGCAACCCAGCCACCACCAGTTGTTGGTCAGTTCATGCCTGATAAAGCGCCAGAACCCCTGATAAGGGCTCATATGGTTCAGGGCCAGCTTCATCATAAGCTGACCTGCAGCCAGAAGCAGGCTCTGCAGCAATGAGTATGGTATTATTTTCCACATACTGACTTCAACAATGAGAATGAATAATGACGTCCCTCAACCACATTGACCACCAGAATGCCCTTACGGCAATCTATGTCCTTGCCCGATGCCGAAAGCACCGCAGGGACACAACCTTTCCTAAGGCAGCATGCCGCTGCGTAGAACCCTATGGCCGATGACGAGAAGTTAACCCCGAACAGGGGCTTGTATCTTAACTGCGGTACACCCGAAAGCATCGTATTCAGGAATCCGTACCATGAATCGTTTTCAGCGTTGCCGCTCATACCCGTCATCACGGCGTTGATGCCGCCGGCGGTCATATCGGCCAAAACCTGTTTCAGAGTAACCTCCGAAGGGGTATCAAGCAGTTTTACACCATCCAGTGTGCAGTAAGCGTTGTCACCACACTCAGTCATAAGTACTGAAACCGCAGCCTCGCTGCATATCTCACCCTCCTTTACATGACCGGCCTTGCGCACAAACCCCGAGAACACGGGCGACATCTCATCATGACTGCCCACCAGAGCAGACCTGATCCTGCCCAGACGGAACTGCATCCAGGCGTCATACAGGGCGCTGTCAAAAGAGAAACCCTTCTGTGAGTAGGTGGAGTTGTATCCGTGGCATTTAGTATGTATTCCAATCAGCGATGATGCTGTGTTATGAGTTGACTGCATGAACTGGGTGGGTTTGAGCAGCTGCTCACCCTCACGTACCAGTGCATCCAGGAACAACTCCGTATTCTCAATGCTGCCGAATCCCGTACCGGTTATGATGGCATCAGGATCCTCAATACCACCCTCATGCAATGCGGAGAGTGAAGTGGCAAGAGCCCTTTTGAGCAGTTTTCCCATACGGCGGGCATCGCCAGCCGATATGAACTGCCTGAAGTCAGGATCTACGGCACGCACGTAATCCTCTGTGTAACTCAGGGGATTGTCCATCCACTCCTCTGCAAGAGGATTCTGAATTGATATCTGCTTGGCAGACAGAATTTTAACAGACTTGTTTTCCATAATCATTCCACTGCTGACAATACCAATGATGAGTCGTTTCCGCCGAATCCGAACGAGTTGCAGAGCACGTGACGCAACTTACAGCCACGGTTCAGATCCATATTGGGCACGATTCCGTTCTCCATAGGATGCTCAAACGCATAGTTTACAGGAATGAAACCGTTCCTTATGGCCAGAATACAGATAACCGTCTCGATTGCTCCCGATGCGCTGGTGGTATGTCCGGTCATGGACTTGGTCGATGACACCGGCGGCATATACTGGCCAAAAAGCCGTTTCATGGCCTGGCTCTCACTCTCATCGTTATTGGGAGTTCCGGTACCGTGAGCATTCACGTAATCAATGTCCGATGGCTTTAACCCAGCCTCTTTAAGTGCCTTGCTCATAGCAATATATGCACCCTCACCATCAGGTGATGAAGCAGTCTGGTGGAAGGCGTCGCAGGCATTTCCGTAACCAGAGAGACGCGCCAAAGCCTTGGCACCGCGTGCAGCCGCATGACCGGCCTCCTCAAGCACCACGAAAGCGGCACCCTCGCCCAGATTCAGTCCGGCCCTGCCGGCATCAAACGGACGGCACTGGTTATGGTCCAGTATCATAAGTGAGTTGAAACCGTTCAGATGGAACTTGGTTATGCACTCCGATCCTCCTGCCACAACTATATCGGCCTCACCCAGTCGTATCATATCGGCGGCCATCTCAATTGCGTTTGCGGCCGATGAACACGCCGTGGATATGGTGGTAATCATCTTGAAACGGCCAAAACGGTCGGCTATCATCTCGGAGCAAGAACCGCAGTCATGAGTGCTGATGTAAGCGTTACGGCTGTCATTCTCAATGAAATCCAGGTAATACTGCTCACTCTTGTCCATACCACCCACTGTGGTGCCGTTCACAAAACCGCACTCCTTGAGGTCATCACGGTTCAGTCCGGCCTGCCCCAAAGCCTCATGCAGGGCAATCATCCCCATCAGTGCCGTACGGGTTGAGGGCGTATCGGAAGCAATGCCCATCATACGCTGCATCTCCTCATCGGACAGTTTGACCTCACCTACGGGAAACTCCGTATGTCCGGTCTTGAGGTATCTGAGCGTCCCCACTCCGGTACGTACCTTAAGGAGCGAATCCAATACCTGTCCGCAATCCAGGCCTATGGCACTCACTATGCCGCAGCCTGTTATCAGCACTGATTTTTCCTGCATTATCTGGTGCGGTTTTTCTGAATATAGTCAGCCATCACATTGATGGACCTGAATATCTCCTTACCCTTGGCAGGATCCTGCAGCTTGATGCCGTAGTTCTTCTCCATGAGCACGATAAGTTCCAGTGCATCAATTGAATCAAGGCCAAGACCTTCACCAAACAGAGGAGCGTCATTGTCAATCTCCTCGGGTTTGATGTCCTCAAGATTCAGAACCTCGATAATCTCCTGCTTCAGTTTAAGAATCATCTCTTCCATAATAATATCTTTATTTGTTTAATTTGTTAATAATCAAATCCAATTGTCCGGTCAACCATTCGGTGTCAGTCGCATCTTCACGGTTAATGAGAGTCACGAATACCTGATAGTCATCATTCATACGGCTGTCCACCCATCCGGCAAGTATGCTCTCCGTATCGCCGTCCTGGAATGCGCATGCCAGATGAAACGCCATCTGTGATGCATCGGGCTCCTCCAGTACGTAGAATGATGTCTCGCCACGCCAATGGTTGCGGATGGCAATCTCGCCCGTCACGATGTTTGGCAGTGTATATACAAACAGTGCCGGACTTGGATAATAGTTATCCTTGTCCTGTATCGTTTCCTGATAATTCCTGTCGGCGCAAAGCGATGCCGTTGAGCCGAACAGCACTATGGCTCGGCTCCGGACAAACTCTTCGCCGCCACACCTGCATTCGCCTATCTTTTTGAGCAACAGTTCAGTAGCCACAAATCCCGCCTTGCTAAGGGTATCCATCTTGTAGAATTTTGGCCAATCACCTATATGAGTGCGATACAGCTCCGTAAGCTGGGCATTACCCTGGTTAAGCACCACAAAGTCAAGTCCTCTCCTCTCCATAACTACTCCACGAATCTGTATAACAGGGCGGCATTGCTTCCGCCGAATCCCGACAGCAGTTTAATGAACTCGCTGCCATTGCACTCTCTTGTCTCACCGCTCACGCTTACCGGGTAAGTGGTTCCCTGCTCGCTGTAGCCTCGTGTGGCAAGCACCGTATTGTCACGTACCGCATACATGGAAAGTATGCTCTCCATTATACCGGCCGCACCCATAGTATGTCCGTAATAGCCCTTAAGACCCGTTACCGGTACATCTGCCAGTCCGGCGCGGAACAGGGCTATTGACTCCATCTCGTCATTATAAGCGGTTGCGGTTCCGTGTACGTTTACAAAAGCCAACTCACTGCGGTTGCACTCCTTAAGCACCTCCATAAGACAAAGGTAACTGCCCTCACCCGTACGGGACGGACCGGATATATGGTTGGCGTCATTGCGTATGGCGCCGCATACCAGTTCCCAGCCGTATTTTTTATCATCCGATGCCTCAAGCACCACCGTGGCGGCACACTCGCCCAGATTCAGGCCCTTGCGGTCCTTGTCGAACGGACGGCAAGGCTCACCGGAAATGGCCTTGAACGACAGGAATCCCGATATGATGAACGGTGACTGCTCATCGGCCCCTATCACAACGGCATAGTCGTAACGTCCGCTGCGCAGGGCACGCATGGCCTCTATCTGTGCGCATACGCCCGATATGCAGGCGTTGCATACCACAATCGGTTTGCCGGGATTGCCAAAGAACCGGGATATCTGACGTGCGGCCTTGCCCAGCAACACACGCTCCTGCTCCACTCCGTCCTGAGGCTGCCCCAAAAGTGATACATTACCCTTGGTGGTGGAGATGATAAACAGGACTCTCTCCGACGAGGCGTCTATGCCGGAACTCCTTACTGCCTGAACTGACGAACAGAGCAGCAGCTTCTCAAAGAAGGTATAATTGCCCCGAATGCCCAACTCCTTGCACAATCCGTCAATAACGTCACGCTCTATACGTGACAGCACAAACGGGGTATTTATATTGCCCATAGACTCATAACGTGCCAGTCCTGACCTGCCGGCCCTTACACTGTCATAGTTGGAACGTGAATCAGTTCCCAACGGGGACACCACGTTATCTGCTATGTATCTTATCAATCGAGCCATTTTCTTTTCCACTCCTCATAGAAATCGGGATTGCCCCATACCAACTGATAGTTCAGGTCCATGAAAACCTGCACGGAATGGCCTGTGGCCAGCACCTCACCGTTGTCCGGATTGGTTATCTCATAATCGAACACAATCTTGGCGGCATCCACCGGCCTGAAGGTTATGGTTATCTCCGGCTTCATCCCATATGTAATAGGACTCTTGTACTTGAATGACAGGTCCACCAGCGGAGCATAATAACCTTGACCGAATATATCAAGATAGGCTATTCCATACTTCTGACCGAACGCCTCGCGGGCATCCTCAAAATACATCACGTATGATCCGTGCCATACTATGTTCATGGAGTCCACCTCGCTGAAGCGGACCCGCAGTGGTATGGTAGCCTTAAGTTCTTTCATGTCAATATATTTAAGCATCAATCCTGTAGCGCAATCTTAAGGTCAGTCTCAGCGATAATCTCTGTCCCGACCATAACGGTGGCATGTACCAGCGTCACCTGGTAAACCTCCTGCACTACATCTATTGCAGTTGTCAGTACCTCACCTGTCAGCGGAGTACGGTTCACGCTGAATCCGGTTATGGCACCTATCACACCAATCTTTACCCTCTCGCCCGATAAGCGGCTGATGTATCCCATCCTGGCTGCGCAGGTCTGGGCTATGTTCTCGTTGATTCCGGCCACTGACAGATGACCATTGTCAACAAAGATATTGTCTGCCCTGACCTCAAGACTCGTGACTGTCCGGACCGGGTCATAATGGAGCAGACGGTCAATCATCACGAACGGCTCCTGCTGCGGCAGCAATGTGTGAATATCTACCTTTTCAAACTCATTCATCGGTCTTCCAGAAATCGTAGTAGTTGAACCACTGTGTGGGATACATTCTGACCACTCTCTCCAGCTCGGAGGCAAATTTTGCGGCCATATCGGCCATACGTGCCCTGAGCGGGAGCGATTCATCCTGTCTTATATCCCTCACATAGACCTTGTACACTCCGTGACTACGCATTGAGAACACCGCCAGCATGGGAACCTCCTTCTGCACAGCCAAGGCAAACGGCCCCATGGGGAACTGTGCCTCCTTGCCCAGGAACATGCACCTGATAGACTTGGCCGATCCGAACATACGGTCACCAGTCATGCTAACAATCTCACCGCGGTCTATAGCCGCATTCATATTGAATATGTGCGACATAGACTCATTCACCTCTATCAGGTTCACGTTGTGCACAGACAGTATCTTACGCCTGAATTCCATCATTACCTGAGTCTCACCGCCGTAGAACAGACCGTTTATCTTCTTAGAGACCGATGTCAGACCGTATCCCACCATCTCGTAGTTGCCTGCATGTGAACTTAGCTGAACAAAACCGGTCTCACCGTTAACCAGCTCCATGAACCTCTCGTTGCCGTCCAGTTCAAACCGGAACTTCTTGCCTGCGAAAGCCGCATACCGGTCAATTATGACCTGTCCGAACCGGAAGTGATTGGCGTAAACCTTCAGGAATGACCTGAACCGCCCGTAACCGAAACGCTCTCTGAAAAACCTGTAGATGGCCAGATAGCCTTTGTGATTGAAAAGCATATAGAAAGGGACTACAACTGCCATAAAGCAATAGATGATGCGCCTGTCTATGACCTTCATAAGGAATACCAGGGAACGGATCATCCATGGCAGACCGTCGGTCTTACCCTTCCAATCAGTGGGTTTACCCCCTCTCTTAGCCAAGCTTGCTCTCCAAATAGTCACAGAACGCGCTGAAGGTCTTTACCCCAGCCATCTCCTCACTCTTGATCTTGACTCCGAATGTCTTCTCAACAATGACCACAATGTCAATAAAGTCCAGGCTGTCTATACCCAGATCCTGCTTGAGCAGCGCATCGGGACTGATCTTATCCTCATCAATCTCAAGATCCTCGATCATGAAATTCCTGACTTTGGCTTCAATCTCTTTTCTGTCCATATGTTATTACTTGTTTGATTATTTCAGTTTACATACCATGATACTGTGACCTCCCTGACCCAGGTTGTCATGTATTGTCTCAACCTTCATGCCTGCCTTTTCCACCAGACGCTCCATGCACTCCGAATGGTACATCTTGCTGTTACCGTTGGCAATGGCTGTGAAATAGAGGCTTGTCATGGTCAGGCACAATGCTCCCGGCTCATACTTCTGTCGGTCCCAGAATGTCTCCATTATGTAAAGACTGGTATCCTTGTCCATGGCACCGGTGGCACGTGTAAGTATGCTCAGTATCTCATCCTCCGAGAAGCAATCCAGAAACTGACTCATCCAGATAGCGTCAAAGTGACGGCCCTGCGGGAACTTCTGATTGCGGTCCAGCAGGTTTATGCCGAATCCATCAATGCGGTCGGCGCCATTCTGCCCGGCAGTCTGCCTACGCATCATCTCCAGTTGTTGCGGCAGGTCCATTATGGTAACCTTCACCTTGTCGCTGTAATCGACGCAACGCATGGCCCATCGGCCTGTATTGCCGCCCACATCAACCAGTGATTCAGTCTGACCTCCGTCAAACACAATCTTAAGGGCCTCGTCAAACGAGTGGTCCGAGTAGAAATGATCGAATCCGAACCAACTCTTCTGCACCTGCTCAGGCAGCTGTGAAAGGCCCTCATATACCGTAGGCCATTTTCCAAAATGCTCCAGACCTGCGGGGCGCCCCTCCTTGAGAGATTCCTCAAGGCGGAACCAGCCCTCATAATTGACATCGTGATTAAAGTCGATGTTAACGCGGGTGATGGGATTTGTAAGCAGGAACCAGCCTGTCTTGGACAGACGGAAACGGTCAGTCTCAGGGTCCAGCAATACTGAACCTATAGACAGAGAGGCCTCGGTGAGCACCTTAACTGCGTAGAGAGACAACCTGGTCTTATCGGCAATCTCCTGCTGGGTAAGACCGTCCACATTATCGCGCAGAAGGTCCAGAATTCCGAACTTTATCATCAGGCGTGATGCCTGGAAAACTATCGGACCCCAAGCGATGAACTCAGCCAGACGCTGTGCGTCACGTGCGCTCAGGTGCTCCTTGGTATAAGCCTCCTTCAAGGCCGGTGAGAGATTCATATCTTCTTTATTACGAGTGCACTGTTGGTTCCTCCAAAACCGAAGGAATTTGACAGTATAGTCCTTATTTCAGTCTGTTTGGTATCGGCTGCTATATTGAGTCTGGCCGAATACTCATCGGGGTTCTCAAAGTTGATGTTGGGTGCCACAAAACCGTTGTTGAGCATCAGAGTGCAGTAGACAGCTTCACTGGCACCTGCCATCCAGCATTCATGTCCGGTCATTGACTTGGTGGAGCTTATCCATGCCTTTCGCCCCTCAAAGAGACGTGCCAGCGCCACGGCCTCAAACATATCGCCCTGCGGTGTGGATGTGGCGTGAGCATTGATGTAGTCAACATCATCAGGCAGCACCCCGGCCTGCTTAAGGGCACGGCTCATAGCCAGGAACGATGCATCGGAATTGGGTTGTGATATACCTCCGGTTCCGTTTGATGAGAACCCGTAACCTGCCACCTCAGCCAGTATTCTGGCACCGCGCTTTACGGCATGGTCATAATCCTCAAGCACCAGAGCCGCAGCGCCACCGCTGGGAACAAGTCCGTCACGGTCACGGTCAAACGGACGTGATGCCTTCTGCGGCTCATCCATACGTACCGAGAATGCTGACAAGGCATCGAACGACGCCATTGACAGGTAGTTTGTCTCCTGTGCGCCACCGCACAGAACCATATCCTGCAATCCCTGCTGTATCATCATGTACCCTATTCCTATGGCGTGCGATCCGCTTGCGCAGGCGGCGCTCAGCGTAAAGTTCACGCCACGCAGATGGAACACGGTACTCATATTCATGTTTACTGTTGAATTCATTGACTGGAATATCAGGCCAGATCCCAACATGGCGCTATCCTTATACTCCTCCATTATCCGGTTGGTCTCGATGACCGGCTTGGCACTTGAATCGTTACCGAATATCACGCCCACCTCATTGGCCAGCAGATAATCATCGTCCACCCCCGCATTGGCAAATGCCTCACGCGAGGCCATAAAAGCATACTCAGCCTCCTCGCTCATTCCGGCACGCAGGCGGCGGTCAAGCAAGCCCTTCAGGACAGGTTGCTCCACTATACCGGTCAGGAGTGACCTGTATCCGTATTCCTTACGCGCGGGATCGATCCCAATTCCTGACTTTCCGGCAAACAGAGAGTCCCTTACCTGATCCAGGTTTGTACCCAGACAACTCCAAATGCCCATTCCTGTAATAACTACTCTTCCCATTCCGATCAGGTATATAATCCTCCGTTAACTGAAATAACTTCACCGGTTATGTACGACGCTCCCTCCGAAACCAGGAAACCCACTGTTTCGGCCACTTCCTCTGGACGACCGAACCTGCCCACCGGAATCATCTTCTTGAGTTCATCTTCTGGCAGTTCCCTGGTCATATCCGTAGCTATGAAACCGGGAGCGACGGCGTTTACCGTAACCTTGCGCGCGGCAACCTCCTGCGCCAGAGCCTTTGTTGCGCCTATCAGCGCAGCCTTAGCAGCAGAGTAATTGGTCTGACCCGGCAATCCCTTGATGCCTGACAGGGATGCCATATTTACTATCCTGCCCCAGCGCTTGGAGAGCATATCCTTAAGCAGACGACGGGTCAGGAAAAAGAAACTGTTGAGATTGGTGCCAAGGACGCTGTTCCAGTCATCATCCTGCATAAAGACCATCAGATTGTCCCGACGTATGCCGGCGTTGTTTACCAGAACTGCTATATAGTCATCATTATGAGCCTCCTGCCATTTGTCAACTGCCGCCTCAACATCAGCCTGTACAGAGACATCAAAAGGCATAAGTTCGGCATTACCTCCCTTTTCCTCTATGAGACGCTTGGTCTCAAGAGCAGCCTCTGAGTTAGATTTGTAATTTATCAGAACCGGGTAGCCTTGAGCTGCAAGCTTTATGCAGACAGCCCTTCCGAGCCCTCTTGAGCCACCTGTAACCAGTGCATATTTCATACTACAATATGATATTATATATTATAGATATATTAAATTGCAAATTAACTCAAAAATGCCGACACAGCCAAATAATTTTTACTACCTTCGCGGCCGAAAGAGGCCGAAATAGCTCAGTTGGTAGAGCAACGCATTCGTAATGCGTAGGTCGCGGGTTCGAGTCCCGCCTTCGGCTCAAAAAAAGTAAGACGCCCATCAGGACGTCTTACTTTTTTATAGTCTAGGCAGGAATGAAAGTCACTACCTGTTCCGTCAATCAGAAAATATAACCGAATGATACAGAGAGAACATTGGTCTTTCTGGTGCAATCATCAGTCTTGCAAGTGTTAAGCATGCCAGCCTTATAGCCTACCTTGATACGGAACTGGTCCTGGATATCGCACCAGATACCACCGCCAAGCAGGATATCAAAGCGACCCATGTTGCCTTCATCCTCATCATAGTAGTTAAACTCATAATCATTGTCACCGGTAGTCTTCTGCATAAGGCCAAGATTGAAAGTAGGACCTGCAAAAACTGACAGCTTGAAATTGTCAGAGATGGCAAAACCGTAATTAAAATCTACCGGAACAAACAGGGCAAACTCCTTATACTTTTTATCATCATCCTTGTCAAATGAGAACTCCATACCTATACCGGGAGCTACGTTAAGATCACCTGCCAGATTGATATTGTCATCAACTCCAATTGAAAAACCGCTGTAAGTCATGTCTTTCGGAGATAAAATAGGATAGTCAAAATCCTGAGTTGAGTTCAAATAACCAATTGAGTAAGTGATCTGTGCACTGGCAAATCCTGCTGTGAGCAGAGCTGCTGCCATAAACAATAATTTCTTCATAATCCTTTTTTGTTTTAGTATTTGTATTGCAAATTTAATCATTTTTATCAACTGCAAGCAACAGAATACAGAATTTATAAGGACAATCACTTTTTAAACAGTCCTCCAAGCATGGATGTTGCCGTCTTAAGTAAACCACCCTTGCCACCGTTCAGAGCCGCCAGGAAATCCTGAAGGTCTATATCACCGTCTCCGTCCTGATCCTTGATGAAAGATGACAGGCTTCCCATTACTCCCGGAATCAGTCCGGTCAGTGATGATGCGGCTGCGCCCAGGTTCATCTTGCTCAAAACGTTTTGTGTAAACAGGTTTGTAGCCAGTGACGTAACGGGACTGGCAGCCGGTTTGGTCTTACCTGTAACCAGTTCCTTGATAGTCTCAATGCCACCTGTCTTGGCTGCTGTCTGGGTAAGGCTGCCGAATATCGAATCTGACAGACCTCCCAACACCTTATCCTTCAGGTTTGAAGGAATATCAACCTTACCAGCTTGTGCGGTAACCTGCTTAAGAATAAAATCCTGAATTGATGCCATAGTAGTCTTTTTCTTTTTATAAATAAAACAAAATCAGTGTCATTAAAGGTCCAACTCATAAACGGGCAGCTTATCAAGTGCCGGAGTCTCATAGTTGGATATACGCAGACGGAAACTGCGCAGTTCATCCAGAGTATGCTGTGGCTTGGTACAGTCATCCGGTATGGGCATTCCAGAGAATGTCTGGAAATAGAGCATCAGGGCATCGCGCCACCAGATGGCATCTTTAGCCTGACGGACCAGTTTGTCATGAATCTGGCCGTAACGGTACGGGTCGACATATTTTTCAACGCTTTCCCATGTACGGATAAAGCCGCGCGCCTCCTTGATACCCTCTTCAAAGGTGTAGCAAAGCTCATCCCAAAGGGTGCGACCGCTCTTCATCTTGTAATCCCAAGGCAGATGGTGGAACCACAGGATCAGTTCCTTGGGGCAGGTCTCCACATTGTCATAGAGTGAACGGAGCGGCTCATGATACTGGCTTACGGCATCGGTACCGGTCTTGGAGGTTCTGTCAAAACCTATTCCGTCGGCAGCAGCCTTATGATAGTACGCAGGCTCCCAGTCGGGACGTGAGGAGCGGTCCCAGGGTCCTGGGCCATAGTGACCGGCACCTGAGAAACAGTGGTGCAAGCCCATTGGCATCTCGTATTTGACGCATGCCTCACGTGACTCCAGCAGCATCTTGGCCACAGGCTCCACAAACTTCTTATCGGCGGTAAAGGTCTGCTTTATCCACTCATCAATGATCTGCTCCGAGCTCAGGTCCGGATTCCATGCCATACGGCCGAATGCATACCAGTTGGCCTGAGCCATGTGGTGTCCGCACCAGTTTATACTGTCACCAATATTGGTCACTCCGGCAATTGCGCTGTATTTTGTATTACCATGCACCTTGCCTAGAGTCTCAGCTGCCACGGTGCTACCCTTTCCATTCTGATATGTATCGCTGTCCAGGCACTCCTTCCACATGGGGTGCAGATAGACCATGTGGTTGCTGTGGCCCAGATACTCCTGAGTAATCTGCATCTCGGCCATCACATTGGTCTTTTCCATCTGACCGAACAGCGGGCTGAAAGGCTCACGCGGCTGGAAATCAACCGGACCGTTCTTGATCTGGATGATTACGTTGTCACGGAACTGTCCGTCCAGCGGCTTGAACTCCTCAACTGCCTGCTTGGCGCGGTCGGGTGACTCCGGAGCATAGACAAACGCCCTCCACATCACGATTCCGCCATAGGGTTTCAGGGCATCAGCAATCATATTGGCACCGTCGGCATGGGTGCGGCCGTAGTCCTGCGGACCTGACTGACCTTCGGAATTGGCCTTTACCAGGAATCCTCCAAAGTCAGGTATTATGCTGTAAATCTCGGCCACCTTATCGTTCCACCACTTGATTACATCCTTATCCAAAGGATCGCTGGTCTTGAGACCGGCCAGATGCTTGGGAGCGGCAAAGTTGAGTGACAGATATACCTTGAGATTATACGGACGGAATATATCGGCCAGTACCTTAACCTTTTCAAGATACTCGCGGCTGAGCATACGGGCATCGGCATTCACGTTATTGAGAACCGTGCCGTTTATGCCGATGGATGCGTTGGCGCGTGCATACTCCTCATACTCGGGACGTATCTTACCGGGCAGCTCCTCCCATTTCCAGAGTGACTTGCCGGCATATCCGCGCTCCACAGTCAGGTTTGGGTTATCCCAATGGTTCAGTATCCTATACCTGAAAGCCGGGACCTCAACTATCTCCTTGTCCAGTTTTGACAAATCACCGCAATCGTTCAGACGTTTAAGGTGATAAGTGCCGTACATAAGGCCGGCATCCGTATTTGCATAAATAACAGCCTCACCCTTGTCATTCTTTCTGATGCGGAATCCCTCATCGCCCAACTGGCTGTCATACTTACCCAGTTTCTCTTTCATAGGAGCGTTTACTGGAACTGTTATGTCACCCAGCCAAAGGTTATGGCCATTGTTGTTCTCCGGCCTTGACTGACCGCCGCATGACTGCATTGAAACCGCTAAAAGCAATGAAGCTATGCCCGCGCTTAATTTTCCTGTTTTCATTATATTTATATCAATAATTAACTCACATGCATCAGTATTGCAAACTTACTGAAAAAACGTAATAATAGCATAAATAACCGGTTAATCTTTGGCCAGACATACCAGTTCCGGCTCCGGCTGTGTACCGGCCACAGTTTCCAGACGACCGATAAACTGATTTACAACGCTGAGTCTGGCCGAAAACACACTGCGGCAGTCAAAACCGCGTGAATGCCCCTCTGCCCTGAATGCGCCCCACTCCTGGCTGACTATCCGCAGGTCCATATCCTTGACCGCCTTCATGACTACATTGGTCATGTTGTATGTATAAAGGACAGCAACCTGACTCTCTACATATGCCGTCACAACATCAGCCTTGGCAATAACTTGCGCCGCAGCCTGTCTGTAGGCTTCCGTCAGACCCGATGTCCCTAACTTGACACCGCCGAAATACCTTACCACAGCTATGAGCACATCGGTCAGCCCGGAACTGTTTATCTGTCCCAGGATAGGCTTCCCTGCAGTACCGGACGGTTCTCCGTTGTCATTGGCACGCCAGTCCGTGCGCTCCGGGCCCAACATATAGGCATAACATATATGACGCGCATCGTAATACTCTTTCTGCAGGGCTGCTATACGATCCTTGACTTCATCGGCCGAAGTCACATGCCAGATGAATGAAATGAACCTGCTGCGCTGCTCCACAAACTGAGTCTGTGCACTGTCCTTAACAGTGAGATATGTATCAGTACTATGCTCCATATCCTACTCTTCGGTCTTTCCTGATACCGGAATATTGAAAACGAAACGTGCCCCGCCGGTATATTCAGTGTCAAGATATACGCTGCCTCCCAACGCATGAGCTATCTGACGGCATATACTCAATCCCAGTCCTGTACCCTGTACGAATGCGTTCAGTTTGACAAATCGCTCGAATATATGTTCAGCCTCGGAGGCCGGAATACCCGGGCCTGTATCCTCAACGCTGAATGAAAGCATACCCGGCACATCGGTTAGAGAGCAGCCCAGACGTATCTCTCCCCTGACAGTATGCTTGCATGCATTGGTCAGCAGATTTACCAGCACCTGCGAAAAACCGGATATGGCATTGAGCGGTGTACGCAACTCATGTGTCATATTCTGTATGAACTGTGTCTTTGCCACGTCTGCCGCACGGGCCCGCTCATTGGCCTCTGTGAGTTCGGCTATCATGATACGGTCCTTACGCTGGCTCTTCCTGAGATTCCTTACATATATATAAAGGCCCAGGATACCGCCCAACAGAATGACTGACAACAAGACCGCTACTATGACATTTACAACCTTCAGCTCTGACGTCTGCTCGTCAAATCCCGGCTTACCAATCAGCCTGTCAGCCTCGGTCATGTATTTATAACACTCGTCATCAATCTGATAAGGATTATTCTGAGAATAGCATAATGAAGCCGTGGCAAGCGCCATGACCAGACAGAGCAGCAAACTACGCGTAATTCTCATAAATGAGCCTTACCTGCCGGCTATCGCTTCAATCTCCAAGAGTGCGCCCTTGGGCACAGCTGCCACCTGAAAACATGCACGTGCAGGCTTATCCTGTGGAAAATACTCTGCATACACTGCGTTCATAGCCGCAAAATCCTTAAGGTCGGCCATAAGCACTGTAGTCTTGACTATGTCATTGAATGTCAGTCCGGCTTCTTTAAGTATAGCACCTATGTTATCCATAGCCTGGCGGGTCTGGAGTTCTATACCGGCGGGAATGGTTCCGTCGGCAGGATTTACGGGAAGCTGGCCCGATACAAACACCGTTCCATTCAGGTTTACTGCCTGTGAGTATGGCCCTATTGCAGCCGGAGCCTTAGCTGTAGCTATTGTCTTTTTCATTGCTTCAATTGTTTATGCAAAGATAAAAAGAAACATGTATCAGAAAAACCTTACCATCTCATTTGTCGGTTTGCGGTCCGGACGGTTGGGGTCCGATGCACGGTAACCCAGGCTGATGACCGCCATGATGCACTCGTCATCAGGGATGGCAAACAATTTACGCAGTTCATCGGAATTACGCATGCCCATAATCAAGGTATCAAAACCGCGCTCACGGGCTTTCAGTATAAAGTAGGCATTACTCAGGCCGTTATCGTAAGCGCCCCATCCGTCACCAATCTCATTGGCCGGATTAGAACGGAAAAAGCCTGATTTACCCTTGACGTATGTTGATACAATCATAACGGGAGCGCCCGCGGTATTACGTTTGTTACCGTCACCTACCAAGTCCTTAACAGCAGCAACCTTGTCCGGGCTCATGGCCACATAATACTTTGTAGGCTGCTGATTGGCCCATGACGGAGCCTCCTGAGCACACTTGATAAGTTCCATAACCTGCTCCTGACTTATTGTCTTGGAAGCGTCATAGTCACGTACACTGCGGCGGGATGCAACTATATCATCAAAACTCTGAACAGGCGGCTGGTTACCGCCACATGCGCACAGCATCATCGCCGCGCAGGCAATCTGAATGAACAATACTTTTTTCATCTTCTATAGTTTACTCGGTTAATAATCCATCAAACAACTCCTCCTGGCGATAGTCTGATTCCTTCCACTCAAATTTGACTTTCTCCGGCACAAAGAATTGGTCTATCTTATAGTCAATGTTGGCCTTATGAGCCTGACTGAGTTGAAACGGACGGCGCACATCATACGCCAGAAGTCCGGGTTTATCTTGGTACAACCATGCCAAGGGTTCCAATCCGCATATATGCTCCAATGCTCCGCCATAAACGCAAAATTAATAAAATGATACGCATGGATAATCTTTGTCACATAAAAACAATTGGTTATTATTGCAGATAATTATCAGAAAGACTGTTATGGGAAAATACTATTTTATTATCGCAGCATTGCTTACAGCATCAGCTACACTTACGGCGCAGACTGTGCAGATGGAAGCCCGTATGGGCAGTGAATCAACAGTCAGCCCCCTGCCCAAGGAACTGACCAATGACGGTAAGGCATATATGACCGTAGTGGATTTTGACCACAACGGGAATAAATCAGAGATAGGCATCTATGAAAGTCCGGGGCCACAGGGCATCAAACTGGCTATTTCTGTTCCACCGCAGGAGTCATCGGACACATATTATGAGAAGGCCGAAGGTGTGATTGAAACAGTCAGGTTTGATAAAAAGTTCTATGACAAGTTTACGGATAAGGATACCACTTACACCCTTTCTATGATTCCTGAGATAGAGGATTTCATCCGGAGATTATGGGGATACGGAGAGTCATTCCAGCTGATTGAGTTCTTTGATGCCGACGGCATGAAGGCTTTGATGGGCAACAATCTCAGGGATGATCAGTTCTATCAGTTTGAGCGTTACGGGCGCAAATATCCGTACGAGTTCTGGGGTGTAAGCGAGGACAGTTGTGTCTGCATGTACCACTTCTTTGGTTATTATACCGAACTTGATACCACAAATGCCGTATGGACCAAAGACCTTGATTATTCCGTTGAAAACGGTTATTACCAGTATGAGCCAAACCTGGAAGGATTCCTATATCAGGACATTGACAACTCATTCTATCCTACAACCACCATCTATGCCAGCCAGAACATATTCAACGATGATGACAATTGGGAGTATCTGATAGCTGACATAGAGCTGATACCCAGATTTGGTGATGGATGGATATGCGATGATTGGGTAATCCGCAGAAGTGTAAACCAGTCCCGCAAGTACAAAGGTCTGAAGGTCATGAACAGCAAAGGCTCACAGCTGGCATACATCAGTTTGCCCGATGAAAAGGACCAAATCACCACATATCTCAGGGTTAATTCCGTATCTGTCATGAATGGGCTTGTTTACATACTCACGTCCGAGGATGTACAGCAAGGATCGGGCAATTACTACCATTGGAAAACATATGAAGGAGTATATGTTATTAACCCCACAACCACACAAGTCATGTCCATATCTCGTTCTCCTTCAAGGATGGGAATAAGCCCGACAGTGATAGAGCAAGGAAGCCGTTTGGATATTCATGTTTCAGAATCTACCGGCAATGACAATGTGATTGTATCTGGGATGTCTGGTCAAGTACTTGAATCATCCGTCGTCAAAGACGGTACAGTATCATTTGATACATCGGCAATGCCTAAAGGAATATATAATGTCACATTACGCGGAAGAAGCGGAACACCAGAAAACCAGAGGATAATAATCAAATGACAGACAAAGAACTCAAATACACGCAGTTGCTTAAAGAGGCGGCTGCATTGCTGGACGGAGAAAATGATCTGATAGCAAATATGGCCAATCTGGCGGCTCTCATCCATGAGACAATGGGATTCTGGTGGACAGGATTCTATATAATCCGCAAAGGCTCCGACGGCAAGGAGCAACTGGTACTTGGACCTTTCCAAGGCCCTATTGCCTGTACAAGGATAGCATTCGGCCGAGGAGTGTGCGGAACATCATGGCAGCGCCGCGATACTATAGTAGTATCAGATGTTGAGAAGTTTCCGGGACACATAGCCTGCAGCAGTGAGTCCCGCAGTGAGATAGTGGTTCCCGTATTCAAAGCCGATAAGGTATCGGCCGTACTTGACATTGACAGCAGGTATCTGAACACCTTTGATGAGACCGATGCCCACTACCTGGAGCAGATTGTCAAACTGTTGAACTGAAACACGTTATGGATATAGAACTGTTCCGCGAATACTGCCTGAGTCTGCCTCTTACAACCGAGGATATGCCGTTTGATGATACGGTTGTGGTATTCCGTCTCAAAGGCAAGATATTTGCCTGTATTACACTCGATAAGCCCGATATTGTGGTACTCAAGTGTGACCCCGACCGTGCACAGGAACTGCGCGACCATTACGCCGCAATAGAAGGCGCCTACCATTGGAACAAGAAATACTGGAACCAGATACGTCTCGATGCCGATGTGGACCGCCCGCTGATAGAAGAGCTGACCCGCCACGCCTACAACGAAGTCAACGCCAAACTCCCCAGGAAAGACCGGGTTAGTCACGTATAAACAAAAAAGCTTGCGATTGAATCGCAAGCTTTTTTATCAGTCAAGTGAATGGATTACCAATCCTGAGCGAAGTTTTGGCTCAAACCAGGTAGTCTTGGGAGGCATGATGTTGCCCGTATCGGCTATATCCATAAGTTGTTTCATTGAAACGGGATAGAGCGCCAGAGCCATCTTCATCTCACCGCTGTCAACACGGCGCTTGAGTTCTCCAAGACCGCGTATGCCACCAACAAAATCAATCCTCTTGTCGCGGCGCAAGTCCTTTATACCAAGCAACTGGTCCAGAATCAGGTTTGATGATATTGTCACATCAAGAACGCCGATGGGGTCTGAATCATCGAATGTCCCCTTCTTTGCAGTCAGCTTATACCATTCTCCGTCCAGATAGAGTGAGAACGTGTGGAGTTCTGACGGCTTGAATATATCCTTACCCTTTTTCTCTACAACAAAGTTCTTCTCCAGTGCCTTGAGGAACTGGTCCGATGTCATGCCGTTCAAGTCCTTGACCACGCGGTTGTAGTCGATGATTGTGAGCTGTGAAGCCGGGAAGCAAACCGCCATAAAGTAGTTGTACTCCTCATCACCGCGATGGTTGGGATTCTGGCGGGCCTTCTCGGCACCAACCAGGGCAGCAGCGGCTGAACGGTGATGTCCGTCGGCGATATAAAGTGAAGGAATATGTGCAAAACGCTCTGTTACCGTTTTGATATCCTCATCCTTGTCTATTATCCAGAGCTGATGACGGAAACCGTCGCCCTGGGCAACAAAATCGTACTCGGGAGCCACCTTTACGTACTTGGCAACAAGCTCGTCAAGCACCTTGTCATCGGGATAGGCAAAGAACACCGGCTCGATGTTGGCGTTGTTTACGCGGACATGCTTCATGCGGTCCTCCTCCTTATCGGCACGGGTCAGTTCATGTTTCTTGATGTTGCCCTTGAGGTAATCCTCCACGTATGCGCAAACCACAAGACCGTACTGGGTCTTGCCCTGCATAGTCTGAGCGTAGATGTAGTACTGCTCCTTGGTGTCACGCTTGAGCCAGCCCTTGTCCTGGAACTTCTTGAAGTTCTCGGCGGCCTTAGCATACACACGGGGATCGGTCTCCTCGGCTATGGGATCAAAGTCAATCTCGGGCTTGATGATGTGATAAAGGGACATCTCGTTACCTGCTGCCTCGGCTTTGGCCTCCTCTGAGTTGAGCACATCGTAAGGACGGCTCTGCACCTTCTCGACAAGTTCCTTGGGCGGACGGATTCCCTGAAATGGTTTTACTATAGCCATTATCTGTTAACCATGAACTTGGTTATACCATCCTTGATGAATCCCACAATCTGGTTGGCGGCTGCAATACCTGCGTTGATGTTGGCCTCGGCAGTCTGGGCACCCATCTTCTTGGGAGTAGCAAAGTAACGGCCTGCAAACAGCTCCTCAAACTTGGTGGCAGCGGCAGGTGCTATATCTGATACGAACTTAAGGTCCTCACGCTCCTGCATGAGCTGGATAAGCTCGTCCTCATTGATAATCTCCTTACGGGCTGAATTAACCAGGACAGCGCCCTTGGGCATCAGGCTAACCAGTTTCTTACCGATAGAGTTCTTAGTCTCATCGGTTGCAGGCAAGTGCAGTGAGATGAACTGGCAGGTCTTGTACATATCCTCCACGTTGTCAACTGCATGTACGCCGGCAGCCTCGATAACCTCCTTGGGGCAGTATGCATCGAAAGCGTAAACCTCCATGCCGAATCCCTTGGCTATGCGGGCTACGTTACGGCCTACGTTACCGAAAGCGTGGATACCCAGTTTCTTGCCCAGCAGTTCGATACCTGATGTGCCGTTGTAGAAGTTACGTACGGCGTAAACCATCAGACCGGCTACCAGCTCGGCAACTGCATTGGCGTTCTGACCCGGAGTGTTCATTACGCATACTCCGTGTGCTGTGGCCGATGCCAGGTCGACATTGTCATAACCTGCACCTGCGCGAACCACAATCTTAAGCTGCTTGGCAGCGTCAAATACCTCAGCGTCTATGATATCGCTGCGGATGATGATAGCGTCAACATCGGCAACAGCCTTGAGAAGAGCAGCCTTCTCTGTATATTTCTCAAGCAGTACAAGCTCATAACCTGCACCCTCAATAACTTCACGTATTCCGTCAACAGCAACCTTTGCAAAAGGTTTTGATGTAGCAACAAGTACCTTCATATAATTAATGTGTATTTAATTGTCAATTGTCAATTGCAAAGCATTGATTCATAGCGATGAATCAATGTTTTGCCTCAAACTCCTTCATGCATGCAATCAGGGCGTCAACACTCTCCATAGGCAGAGCGTTGTAGCATGAAGCGCGGAAACCGCCGACTGAACGGTGACCCTTGATGCCGACCATACCCTGACTCTTGGCAAAGCTCATGAACTCATCCTCAAGTTCCTTGTACTCGGGCTGCATAACCCAGCAGATGTTCATGTAAGAACGGTCCTCCTCTTTGGCGGTACCTACAAACAGCTTGTTGCGGTCAATCTCACTGTACAGCTTGGCGGCACGGGCCTCGGCTCGCTTGGCCATTTCCTTTACACCACCCTGAGCCTTGAGCCAGCGGAGTGACTCCAGTGCTGAGTAGATAGTGAATGTGGGAGGAGTATTGAACATAGAACCGTTGTCAATGTGTGTCTGGTAGTTCAGCATGGTGGGGATATAACGGTCCACATGGCCCAGTGCATCGTTCTTGACAATAACAAAGGCCATACCCGAGGGAGCCAGGTTCTTCTGGGCACCACCGTATATGCAGTTGTACTTGCTTACATCAATGGGACGTGAGAAAATATCCGATGACATGTCAGAGATCAATGGAACCGGGCTGTCCAGGTCCTTGCGGATCTCTGTACCGTAGATGGTGTTGTTTGTTGTAAAGTGGAAATAGTCTGCATCGGCAGGGATAACGTAATCCTTGGGGATGTAGGTATAGGTTGATTCGGCCGATGAGGCCACCTCTACCACCTCACCGAAAGCCTTGGCCTCCTTCATGGCCTTCTTGGCCCAAACACCTGTGTTCAGGTAAGCAGCCTTCTTGTTGAGGAAGTTATAGGGAACGCGGCAGAACTCCATGCTGGCACCACCTGCCAGGAACAGCACTGAATAACCCTCGGGTACATCCAGGATCTCCTTGATGAGAGCCTCGGCCTCATCAACAACGGGCTTGAACTCACTTGAACGGTGGCTGATAGAGAGAATGGAAATGCCTGTGCCGGCAAAATCATAGACAGCCTGAGCTGATTTCTCAATCACTTCCTGCGGAAGAACAGCAGGACCTGCGCAAAAATTATGCTTCATAACAGAGTATAAAATTAAAGATTTTTTGATTCGTGGCGCAAAGGTAGTCCCTTAATTCGGGTAAAACAAATATTTTCAATGAAAAAAGTGATAAACTTTTGAACAATATACAAATATTTTGCAAAGTCAAAACCTACTATTGTTTACACTTTGCGAGGTATTGACTAAAATATTTTTCATTTTGACAGTATTTACCCGAGCCCTTCCGAAAACTATGACAAAATGTTAGAAGTCAGGCATAAAAAAAGGAGGCCGGAGCCTCCCTTTTTGTTTTACTTGAAAATCAGCTGAGCGAACTGATACAGGCTGCGGCGCCAGGTATGCCACTCGTGGGCTGTGCCCTCCGATATGTAACCTACAGCCTTTACACCCATGCCGTTAAGTGCCTCGGCAGCCTCCATCACTCTGGGGTTCTCCTTGCTTCCGGAGCTCATGAACACCAGCTTGGCGGTATTCTTGAAACCGTTTGCACCGTTTACATCATCAGGGCTGATTGTGCCGCCGCTGAACATACCTATGTATCCGAACTTGGTGGGGTTGGCCAATGTGATACGGCGTGTCTGACCGCCACCCATTGACAGACCGGCCATACCGCGGTGAGCCGCATCGGTATATACACGGAACTCCTTCTCAATGAACGGGATGATGTCATTCAGAAGCACCACGGAGAATGCGTCGTTGCTGGCACCGCTGCCGCCCTGCTGACCCTGCTGCTGAGGCTGAGGAGCATACTGACCTTTAAGATGTATGTTCTGGCCCTGGCCGTAATCCATTACGATGATGAACGGAACAGCCTTCTTGGCTGCAATCAGGTTGTCCATGATCTGGCCGGTGTGCCCCTGAACGGACCAGCCGTACTCATTCTCGGCATTACCGTGCTGCAGGTACAGAACCGGATACTTCTTGTTAGGGTTCTTGTCGTACTCGTTGGGCAGATAGACATAGCAGTGACGCATGCTCTCTGTAGCCTTTGACCAGTAGTATTTCTCTACAATAGAACCCTGAGGAACATCCTTTACCTGCCAGAAATCCATATCGTCCGACGGAATCTCGATACCGCTTCCCCATCGGCCTGCACCAAAATATGAGATAGTACCGGGATCGGGCATAGCCGTACCGTCCACAATCAGCTGATAGTAGTGGAAACCTACATCCTGAGGGGCCGATGTACCTGTCCACACGCCGTTCTCATCCTTGGTCATCTCATAACGGCGACCCAGGTCCAACTGGACCGATGTGGCGCCGGGAGCACGAAGCTGAACGCGCACAGCACCCTGTGAGTTCACCATCGGATACTGACGGCCGGGCTGGTTTGTGATCACTGAGGGCTTGAAATCCTCGACTGCGTCCGCATATGACGGAACATTGTTGTTTCTCTGTTGCTGAGCTGACACGGACAGTGCAGCCAGCGTCATGACTGATAGGATAATCTTTTTCATTTTTCCTGTTTTAATTGGTTAGTAAAATGTTGTAGTGCGAACTTACGACATTAATCTGAAACTACCAACCCTGAAGGGAAAAACAGAAAGTGAGTACGAGTATAAAAGTATTGCACGAAATGGGATATAAGCACTTGACAATAGAACAGAGATATACGATAATGGTACTGCATCCACCCCAGGCCACAATATCAAGGATAGCCGAGATAACAGGAAAGAGTAAGGGTGCAGACTTTAG